>QZKE01000071.1 GCA_003598015.1 Actinomycetota bacterium | reverse complement strand
CTCCTTCCACGTCTCCACCAAGGTGGAAGCCGACAAAGCGGTGGTGGCGGAGCGCGCCGTCTACTGGGGCAACCGCACCGGAGGCCACGACTCCATCGGCAGTCCCGGCACATGACGGGACCGCTCCGCAACGGACTTGATGGCATCCGCGAAGCCCCGGATGCCTGCGACTTACTTGATGTATTACGGTCCACTCCACTACCATCGGTAGAATAGAGGTATCTGGAGGTCATACAGGAAATGTCGTGCGAACTCGAGGATCTGGGATACGGTGAATTCTTCGCATCCAGCCGCCAGGGCTTGGGGCTGGATGGTTATGCCGTGGCGCGGGTCATCGCGGAGCATAGGGGCGCGTATAAAGTCAAGAATCCAGCCGGTGTATACCTGGCGGAAGTCACCGGGAGGCACATGTTCACAGCCCAATCGAGAGAAGACTATCCGGCGGTAGGGGACTGGGTCGCCATCACCGAGATGGACGCGGAAAGCGCCATCATCAATGGCGTATTGCGGAGAAAAACGATATTGCAGAGAAAGTACAGCGGCCAGCTGGAGGCGCAGGTCATCGCGACTAATATCGATGTGGCGTTCATCGTCGAATCCATTGACAGAGATTACAACCTCAATCGTCTCGAACGGTATATGGCCATCGCGAGAGATGGCGGCATCGAGCCGGTCGTCGTCTTGAACAAGATCGACCTGATCCCGCTGGAGGAACTCGACTTGAAAACGGCACAGGTGAGAGCCAGGCTGGGAGATGTCGACTTCGTGCAGTCCAGCGCATTTCTCGCCGAGGGTTTGGACGGAATTTCCTCGAGGATCTCCAGGGGTAACACCTATTGCTTTCTCGGGTCCTCCGGAGTGGGAAAGTCATCGTTGATAAACAGGCTGCTTGGGGGAGAGGTTATCAGGATCGAAGATATCAGCCGTCATACCGGCAGAGGCAGGCACACCACGACGGCCAGGGAGATGTATTTCCTGGCGGGCGGAGGGATCGTCATCGACAACCCGGGGATGAGGGAAATCGGCATGACGGGCTCGCACGCCGGGATAAGGGACGTATTCGCCGAGGTAGCCGCCCTGTCACACGCATGCAGGTTCAAGGACTGTACCCATATGCGCGAACCGGGATGCGCCGTGCGGGAGGCCGTCACAAACGGCGAGCTGGACGAAGCGGCGATCCTGAACTATGCCAGGCTGAAAAAGGAAGCCGAGTATTACGAGATGAGCAGCCTGGAAAAGAAGAACAAGGACAGGCAGTTCGGCAAATTCGTCAAGAGAGCGAAGAAGCAACTCAAAGAGTTCAAGGAATTCGAACAATAGCGGGGAGTCTACGTTACATCCGCTGCGGGCAGCCGCCCGCCGGGACTTTTCAGGGAGGGGATGACGATATCTCCCTCGCCCGGCGCCTGCGCTCGCCGCTGTGCCTGTACCATGCGCTCCCCATGGCCTCGATGAGCCGGAACTGGTTCATCACCCAGGGCATCTTCCTGGACCAGCGGCCGTAGCAGGGGGGGCGCAAACCCGTCTTGCGGCGGGGATCCAGGACCACCTCTTCGACGATGACCCCCTCCCCGTCACCCAACTGGGCCCTGGTCTCGCCGTTCGAGTCGACGATGGCGGAGAGGCCGGGGAAGGTCGACCTCTGGGTGAGGAAGGGCATGAAGGGGACGGGGGTAACCCACGGACCGCACTTGTTGATGAAGATTATGGGTATGCCGAGCATGTTGGCATAATAGGAGGGCAGCTTCCTCAGGCTATCGTTGTATCTCGCGACGGCCCAGGCGGGAAAGAAGGGATTGGGCATGGGGGATGGGGCGGAATGCGGCATGACCTGCAGGTCCACTCCCTGCAAGTACATGAGCTGGGGCGTGTAGGCGAGCTGGTTCTCGTAACATATGCCCACCCCGATCCTGCCCAGGTCCGTGTCGATGACATGCGAGCCTGCTTCGCCCCGGGTGAAGTAGGCCTCGGCGAAGGCGGGCGTCTGCTTGCGCACCCGCCCGTCCACCTCTCCTTGCGGATTGGTGATGACGAAACTGTTGAGGAAGTCCTCGCCCTCGGCCTCGAGGTAGCTGGTCCCCAACCACACGCCCAGCCTCCTGGAGTTCTCCCGCAGCCAGCGCATGGTCGGGCCCTCCCCGGCTTCCGCCGCGTCCCAGATGTCCTTGGTGAAGAGGTACCCGGTGGGCATGAACTCCGGCAACACGATGAGCCTCGCGCCGCGCCCCGCCGCTTCTTCCACCAGGCCGGTGGCGCGCGCGAGGTTTCCCGGGATATCGCCGTTCGCGGATTCCATCTGTACCGCCGCGACCGTCAGCGCCCTTGTTTCCTCGACCATCCCTTCACCTCCGGACATTTGCGTGACATCTTCCTGCAACAAATATACACCAGCTTCTGGAATGTAAGGAGAATCGCAAGCACGGGCGATGCGGTCTCCGTCATGGATAATGGGAACATCGAGGGATAAAATCGTCTAAACCACCGTATTACAGTGATAGAGAGGAGACCGGGACAAGGGAAGCGGAGATTTGGAAGGATTTGAAAGCAAGCCGGACATAGAGGCCATCAGGCTGAGGAGAAGACGCAGGACCTTATGGAGAAGGATCCGGAGCCTGGGCGTCCTTCTCCTCACGATCTCCCTGGTCGCAGCCTTTCTCTTCTCCCCCTGGGGACCGTGGAGCGGGGTCTTCTTCTCCGCGCATGAAAAAAGCGAAAACGCGGATGTGCAGCAGCCCGAAGGGCAGGCACCGGGTGAGGCAACGGAGGCCGCGCAGACCGATTTCACGCAGACGGAAAACGATACGGCATCGGGAGGGGGGAGAGCCTCCGACCCCATCCCGCCCACTATCGCCATCGTAGTCGATGACGTGGGACTGGATGCCGCCAACCTCGAGAAATGGCTGATGGTCGACGCGCCAATTACCTTTTCCGCGCTGCCCTATTGCGCGGCGGTCCCGGAACTCGCGGAAAGCCTTTATGGGGCGGGCTTCCGCATCATGCTCCATATTCCCACCGAGAACGAGCCGCCGAGATCATTCTCCGCCAATGGGCAGATCGCGGTTGGCATGAGCCGGGAGACGGTATTCTCGACCCTGGACGGCGACCTGGCCACCGTGCCGCACGTGACGGGCATCAACAACCACCAGGGGGGCAGGGGATGCAACGACCTGCAGCTGATGACCTATGAGTGCGAGTGGGCGCGGGAGCGTGGTCTCTTCGTGATGGACAGCGACAGCTCGACCCACAGCCAGGTGACAACGGCGGCACAGAGCCTGGGTTTTCCCCGCAGGGAGAGCCAGGTATTCATCGATCACCACAACGAGCCGGAATCCATCCGTTCGCAGATGCACCGCCTGGCCGCCATCGCCCGGCAGGAGGGCACTGCCATCGGGATATGCCATTTCCACCGTCCCAACACCCCCTCGGTGATAGGGGAGATGATCAGGACGCTGAGGGCGGAAGGCATCCACTTCGCCTTCGTCGAGGATATACACAATTAGGTTTTCCGCGCGGCGGAGAACCGTATTGCGAAGAGCGCAGCGACGTGACAATCCCGCTTGGTGATCGCGTTGCGGAAGAGAGGGGGTCGCGCAGGGAGAAGACTATATGCTGCCGCCGCCCCCGCCGGGGCTGCTGAAATACACGGGGCGTTCCGCGACGATACCAGGGCCCGATACTACCTCTATGCCGCAGGAGAGCTGGTAGCCGGTACCGGCGTCATCGTCGACCATGACGTTGACCCGGGACCCCGCGGGCACGGTCAACTCTCGCGCGGGCAGCATCCCCGTTTCCTGGGTGAAATAGGCCACGCGCACCAGGGCGTCCGTGCTTGCGGGGTTCTGCAGGCATAGCCACTCGTCGAATCCGGCTCCCGTGTAGCCCTCGGCGAAGAACCACTGCATGGAAGGCAGGGGGATGCCCATGGCGCAGTGCCCTCCCTGGGCAACGATATCCCCATGGTGGTAGTCGAAATACATGGGCCTCTCGGCGAGAAAGGGAAGGGTGGAGGAGAGGAGTACGGAGACGTCCTTGCCATTCCCCGTCTCCAGAGGTACGAATACGGTGATCCTGGACCCCGCGGGTACGGCGTAGCCCCCGTCTACGCTCTCGCCCTGCCCGGTCCCCATCTGGTAGGAAGCATTGACCGTGATATCCACCGCGTTGGGGTTCTGGATGGTCAGCCACTCCTCGAATCCGTTCCGCGTGGTCCCCTCGGCGAAGTGATGGCGGGTGGAGAGGGAGACGGCGCCCGCTGCGCAATGCCCTCCCTGCCAGTGCTTGCCGCCCGGGCCCGTGTAATCGAAGTACATGGGACGTTCGGCCACCACCGGCGTGTCCGAGCGCAGCTCCAGGGAGGCCTGGTATCCCTCCCCCAGGATATCGTTGACGGGAAAGGAGGCGCGGGAGCGCGGTGGGACGGCATAGCCTGTCTTGATTACCTCTCCCTTTTCCTGGGTCTGGAAACGGAACTCCAGGCCGGCGGCGGTATCTCCCGGATTCATCACGCACAGCCATTCCTCGAAACCCGGTCCGGTATATCCCTCGGCGAAATACCAGGTCGTGGAGGGCGATCTGGCCCCGACTGCATCGTGTCCGCCCGTCCATACTCCTTTGTAGGTGAAGTACATAGGGCGTTCGGCGGCGATGGGCATGTCGGATTCGACCAGCGCGGACACCTCCCTCCCATCCCCGATGGATGCATTGACGTTAATGGTGCATCTGGAGCCCGCAGCCACCTCGAGCTCCTCCTCCTGGGAACCGCCTGCGGGAAAGAGATAGGTAACGGTGCAGTGCGCGACGCTGTTAGCGGGGTTTCCCAGGCAGATGTATTCCCGGAAGCCGTCGCCCGTATATCCCTCCGCGAAATAGAAGACCTGCGCGAGTCCGGGTCCCGAGCCGCCCGCGGACCATTCGTATGCCCCCATATCCCAGGCCTTGCCGTATGGCCTGGGGGCGCCGGCGAGGTCGTCGAGGGGGGCCGCGAGGAAAGTGCCGGCGTCTATAGCCGGGCTGCCGGCCTGCAGGTGATAATCGCCCTGTGTGCCCCAGGCGGGTGACTGGAAGAGCGGGTCGCGCGAGAGGATACCATCGCCCAGTTCCCCGGACTCGAGTTGCGAGGCGGTGTACTCCCTGCCATTGGCGTAGACCTGGGCGGGTTCGCCCGGGCGATAGAAGATGTTGTGGTCGGCTTCGAGGGTGACGGAATCTCCGAAATAGGCGAGTCCATAACCGTTGGAGATAATGGTGTTGCGCAGGAGCAGAGAGATGGGCGTGGCGCTGTCATACTGCACGTAGATGGGATAGGCCTGCCGGGTGGGATTGTCGTGCAGGGTGACGTTGACTATCTCGAAACGCGCTCCGGGATCGCCGTCGGTGCCGATGACCACGCCCGCCCAGGGCGAAGCCCCACCGCTGCCGTCGCCGGTGCCGTAGATGAGGGTGTTCTCCACCTTGCTGCCGTCTCCCCAGAGCTTCACCCCGTCGCAGCGGTTGTTGGCCACCACGCAGTGGTGGATACGGGTGTTGCGCGCCTTGGAGTCCAGGCCGTCACCGCGGTTGTGCTCGGCCCGCGTGTAGGCGATCTCGATGGGCCCGCTGGAAGGCTCGATGCCGAACCCGTCGGGCCGGTCGTAGGGACCGGGGCCCGGGCCGCCCTGGTAGTAATGGCCGGAATAGGAGAGCTCGCAACCGCTTACGAGCACGTTCCTCCAACCGCTCGGCCCGGTGGGACCGCCCATGGAGCCGAAACCGCAATAGGTGATGCGGCAGTCGAGCACCTGGAGGTCGTAGATGTCGGCGAAGTCCATGCCTCCCTCGTCGATATGATGGATATAGAGGTCCTTGAGGACCGCGTGGTTTACCGCTCCTCCCGATCCCGCGATGCCCGTCCTGAAGAGCGCCCCGTTATCGCTGGTGATCTCCAGGTTCTCTATGCGGATATAGCTGAGGCCGGAGATATCCACCGCCGAGAAGAGATTGCCGCTGCCCGCCAGCACCGGCCTGTTGCCGGCCTCGCCTTTAATGGTTATCCAGGCGCCGGTAGTCCCCGACGCCGGCTTGATGATGTCATCGTCATAGATGCTCAGGGGATACCTTCCTCCCAGGATGACCAGGGTGTCGCCGGGGGTCAGCTGACGCGAACCGTAGCCGGGGGTTGCCCATGGAGCTTCCCTGGATCCGGGGTTGGAGTTCAGCCCGGCGGGCGACACGTAGTAGGTGCTGCCGGCGCCGTCCTGCGCGACCACCTCACCCCCGACCTCCGCCTTGCCCGCGACGGTCGGCCCCGCTGGCAGCAGGCAGACGCAGGCCGACGCCACGAACATTATGGCCAGCAGGGAAGAGATACGGCGCGGCGACCTTGTCTTCATGACACGATGCTCCCTTTGTACCGGCGCGCGAAGCGCATCTTATACGGTTCGGGACGCTCCTCGCGTCTCCTCCATAATAAGCCATACGGCCCGGGCATGCTCCAGCCGCCGGATCATCACACCTGACCTTTATAACGTTTCCGCTCGCGAAAGATTTACACGCCATGTGGGAGGAACTCACCGGGCATCCACGGATTGCATGTCTCCAGAGCGGGATCCGGGATTGCCAGGATTTTCTCAACACCTGGCCAGGGCGGTGAGCGAGCTCCCCAGGGGAAGGCCGTAGCGCGCCGCGATATGCGATTCGAACCCCAGCAGCGATTCCAGGGCGCGGTTCAGGGGAGCGGGGGGCAGCCACAGGTCGGATGAGCCCTCTTCCGCGGTCTCCCCCCTGCTCCACAGGCGGTAGGCGGCTATGACGGGCAGCAGGGTGAAGACGAAATAGGTGATCTTCACCGTTTCGTAGCCGGCCTGGGCAAGCAGACGCCGCACCCCGGAAACTCGATAGCGTCGCGCGCCTCCGACGGCCTCGTCATGCCTTCCGCGCAGCAGGGAGAGGGCCGGCAGGTTGAGCAGCAGATAGCCCCCGGGGGCCAGCACCCGGTGTATCTCCCGCAGCGCCTCCAGGTCGTCCGCCACCTCGCGGTGGTAGAGGACGTTGACGGATAGCACCAGCTCGAAGGAGGCATCCGGGAGGGGGATGTACTCCACCGGGCAGCAGAGCAGTTCCTCCAGGCCCCTCGTGCCGCAGCGCAGGAGCGCCTCCTCGCTTACGTCCAGTCCCACGACGTGCTCGGGACGGTATCTATCCCGCAGCCACTGCGTAAAGCCGCCCGTACCGCAGCCGGCATCCAGCACGCGGCCCCTTGCGGCCTCGGGGCAGTAACGGTCGAGCAGCGAGGCATAGAGGCGGCGATGGCCGAGATACCACCAGTGGGTATCCTCCATCTCGAAGAGGGCTTCATACTCGCGCTTTATCATCACGGGACCCCCGCGTCTTTTTATGATCGCCGTCATCAAATATTATAGATGGCGAAGCGGTGGCAGGCTCTAAGCCGTCACCACGCCGGCGTTACGGATGGCATACGAGGCGGGATGCGACTTGGGTTATCTTCTCGGTTACGATGCGGGCAGCTCCTCCATCAAAGCTGCGCTGTTGCAGGTGGAGACGGGAGATGTCGTCGCCGCGGCTGCTTCGCCCGCGAGGGAGTTCGCCATCGCGTCGCCCCGCCCCGGCTGGGCGGAACAGGACCCGGAGACATGGTGGGAACACCTGAAGCGCGCCACCGCCCTGGTGCGCGAGCGATCGGGGGCCGACCTGGGCGACGTGGATGCGGTCGGGATCTCCTACCAGATGCACGGCCTGATCATCGTGGACCGCGATCTCGAGCCCCTGCGGCCGTCCATCATCTGGTGCGATTCACGGGCCGTCCCCATCGGAGAAGAGGCTTTCGCCTGCCTGGGGGAGAAGGCCTGCCTGGGGCGCCTGCTCAACTCACCCGGCAACTTCACCGCCTCCAGGGTCAAGTGGATAGAGGACAACGAGCCCGGCCTGTACGGGCGCATCCACAAGATGATGCTCCCCGGGGATTACCTGGCCATGAAGATGACCGGGGAGGTGGTCACCACACCCTCCGGGCTCTCGGAGATGATCCTGTGGGACTTCGTGGACGAAAAACCCGCGGACATGCTCCTGGAGTATTACGGCATCCGGCCTGAACTGCTCCCCGCGATACTGCCCACCTTCTCCCTGCAGGGGGAGATAAGCGGCGCGGCGGCCGCCGAACTCGGACTTGCGGCGGGTACCCCCGTCTCCTACCGTGCGGGCGACCAGCCCAACAACGCCTTTTCCCTCAAGGTGCTCGACCCGGGAGATGTGGCGACCACCGCCGGCACCTCCGGGGTCATCTACGGGATCACGTCTAGGCCGGAGAGTGACGCGGAATCGCGGGTGAACGTCTTCGTGCACGTCAATCACGGCGCGCGGAATCCACGCTACGGGGTGCTCCTGTGCGTGAACGGCACCGGCATACTCTACCAATGGCTGAGGAACGTTCTCGGCGGGACGGGGAAAGCACTGGACTACCCGGCCCTCAACGAGCTGGCGGCGACGGCCCCGGCGGGATCGGCGGGCCTTGCCGTATTGCCCTACGGCAACGGCGCCGAGAGGACCCTGGGCAACCGCAACATCGGGGCCTCAGTGCACGGCCTCGATCTCAACGTCCATACCCGGGCGCATCTGCTGCGGGCGGCGCAGGAGGGCATCGTCTTCGCCCTCAATTACGGCCTGGAGATCATGCGCGGCATGGGCATGGAGATGAAGACGGCGCGGGCGGGCAGGGCCAACATGTTTCTCAGCCCCCTCTTCGGGGAGGTGTTCGCCGCGGTTACCGGTGCGGCCGTCGAGCTCTACGACACGGACGGGGCGCAGGGCGCGGCCAGGGGCGCCGGTATCGGCGCGGGTCTATATGCGAACCCGGAGGAGGCCTATGTGGGCTTGAAGAAGCTGAAGGTCATCGAACCGGACCGGGAGGCTGAGCGCATATACGGGGAAGCTTTCCTCCGCTGGCGCGGGATACTGCTGGATGAACTAAAGCGAGAAGGGGAGGTCGGAGATGGGGGATAGACGGTCCTTTCACAGCGTCTGCCGCTGGACCTTTCACGCCGGGAAGGGGGGTTTCGTGCCCCCGGACGCCATCCCGGAGTGGGGAGCGGGGGAGCTGGATACGCCGGGATGCGTGGAGATGGTTTCTCGAGAGATCGCCCCACGCCTTCCCGATCATATCGGCCTGGGCATGGAGTTACATTACGACTACGAGGTGGACGAGGAAAACGCGGCCGCCGTCGCCGATGCACTAGCCGGAAGCGGCATCCACCTGGCCCTGATAACCCCCGGTGCGCACCGCCACTTCGCCTACGGCGGAGTTGCCTCCCTGGACGCGGGGGAACGCAAGGCGGCGGAGGAGTACGGGCTGCGCACCGTTGACCTCGCTTACGGTCCCTTGAAAAAGTGCTGGCACCCTGAAGCGGTGCAGGCACCGTCCTTCGTGCTCTGGAACGGATCCTACGGCTACGACCTGGCATCTCCCGGCATCGCCGAGATGTACCGCAATCTCAAGGAGAGCGTTGCCGGCCTCTGCCGCTACGAGGCGGAAAAGGGAGGAGAGCTTTACGTCGCCATCGAGCCGAAGCCCAATGAGGGGCATCCGGCCATGCTCCTGCCCACGGTGGCCAGCACCATCCTCTTCTGGAAGAAGCTGGGAGAGGAATACGGCGTCGATCTGGGCCGGAAAGGCGTAAACAAGGAGTTCGGCCACTCGGAGATGGTCGGCCTGGACCACGTCTACGATACCGTGGAGGAAGTCGACAACGGCATGCTGGTGCATATGCACGTCAACAGCCAGGGCTACAACGACGGCATCATACTGGGCGGTCCGGGTAAATTCGACATCGACCACGGGGCGAGGATAAACGGCATGAACGTCGCCATCGCCGGGCTCATGCGGCGCGCGGGATTCTCCAGGTGGAAGGGCCACGACATGCAGGTGCGCCCCTACGACAACCGGGAGCAGGCCCTGGACAGGGTCGTTCGCTCCATACTCAGCTGGGAGGCCTGCGAGCTTGCGGAACGGGAGATGGACTCCGAATCGCTCCTCGAACACCTGGCGAAGCGGGAGACGGCGGCCGCCGAGGATCTCGTGCGCGAGACGGTGCTGGGCGCCTACCGCCACTTCGACCGCATGTACAGAGGATAATCAGGCACATTTAGGGTCAGGCATGGGACGTGCCTGAATACCCGGTTATCGACCTGGCGGCGAGGTGATGCGTTCCCATACGATCGATGGTCATGAGCCCGATACGGTGAAGATGCCGCTTAGATGCAGGTCCGCCCCACGGGAGGAAGAACCCACATACACGGTATACTCTCCTTCCTCGACCTTCCAGCCAGCGGCGTCAACGTCGTAGTAGGCCAGGTCCTGCGCCTTTACCTCGAAGGATACCTTCTTCGTTTCACCCGGCTCCGTGTGCACCCGCGCGAACCCCCTGAGTTCCTTGACCGGGCGGTCCACGCCCGAGGCCGGACAGCCCACGTAGAGCTGGACGATCTCACAGCCGGCCATGCCACCCCGGTTGGTGATGTCCGCTTCCACCGTAGTGGTGCCGCCGGCCCCTATCTCCTGCGCGCTCAGGCGGAGGTTCGTATATGCGTACTCCGTGTAGTGCAGGCCGAACCCGAAGGGAAACGCGGGCACCATTCCCTTCTTGTCGAAAAGACGGTAGCCGTGGTAATAATCATATTCTATAGACCGGGCCTTCTTGTCGAAGAAGGGGAGCTGAGCGTTGCTCTCGGGGAAGGTGACGGGGAGTTTCCCGCTGGGATTCTCGTCACCGAAAATGATGGCCGCCAGCCCATTCCCGCCCTCCATCCCACCATACCAGGCCATGAGGATGGCGGGCACCTTGTCCCGCCAGCCCGCGGTCAGGACGGCCGATCCCGCCTGCAGTACCACTGCGCATTTTTCGCTGGCGCCCGCCACGGCCTCGATCAAGGCGATATCCGTTTCGCGCAGGCTGAGATCCTCGCGGTCGCCGCCCAGCTTGATGTAGGGGATCGACTCGCCCTCATCCCTGCCCGTGAATCCCACCACCAATACCACGGCATCGGCCTCGCGCGCGGCCTGTGCAGCCAGGGAGATATCCTCACCGCTGTCGTAGGTGATCTCGACGGAGCCGGCCGCGGCGCGGATGCCCTGCAGGGGCGTAACGATGTAGGGGGGCCTTACCTGGCTGCTCCCGTAGTCTCCGATATTCTCCCGCTCTGCCAGCTTGCCGATGACGGCGAGCTTCCGCAGTCCGTCACGCCGCAATGGCAGGGTGCCCTTCTCGTTCTTGAGGAGCACGATGCTCTTGCGCGCGGACTCGAAGGCCAGGGCTATATGGTCCTTGCAGACCACCCTGTCGCGCGTATAAGCAGCGGGTGAGCCGGCCGCGGCGAACCTCGCCTTGGTCCGGAGGATGCGGGTCACCGCCTCGTCCACGACCGTCTCCGGTACCTTTCCGCTGCTGACGGCCTTCTTCAACCTGCGGCCGAAATAGCGCCGCATGGGCATCTCGATATCCAGCCCGCCAAGAGCCGCGTCCACCGTTGACCTGGTGCCCCAGACGAAATCGGACATCACGAGGCCGTCGAATCCCCAGTCTCCCTTGAGGATGTCCCGCAGCAGGTGGCGGTTGTGGGCGCAGTACCGGCCGTTCACCTTGTTGTAGGCGCTCATGATGGCGGCTACGCCCTCGTCCACGCAGCGCTTGAAGTGGGGGAGGTAGACCTCCCTGAGCGTCCTCTCGTCCACGCGCACGTCGACGTAGAAGCGCGACTCCTCGATGCTGTTGCAGGCGTAGTGCTTGGCACAGGCCATGACGTGTCTCTGCGCGCCTCTCACCAGGGCGGCGCCCATCTCGCCCAGCAGGCAGGGGTCCTCGCCGAAGGTCTCCTGGGCCCTTCCCCATCCGGGGTGGCGAGGCAGGTTGATGCACACACCCCCGAAGAAGTCGCAACCCTGCGCTCTCGCCTCCACGCCGATGGCCTCGCCGATACGCTCCTCCAGCCTCCTGTCCCAGCTCGCCCCGCGCGCCATGGAGACGGGGTAACAGGTGGAGTTCCCGAAGGCTACGCCGCGCGGTCCGTCGGTGAACTTCAGGGGAGGGATGCCCAGCCCCTTGTCGCCGCCGGCGAGGAAGTGGTACTTGTTGTAACGGAACAGCATCATAGCCTGCTTGAGCAGGTTGGTGGTCCCCGCCATCTCCCTGACCTTCTCGTCCAGCGACATGCTCTCTACTAATCGTGCGATGCTGCGCTCCCGCTCCTCGCCGTGCGCCGCGAGCACGGCGTTCCATCCGCTGTCCCTGGCACCCTGTTTAGTCCCCTTCATCATCCCCTCCCGTCGCATTCGTTCTCGAGGTGAAAGCCGACGATGTGATAATGCCGTGACGGGCCTCCGCTGCCGGGTTGCATAGACGTGGTTTCCACCGCTCCAGCTGTAACATTATAACAAAAGGTGTTTCTACCTGGGTCGTGAGCAGGTATTCAGGCTTCTTACGTGGCGAGGAGAAAAGCCCTTTCCAGGTTGTCGATCCTTTCCTCTACCCCGGGCAGGCGCCGGTGCCTGCGGCCTAACTTTTCCGCAGCCGGTACGAAGGTCATCCATTGCAGGAAGGCCAGTTCGCCCCCGCGGTCGTTGGCCCGGGCTACGCGCATGGCGCTTATCAGGGACTCCGGCTCGAGGGTCAGCTTCCCGGCCAGCTCGTCGGCCATGAAATCCCGGTTGCGTACGATGAACGGCAGGAACAGGGGATAGCACCAGCTGAAGCCGAAGAGGAAAAACAATGGCAGGATGGCCGCCAGGAAGATGAAGAAGTACCTGGAATAGTACATGGAGAGGAGGAGTCCCGCCATGTAGATCACCGTGGCCATGAGATCCAGGACGAACCAGGTCGAGGGGGACAGGCTCGGCGCCGTTTCCCGGCATCGATATTGAAGAAATCCAGCGAGCATAGTGGCTTGCTACTTCAAGGGCATATTTGCACCCCTTGAGGCTTCCAAAGATTTTTACCGGCGCATCCGATTCCTGGGTTGATGACGCAGCCCGCTTGACATGGTATGGATGCGATGCTAGTTTATTAGCATTGCTAACTATTAGGAGGTGCCGTGGACCGGAGCGAGGCCGAAGCGCAACGTCTTCTGCAGGACTTCTATCGCATAGCCAGGAGCCGGCACGCCCTCTTCCGGGATCTTCTCGGACGCTACGGAGTGACCCCGCAACAGTTTCACCTCCTGCTGCACATAAAGACAAGCGGGGCGTTGAGGGTCACGGATCTCAGCGAGATGATGCTGGTGTCCAAACCCACCGCCAGCCGCATGCTCAACACCCTGTGCGAGAAAGAGCTGGCCCAAAAGAAGCTGGACAGCAAGGACAGGCGCCTGGTCTATGTGGAGCTCACCTCCAAGGGGAAGCGGGTGGTGGGAGAGATGCACGCCAGGCAGAGGGAGATGGTTTCCAGGGTTCTGGAAAAGATGCAGGGAGGCGAGTTGGAGGCCTTCCTGCAGACCATGGAGAGGATCGCCGACGCATTGCTGGCACAGGTGAGGGAAGAGGAAACGAGGGGGGATAGGCAGGGCGGCCGATAGAGATGGAGCACACCCCGGAACCAGGCACCCGAGAGAGCGCCGGGTTCCATACAGCTCATATCTTCCACGCCAGGCCGGCCCTCACCAGGGCATTATTCAAAACCCTGCTGGTCCTGCCCGCTACTGTCTTGGCGGGGCCAAACGCATAAGGGAGAGAAGGGTATGGACACACGGGCGGCAGAGCGCGATGCACCCTAGAAAGGCGACGCTGGGCTTCGGCATAGCCGCGCTGGCGGGGGCCGCGATCGCGCTATCGTGGCGAAGCAGGCTCATGCCGCGCCGGGACCCGCGCCTTCCCTACGAGGAATTCACCGTCACCACACCCGATGGCATGTCCATAGCGGCGCGCCGTATCCCCGGCGGATCGCGCGGCGCGGTGATCGTGGCCCATCCCGCGGTGACTGGACAGCGTTACCTTCCCCTGGTGGATTTCGCGGAGATGCTGGCCGAGCATTACGACGTCTTCACCTTCGACTTCCGCGGCCATGGCGGCAGCGGGGGCAGGCTCGAGCTCGATCTCTCCGGCCCCCTCGATGACATGCGCGGGGTGATCGCCCGGGTGAGGGAGGGGGGTTATCCCTGGGTGGGTGCCGTGGGTTTCTCACTGGGAGGTATGGCCGCCTTCCTCCATGCCGCCCTGTGGGGAGGTCTGGATGCTGTCATCACCGTGGGGGCGCCCCCCCTGCTGCCGGACATCGAGCCTTACCGCAGGATTCTCCCGTTATGGTCGCTGTTCCTGCGCCTGCTGGGAGCCCGCTTCAAGGCGGTCAACGAGGGGGGGCCTCTGCCCATGCACGTCGCAGGCTCGTTCCCCAATGTACCCCTACTCGTGGTACACGGTGGAGCCGAAGCCTTCTACCAGCGTGATGACCTCGACGAGATGTTAGAAAGACTGCACGGAAAGGCTGAGTTGCTGGTCATCGAGGGAGCCGGCCATACCGAGCTGAACGGCCGCGAACGAGAACTGATCGATTGGCTCCTGTCGGTCAGCGGGATGGGGCTGACCCCGATTGACCTTATTGGGTAATATACTAGTAGAATACTCGCCCGTGAACAGAGGATGTGGTGGATATGTTGCTGGAGAAACCGTGGGGAAGCATAAAGGCCTATGCGTTGAACCAACCTTGCACGGTAAAACTGATCACTGTAGAAGCAGGCCAGGAGACAAGCCTCCATTATCACAAGTTGCGTGACGACATGTGGATAATACTGGACGACGGCATAGAGGTGACCATCGGGGAGCGGGTATTCCTGCCCGGTGAGGGAGAGGAGTTCATGGTCCCCGCCATGGGGATGCACAAGTTGAGGTCGTTGGGGAAAAGGGGTCGTGTACTGGAGATAGACATCGGTTTCACCAGCGAGGATGATAATTACCGCATAACCGACGTGTACGGCCGCAAGCTGGAGGAGAAGGACGAGCAGGGGCTCTGAACACCGGCCGAAGAGAGGAGAGAGATGCTGAAGCTAGTGATACCCAAGGGGAGCCTGGAGAGCACGACCCTGGATATACTCGATGACGCGGACCTTAGCGTGCGCAGGGGCGGGGACAGGGAATACCACGCCCGTATAGAGGATCCGCGTATCGAGCAGGTGCGCATACTCAGACCACAGGAGATCCCCAAATACGTGGAGGACGGGTTCTTCGACCTGGGCATCACGGGATACGATTGGGTGCGCGAATCCGGCGCGCAGGTGGTGGAGGTCGCCGATCTTCCCTACACCAAGACCGCGGTGGGCACCATCGTGCGCGTGGTGCTGGCCGTAGCGGGGGATTCCCCTTACGAGAAGCCGCAAGACCTCCCGCATGGTGTGCGCGTATCGACGGAGTACCCGAACCTGGTCGCAGCGTATTTCAAGGACCTGGGGATAGATGCCGCAGTATATCTCTCCTATGGAGCCACCGAAGCCAAGATACCCGAGATGGCCGATGCCGTGGTGGAATTGACGGAGACCGGCGGCACGCTGCGCAAGCACGGCCTGCGCATCATCGACACGGTGCTGGAGTCCACTACGAGGCTTATCGCCAACAGGGAGAGCCATGAAGACGGCGAGAAGCGCCGGCTCATGGAGGAGATAAGGCTGCTCATACTGGGGGCGATGAACGCGCGCGGGAGGGTGCTCATCAAGTTCAACGTGGCCGAATCGGACCTGGAGGCCGTGGTGCAGGTCCTGCCCTCCATGAAGGCTCCGACCCTCTCGAGGCTCCTGGGCAAGGATTTCTATGCCGTTGAGAGCGTGGTGGAGAAGAAGGGCATCAACCTGCTCATCCCGGAACTGGTGAAGAGGGGAGCGGAGGATATCATCGAGCTTCCCATCTCCAAGATCATTGCTTAGAGGAAAGGAAGGCGCCATGACACCGCTGCCTGAAAAAGCGGATGTGCTCCTGGAGCGGTGGAAGCAGGAGATGCAGCGCTTGCCCCTGCCCGCGCATATCCAGGTGATGGAGGGAGAGGCCGGCGAGAGGATGTTGCGCCTGGCAGAGGCGGTCATCGCGGTCACCGGCGACGAGGAGGCGGCAAGCCGCTTCGACACCGGCGGAGACGCCTACGGCGATGCGGGGGAGCTGGGGCGCCTCCGCCGCCAGCAGGATTTCTCCATCGAGGGACTGGTGCAGGAGCACGTTATCATACGCAACGAGTACTGGAACCTCTTTCGCGAGCAGGTGGACATGAAGCAGGTGGTCGATTTTCACCTGGAGAAAAGGGTAAACGGGTGCTTCGATCAACTGCTGCAGGCCGCCGCTTCCGCCTACCATTTCGAGCATTCCAGGGAGATGATGGAAAATCCCCTGCGGGATACGGTGACCGGGCTCTACAACAAGAGTTATTTTCACGGACGCATGATCGAGGAACTGCGACGCTCGGTACGCTACAGCCACGACATCACCCTGGTGCTGTTCGAGATGGGCGAGTACGGGTCGTTACATGATATGCAGGGGGACGACAGGGTAGGTATGGTGTTGCGCGATATCGCGGCCTCCATGGCCCGTATGACCAGGGACTGTGACGTGGTCGCCCACCTCGGGGACGGCAGTTTCGCGGTGTTGCTCCCGGAGACGGGCTGGCGCGGCGGCCAGGTGATGGCCGAGAGGTTGAACAAGTACCTGCGCAACGAACTGGCCGACATGGTTGCGGGCGAAGGTTCACCCCAACTCTACTGGGGGTTGGCGTCATTTCCCGAGGAGGTGCGCCTGCCAGAAAAACTCTATGCCTGCGCCGTGGAGGCCATGCGTTCGTCACATTCCCTTGCCGGTGGGGGTGTGGCCATATACAGGTCCAGCGGGGACGGGGAGGGCGTCTGACTTGGCGATAAAGCTTATCGCTGACGCCCATGGCCGCTACGAAGACCTGTGCGAGTCGATCATGCCGGAAGACATCCTCATCATCCTCGGCGATGTCCTCGATCTCATAGACTGGGCTGACATCAGCGGCATCCTTCCCGATGTCGTCGGCAAGGAGAACCTGGTGAGCAAGCTCATGTCCGCCGTGGCCTCCGGCCCCGGGGCGGCCGTGGAGCTGAGGGACGAGCTGCTCGCGCCGGACGGGGGGTTCTACCCGGAACTGGAACGCCGCGTCGTCGAGTCCTACGGGATTTTCGGCCGGGTGCTCAAGGATATCGGATGCCGCGCCTACATCATCTACGGCAATGGCGATATACCCGAGGCGCTGGAGGCCTCGTTGAACGGAGCGGCCAACGCCGTGATGGCGCGAGGGAGAATCGAGATCGCGGACAGCGTGTTCGGTTTCGTGCCCGGGGCCCTCTACTCCCCTTTCATGATGCCGGCGGAGATGGACGACGAGACGTTCGGAGCACAATTGCGGGAACTGGGCCCGGTGGATATCCTGTGTACCCATATCCCCCCGCGCCTCGAGGCGGCGACCATGGACGTGGTGGCGGGAAGGCCGGTGGAGGGAAGCGCACGGCTCCTTGAGTACATCGAGGAGAACCGCCCGCGCATCCTCTACCACGGGCACGTCCACCAGCCGGCCCAGCGCGAGCTGCTGGTGGGGGAGACGCAGGTGATCAACGTCGCCTACTACAAGCGCACCGGGTACGTCCACACCCACCAGGCATAGGGGTCGGCCCTGGACTTATGCCTGAGCTTCTAACCATCCTTTACTCACACCTCTCGTAGAAGAACCCTATATAATAGACGAGTCAAGCCCGTCCTGTATCAACGCAAGGTAAAGCATATGGATTTCGACATCGACAGGTTGATAAGGGAGGAGGTAAAAGACCTCCCCATATACAACCCGGGGAAATCCCCCGAGGAGGTCGCCAGGGAGCTCGGCGTTTTCGGCTGCGTGAAGATGGCCTCGAACGAAAACCCCCTCGGGCCCTCGCCCCGCGCCATGGAGGCCGTAAGGGAAGAACTGCCTTCCGCCCATATCTATCCCGATGGAAACAGCATCGAGCTGCGGGAGGCGCTCTCACGCAAGCTGGGAGTGGCCGCCGAGAACATAGTCGTCTCCCATGGGGCGGACGAGGCTTTCGATCTCATGGCCTTCGCTTTTCTCGGCCCGGGCGATGAGATCGTGGTCGGCGACCCCACCTTCACCTCCTACGAGCTGGCGGCTCTGACCATGGGGGCGGCGGTGGTGAAGGTGCCTCTGCGCGATTACCGCCAGGACATCCCGGCCATGCTCGCGGCGGCGGGAGAGAGGACGAAGTACGTCGTCCTCTGCACTCCTATCAATCCCACGGGCACGACGGTGAGCCGGCACGAGCTGGAGGAGATGCTGGAATCCCTTCCACCCAATGTCCTGCTGGTGTTGGACGAAGCGTACGTCGAGTACGTAACCGACCCAGATCATCCCGACGCCCTGGCATATCTCGCCGGCCAGCCCAGACTCGTAGTGGCCCGCACCTTCTCCAAGGTCTACGGGCTTGCCGGATTGCGCGTGGGTTACGTCATCACCTCGCTGCCTGTCCGAGATGCGCTGGAAAAGGTGAAACTGCCCTTCAACGTCAACCGCCTGGGACAGGTAGCGGCCCTGGCCGCACTGGACGACGAGGAGCACGTGGCGCGTTCGCGGGAGCTGAACGAGAGGGGCAAGGAGAGGCTCTACCGCGTGCTGGAGGAGACGGGCTTCGCCTACATCCCCACCCAGGCGAACTTCATCCTGGTCAACAACGGCGCCTACCCCGATCTATTCGAGAGACTCATCGCCAACTGCGTGATCGTCAGGGCGGGGGAGGCCATAGGGGTACCCGGGCACGTGCGCATAACCATAGGCGATGATGCGCAGAACGATATGCTGGAAAGAGCCCTGCGCGCCATCACCGGGGGAGGATGAGCGGCGGCCATGCCCCTCAGCGGCGAGCGAGCGGCGCGGGATCCGGGCACCAAGCGACTGTTCGTCTTCCTGGACGGGCTGGAGTTCATCGCGGGTACGGATGCATACGAGCGCGTGCTGGAACCCCTGCTCGATCACGGCGGCTACCGTTTCTATAAGAACCGGCTGGACGAGAGCGGCCTCCTGCTGGAGCGCATCAGCGAAGCGCACGCCGTATTCCTGGACTGGTCCAACTTAAGCGCAGAGGTCCTGGCGGACTGCCCCAACCTGGAGATCGTGTCCTACATAGGGGTAGGGGCGGCGAATTTCGTGGATATAGAGGCGGCGACCGGCCTGGGCATCGCGGTCACCAATACTCCCGATTACGGCAACCGCTCCGTCGCCGAGCACGCCCTGGGGCTCATCCTGGCCGTGGCCCGCAACATCGCCTGGGGGGACCGCGACCTGCGGGACGGCCGCTGGACCTCCATGGACCGCGAGGGGGTGCAGGTCTCCGGCCGCAGCATCGGACTGGTGGGCATGGGAGCTGTAGGCAGGGAGATGGCGCGCCTGTGTCACGCCTTCGGCCTGCGCGTGTTCTATTACGATATAGAGAGGCGGCCGGATATAGAGGATATCGCCGTCTACCTGGATATGGACGGCCTCTTCTCCAGGTGCGACATTGTAAGCCTGCACATCGCGTACACTCCCGAGACGCGTAATCTCATCGGGGAGAGGGAGATCTCCCGCATGCGTCCCGGTGCCATCCTCATCAACACCAGCCGGGGGGAGGTGCTGGATCTGGCGGCCCTGGCGGATGCGCTGGAGAAGGGGGGCATCAAAGGGGCCGGCCTGGACAACTTCCCCGGCGAGCCCCACCCAGACCTGAGCCGCCTTATACGTCTCGACCGGGTGGTGCTCACACCTCACATCGCCTTCAACACCCGGGAGGCCAAGGACCGCATGACCGCCATTGCCGTGAATAACGTGGTCTCCTTCTATAGCGGCGAGCCCGAGAACGTCATGAACCCCGAAGCCCTCGCAAAAGAGAGGCCGATTTAGCTTCTCCAAGGGCATGAAAGGTGAAATGCTCTGCGACTGCGACCGGACGTAGGCCTGATGATCACTGTCTAACACAAACGACCGATGCTATCATTAATCATGCGAGGCTGGATGGTGCCTGGCAGGTTCGAACATGAAAGGGGCATCTGTACGATGAACCGCTATAAGGACTGGCTGGACCAGGCGGAGAGGGATCTGGAAAAAGCCGGGCTCGACATGCAACAAGAGTTCTACGAATGGGCCTGTTTTACCTCCCAGCAGGCGGCGGAAAAAGCGGTTAAAGCCCTGGGAATGTATAAGAACATAGGAATATGGGGACATTCCATAACGGCGGCGCTGAGATCGCTCGCCGAAAGCATAGCCATCCCGGAAGAGATAATAAGCCTCGGGCAGAAGTTGGACGCATACTATATACCTACGCGCTACCCGAACGGGTTCGACATGGGTAAGCCGTCCGATTATTTCAACGCCGGTATGTCATCGGAGGCTCTTGATGCGGCGGATAAAATCATCGGGTTCTGCAAAGATAATATCGCTTGACACAAAGGCTCTGCGCGAGGAGCTGGAGAAAATGGCCGGGCAGCTCGCCGATCAACGCGACGAGGTAAAGGCCGTCTACCTAATCGGCTCGTTGGCCAGGGGAGACCACACGGGGTTCAGTGACGCGGACATCCTCATCATACTTCGCGATAGCGATCTGAATCCTATCGAGAGGATAAGGACATATATACCCTATTTCGACCTTCCGGTGGGGGTAGACCTTCTTGTTTACTGCGATGACGAGTTCAATGAAATCCTCGCACAAGGAAATCCCATGGTTGAGAAGATGATAAGAGAGAGGCAACAACTGGCCTAGCGATCACTAGAGCCCGCCTACACACTTATATCTCTACAAGCCGATCGCTGTGATAGAAAACCGGCTAATTATCCGATGCCTTGGTTCCCGAAGAATGATGATAAACGGCTGATGGGAAAACCGCCTGTTTTATGGAGTAGTGCTTACAGCGGAGCGAGAATCCCCACATAATGGCAATGGCCTTCCCTGGGGTCACATCAGGCAAGTTGCACTAATCTGACAATGGCGAAACCATGTTTACCAGTGATCTTATCCTGGAATGGATGGTGGAGGCTCACTACGGAATCACGACTTTGGCCAAGACTGCGTCCCTAGATATAACCTCAGGGCTTCCGTATAATCTAAAAAGGTGATCGAGAGGGATTCGATTCAGACGCCGTATTCATTATTCGGCCCCTAAGCCAGTAGTGCCAACGCTTCCTGGATACGGGTGAGCCAGTGGGACTGAGAGCCCACATCCATCTCCAGGTACATCTCCTCCGCCTTCATCAGGTTCTCAAGAGCTTCTTCCCTGCGGCCTGCTTGCTCGAAGATCTCGCCGAGGTAAAGGTGCCCGCCGGCGTTAAGCGGCTTCGTTTTCATCTCCTCACTTAATGACATGGCCTGTCGGATATACCTCTCCGCGATATCAATGCGTGATGATTCGGCTCCCGCCGATACCCGACCGAGCGTTAACAATGAAGCACACTCTAAGGACTTCGCCCCATAGTCACGGGAAAGCCGTAATGCCTCTTCAGCGCTACTCGCCGCTCCCTCGAGATCCCCTACAGCCAGACGGAAAAGGGATAAAAAGATTAAACAGAGCGGTAGGTTAATAGGGACGCCGACTTTTCTCTGGAGCTCGAGTCCTTTTTCAACATTTTCCCTTGCCTGTTCGTAACTCCCCTTAAATAGATATCCAGTCCCTAAAACAGACCAAGCCGTACCAAGGACGATCTCGATGCCCGTCTCCTCGAATCTCTCTATGGCCTTGCGGGCATGGTCTATCAGACCCTGCCCGTCTCCTTGACTATGCAATGCAAGACAATGATTGTATTCCACCCAGCCGGTCCCAAAGGCGTCATCGGCCTCGAGGGAGCTCAGCAATCCCTTCTCAAAAACCTCCCCCTCTTCCCCGAACTCCCCCAAGGCCCCCAAAGCTTCTATGCACAATCCACTGAGCTGCGAATACGCCGTCCACCCGCCCACGATGACACGGTGTTCCCGGTGTTGCTCCTCGAGTAGCTTGAGGGCCCTGCGGCTGATCTCCGCCGCCTCGGAGATTTCACCCGCGTGCAAGCGAGCTAAACACGTGCCGGACGCGATCATGGCCATGGTGTCCATGTCCCCTAACCTCTCCGCCGCATCGAAGCATTTCTCCGAATACATCAACCCCAGAGCTGTATCCCCCTTGATGGAATGATATGCGGCTAACCTGCGGTAGACAGCGGTCAGGCTCCTGTCGTCCCCGAGTTCCTGCGCTAGCCTTTCCGCATCCTGGAGGACATCCATGCTTCCCTGCGGATAGCTCAGGAGCATCATGGTGTCTATGAGGGAACGGTAGATACCCAACTTTTCTTTTTTCCTCTCCTTGCTCTCCGGCTGTGCATCCAGGAGGCGGATGGCCTCCTGGTAAGAGCTCACCGCCTCCCAGTTGGCGTAGTTCCTCGCGGACTTCTCCCCGGAGAGCTCCAGGTAATGGAGGGCTTTTCCCGTGTCCTCGCTGCGCGAGTAATGGTAGGCGAGGGTTTCGTAGAAGTCCTCCAGTGTGTCGGGATAGGTAGTCTCGATGGCCTGGCCTATCTTGCCGTGGATCTCCCTGCGGCGTTTCAGGAGCAGGCTCTCGTAGGCCACCTCCTGGGTGAGAGCGTGTTTGAAGATGTACTCTGGCTCCGGGAAGAGGCTCTTCTCGTAGATGAACTCCAGGGATTGTAGCTGAAGGAGGCAGGACTTGAGTGGTTTGCCGATGCCGGTTACCCCTTGCAAGAGGCGGAGGGAGAACTCTCTGCCGATGACCGCTGCAACCTGCATGGTCTGCTTGAGCTCATCGGGCAGGCGGTCAAGACGGGAGGCGATGATACCCTGGATGGTATCGGGGACAGAGATGTCCGAGGGCTCGGTGGAGAGTAGGTAATTTTCGTTGTCCTTTACGATGGAGCCGGCCTCCAGCAGTCCCCGGGTCAACTCCTCGACGAAAAGGGGGTTGCCGGCGGTCTTTCCCACGATGAAGCCGGCGATCTCGGGGGATACCTCTCCCTCGGGCAGGATGGCCTTCACCAATTCGGCGCTGGGTCCCTCCGGGAGTTGGTCCACCCGGATCTGGCTGTAGAAGGTCTTGCTCACCCAGGCCGGGGTGTACTCCGGGCGGTAGAGCAGGACGAGAAGGACGGAGGCTGCTGGTATAAAGTCGATGAAATAGGAAAGGAACTCCTCCGAGGTCTTATCAATGTACTGCAGGTCCTCGATGGCCGGGATGAGGGGCCTCTGCTGGGATTCG
Organism: Actinomycetota bacterium; assembly: GCA_003598015.1. Lineage (GTDB taxonomy): Bacteria > Actinomycetota > Geothermincolia > Geothermincolales > RBG-13-55-18 > SURF-21. Next base: position 37,514 of record QZKE01000071.1, on the reverse strand, counting down.
GCAATGAGCAGATGGCGGATGGCCTCGAAGGCCCGCTCTCTTCTCTGGGCTGGCTCCAGGGAGAGGTAAGATTCATCGTCCACGGCGAGGGATAAGAGCTCCTGCAAAGGTGGGAGGATCTCCTCCAGGTAGCCATGCAAGCCGGCAAGCCTCTCCTCGACCTTCTTCTTGCCGGATTCCTCGCTCTCTCCTTCGTAGATATCCAAGTATGAACGTAGGATGTCCAGGATGGGGAGGTAGGCGATGGCCTCTCCGTAGTGGATGCAGCCCCCCTCCAGGTAGCCGTATTCATCCTCGGGGAGGAGCTCCCGGAACTGGAGGAGCAGACGGGATTTGCCCACCCCGGGCTCTCCCACCACGCCCACCACCTGGCCATGTCCTGCTTTGGCCTGTATGTACCGTTCGGTGAGCTGGTCGAGCTCCTTCTCCCTGCCCACGAAGGGAGAGAGGCCGCGGGATAGGGAGGCTGATATCCTACCCCGGGCGGGGAGGGCCCCAAGGACCCGCCAGGCATGTACCGGTTCCTCCTTGCCCTTGACCTCGATCTCACCCAGGTCGGAGAAGTCGAAGTAGCCCTCGGTGAGCCGGAAGGTGTTCTCGGCCACCTGCACCGTGCCGGGTTCCGCCGCGCTCTCCATGCGCGAGGCCAGGTTCACGGTGTCCCCCAAGGCGGTGTATTCCATGGTGAGGTCGTCCCCGATCCTGCCCACGACGACCAGGCCGGTATTGATGCCCACGCGCATCTTGAACCGGATGCCCTTGAGTTTTAATTTCTCTCCATATTCGGCCAGGCGTCTCTGGATGGACAATGCCGCATGGATGGCGCGCTGGGGGGCGTCCTCGTGGGCCAGGGGGGCACCGAAGAGAGCCATGAGCCCGTCGCCTAAGAACTGGGCGACGGTGCCCTCGTTGCGGCGTATCTCCTCCGCCATGATCTCCACCGCAGGTCTTATGAGGTCTCCCACCTCCTCGGGGTCCAGCCTCTCCGAGAGGGAGGTGAAACCCACTACGTCGGCGAAGAGCACGGTGACCTGCTTGCGCTCCCCTTCTAAGGAGGAACGGGTGGAGAGTATCCTCTCTTTGAGGTGGGCAGGGGCAGAGGTGGACGGGGTGGAGAGGATGGGGGAGAAGGAGGAAGCCTCATCCCCGGGTGAGATGCCCATGGAGGTCAGCCCCTCCACGATGCGTGGGATGCAGGAGGACACTCCCTCCCGCTCCACCACCAGCATGGCCGTTCCCCCCAGGGCATGCCTCCATTCCGGCTGTTTCTCTTTGAGTTCGGAAGGCCGCACTCCTATGAGGACGGGGATGAAGGGAATCTTTCTCTCGAAGGCCCCCACCACCTCCTTGCTCACCTGGTCAGAGGAGAGGGCAGCGGGGGTCACCAGCAGCACCAGGGCGTCACAGCACTCGATGGCCCGGGTAATCTGGATGAGGTAAGAGGTACCGGGAAGGACGTCGCGCTCGAAGAACCAGGCGGTGTAGCCGTCCTCCTCGAGCCCTTGAGCTATCTCGCGCATGAGGGGCTCGTCCGCTATGACGTGGCTGATAAAGATGTTTCCCATATGCCCCTTTCTCACGTGGCGACAGAAAAAGCCTAGGAATTCCGTTGCGATAAAGGGAACCAAAGAGCGTAGAGCCGATGCACTAATACTGTTCCCCGTGAGTTATTGTGCCCGTATTCCCCGGTTAGCTTTTCATTTGGAATTATATCATTCTGCGGTAAACCTGGATGCCGCGGCTGTCGCTGTGCCTATAACAAAGTACACCTGGATGCCAAGTCCGGTTCTGCGGGCCTCCAGGCGCAAAGCGGAGAACCGAAAATACCAAAAGGGGTATCAGCGGCCGAACCCTTATACGTTATGGAGGTTTCTTGCGGCAAGGCCGTCCTATCACAAGGCCGTTGTAACGACAATCGTGTATGATAACAGGCTGTGGGGCGGCGTGGTCCGCGAGTTGGAACGGAGGGCGGCCGCGCTCCCTCTAAAGTGGACGGTGCTGTTCAAGCGCCGCCACAGAAATCCCGAGAAATAGGGATAAGCAAAGGCCGGTAATGCGGCCTGCACGTAATCTATATATGCAGGTCATACAGATGCGAATGGAAAGGTGAGGATGATACGCCCAGTGGAGAAGCAGGCAGAGTTAACTATCGTCATCCCCTCTTACTGGGGGAGGAGGTCCGGGGAACCTTTCAACGAAGAGGATATTGTCTACGACCATCCCACCCCCCTGGACGCGGAGGGTACCCTGGCGCGCGCCCTGGAGAGCATCGGCCTCCTCTCCTACCCGGATTTCCGCGTCGTGGTCCTGGGCGCGGCCACCCATCCCAACCTGGAGGAAGAGGTGGAAGCGCGCCTGGAGGGCATACTCGACCCCTTCCGCGGCCGTTTCCCGCTTGCGCTCCTGACCCACTCCCATGCGCGCGAGATGCGGAGCATGCTCGCCGAGCGCGGCCCCGAAGGATGCGAGGAGATGCTTTCCCTGCGCGGCTATTCCAATATCAGGAACTTCTGCCTCGTGTCCGCCTGCCTCAGCGGCGCGGATGCCGCGGTGCTCTTCGACGACGACCAGGTCTACAAGGACCCGCTCTACCTCGACAAGGTGACGGAGAACATCGGCGGCGAGCACAGGGGGCGCTTCGTCGGCGGCCTGGCAGGCGTTTACATCAACCGCGACGACAGCTATCTCCTGCCCCCGAACCGCGACCCCGTCTTCGCGGAGTGGCCGGCGGTGGAGTACATGAACCGCGCCTTCGCCATCATCGCGGGCGGGGAGAGGCTCGCCGTGACCCCCTGGGTGTTCGGGGGCAACATGGTGGTGCACCGCGAACTCTTCACGCGGGTGGCCTTCGACCCCAACGTGACCAGGGGGGAGGACATAGATTACCTCGTCAACGCGAAGTTCTTCGGCAGCGATTTCCTCCTGGACAAGGAACTGCGCATCCGCCATCTGCCGCCCCCCAAGACCGCCCCTCCGTGGAGGAGGTTCCGGGAGGACATGGACCGTTTCGTGTACAGCCGCGCCAAGCTGCGGGCACAACGAGCGGGGGAGGGCAGGCGTATTGTCAGGGTGGAGGAACTGGACCCCTATCCCGGCCGATTCCTCACGGACGACCTGGAGGAGATGATCTTCCGCACCTGCGTGCTCATGGGCATGGACTGCCTCTCCAGGGAGGACCGGGAGGGCTTCGCGCAGTGCATGGCCAACGCCTTGCGCGCCCGCTCGGGTTCCATCCCGGCAGGCGACCCCTACCTCTGGTACCTGGAGTGGAGGAGCCGATGGGAGGATCTCATGGGATTCATGTGCGCCGACGGCGGGTTGCGGGATTATGTCATGGAGAGATACGGTTGAAACGGGTGAGCTTATAATGGCCGAATCGCGCAGCGTCCTCGACCCCGAGGTGATCAAGCGGTGCGAGGATATAGGCTGCGCCGATATCGTGGTCGGGATCCCCAGCTTCCGCAACGCCGACACCATAGCCCACGTGGTGCGGGCGGCGGCCGAGGGTATGGTCAGGTACTTTCCCGGCCTGAGGCCGGTGATCGTCAACTCCGACGGCGGCTCCACGGACGACACGGTGGAGGTGGTGCTGCAGACGCCCGTCCCCCCCGAGGTGGAGAAGATCGTCACCCCTTACAGGGGCCTGCCGGGCAAGGGATCGGCTTTCAACGCCATCTTCGAGATCGCCAGCCGCTTGCGGGCGCGCATCTGCATCGTGGTCGACTCGGACCTGCGCAGCATCACCCCCGAATGGATCCGGCTGCTGGGGGAGCCGGTATGGAACAACAGCTACGGCTTCGTGGCGCCGTACTACATACGCCACAAGTACGACGGCACCATCACCAACGGCCTCGCCTATCCCCTGACGCAGGCGCTGTACGGCAGGCGCATACGCCAGCCCATCGGCGGAGACTTCGGCTTCACCGGCTCCCTGGCCCTGCTCTTCTCCCACATGGACGTGTGGAAGACGGATATCGCCAAGTTCGGCATCGACATCTGGATGACCACCACCGCCCTCACCGAGGGCTTCCGCGTCTGCCAGTCGGCCATGGGGGTGAAGATACACAACGTCAAGGATCCGGGCAGCGACCTCGGCTCCATGTTCACGCAGGTGGCCTCCACCATCTTCTACCTCATGGGGGTGCACGAGGTGAAGTGGATGAGGGTGAGGGGCTCCACGGCGGTACGCACCTTCGGAGATGTGAGATACGAGGAGCCGGCCATCATGGAGATCAGCGTGGAGAACCTCATCGACCATTTCGAGTCCGGCCACCCGGACTACCGCGAGCTGTGGGAACGCGTGCTGGAGCCCGCGAACATGCTGGAGGTGTCCTTCGCCATGCAGGCATTGAAGGAAGAGGAATTCTCGTTTCCTGAGAACCTGTGGGCGAAGATCGTCTACGATTTCGCGGTGGCCTATAACTTCGACTGCGACGTATCCCGCCGGGAACTCGTGCAGTCCCTGGTGCCCCTCTACTGCGCCCGCACCGCCGACAACGCCATCCGCACGCGCAACATGACCTCCATGGAGGCCGAACAGCTCGTACAGCGCCAGGCGGAGGAGTTCGAGTGGCTCAAGCCCTACCTGGTGGAGAAATGGTTGAGAGGCAAGGCACAGGCCACCGAGGCGCCCCAGGACCTCCTCCCCATATCATCCTGATATGCTACAGAGTACCTGACGGCCTTGCCCCTTCGCCCCTACGTCGGGTGGTGAGTAATGGGAAATGGGGTCAGGGCTTGTCACGCTTCGCGCGCAACCCGCTGATCCTACCCTTCGCCCCTACGTCGGGTGGTGAGTAATGGGAAATGGGGTCAGGGCTTGTCACGCTTCGCGCGCAACCCGCAGACCCTACCCTTCGCCCCTACGTCGGGTGGTGAGTAATGGGAAATGGGGTCAGGGCTTGTCACGCTTCGCGCGCAACCCGCAGACCCCACCCTTCGCCCCCGTGTTGGGTAGTGAGTAATGGGAAGTGGGGTCAGGGCTCGGCACGCTTCGCGCGCAACCCGCTGACCCCACCCTTCGGGAAACAGAACGGGCCTTGGGTTCTTTCAATAGATTGTGCTCACTCCGAGAAGATGGCCACACCATGTTGGGTTTTACGAAAAAGCAGGAAAAAGTGGTTGATTTTTACGATTTTGAGGACGAATATATAGACATAATGGAGAAGAGTGGTTTACAATGGAGCACAATGGAGTATAGGGCGGGTATGCGTGGAGCGGCGGTGGGGGCAAAGCCCCTTTAACGGCAAGGGAAAGGCGTAAAAGGAGAACAAAGGGAAGCGATGATGTTTTTCGGGTCGTTCGAACATGCGCTGGACGATAAAGGCCGTATCATCATGCCTTCCAGGTTCCGGGCGAAGCTGGACGAGGGAGTGGTGATGGCCCGCTGGCTGGAGCAGTGCGTGGCGGTCTTTCCCCGCAGCGAGTTCGAGAAGATGGCCGAGCGCATACAGGCTTTACCCGAGGGGAGCGCCGAGAAGAGGGAGTTCAGCCGCGTCTTCTTCGGGCATGCCTACGAGGGAGCCCCGGATCGCCAGGGCCGCCTGACCATCCCACCCAAGCTGCGCGAGGTGGCCGGGCTCGACCGCGACGTCGAAGTCGTGGGCATGATGAACCGCGTGGAGATATGGGACCGCGGCCGCTGGTCCGAGTCCACGCAGGGTGGCCTGGACCGCTTCGAGCAGACCGCCGAGAAGCTTTCAGGGCTGGGTTTCTAAGGCCGGGACGGAGGAGGAAAGGACCATGCTGGAGTTGATCATGCAGGGCCGTCGCCACTGGCCGCGCCGGGAGGGCGACATGCATCGCACCCTGCGCCATCTCATAGAGATCAATGGACGAAGGTGATGCCAGGCATGTACCGGTCATGCTCGCGGAGGTCGTGGGCTATCTGCGCCCCCGGCCCGGAAGCGTACTGGTCGACGCCACCCTTGGTGAGGGGGGACATACCCTGGCTCTCCTTGAGGAAATGGGGGGAGAGGGTTGCCTGATCGGCCTGGACCGGGATGCACAGGCGCTGCTGAGGGCGCGGGAGCGCCTGCGGAGATACGGCTGTGTCGCCCTCTTTCATACGCGCTTCGCGCGCCTGGGGGAGGTCCTGGAGGAGCTCGATCTAGAGGCGGTGGACGGCATACTCTTCGATCTGGGCGTCTCGGCGCTGCAGCTGGAGGAGGCGGAGAGGGGGTTCTCCTTCCGCTGGCCGGCACGGCTGGACATGCGTATGGATGCCGGGCAGGAACTGGATGCCTGGAAGGTGGTGAACAGGTATGAGGAGAGAGAGCTGGCGCGTATTATCCGTGAGTACGGCGAGGAGCGTTGGGCTGCCCGTATCGCTCGGGGCATCGCTCTCGCGCGAAAGCGCTCGCCCATCGATACCACGGATAGACTTGCTGAGATTGTGAAAGGGTCCATCCCCGCGGCTTCCCGCCGTACGGGCGGGCATCCCGCGAGGAGGACATTTCAGGCAGTGAGGATGGAGGTGAACGGGGAGTTGCGCGATCTGGAGGAGGCGTTGCCCCAGGCCTTGCAGGCGCTTGGCAGCGGCGGGACCGTGGTCGCCATCTCCTATCACTCCCTGGAGGACAGGATGGTAAAGAGATTCTTCGCCGCGAGGGGCGCGCGTTGCGCGTGCGGCCCGGAGGAGGACTGCACTTGCGGTGCACGTGAGGAATTGCGCATCCTCACGCCGAAACCGCTGCAGCCCTCGCTGCGGGAGATCGAGGAGAACCCGCGTGCCCGCAGTGCGAAACTGCGGGCGGCACGCAAGAGGTAGGTAGGTATGTCGCTGGCGCTGGAATGGAAAGAGCGGGAATACACGGCCCAAGAGGAGAAGCGTCGCGGGCGGACGGAGGAAGTGGCGCGCGAGCGTAAGAGCGCCGCGGACCGGCGCAGGATGCGCCTCGTCTTCCTCTGTTTCATCTGCGTGGCGGCTTTCGTCAGCGGGCTGTTCATACTCAGCATCTGCCTTCACGTCATGGTGGTGCAGAACGAGATCAAGGTGCGGGAAGTCGAGAAGCAGGTAGAGCTGGAGAGGCGCCAGCAGGAGGCGATGAGGGTCGAGATAGCATCGCTGGAATCGCCGGCGCGCGTCGAAAAGATCGCGGTCGAACAGTTGAAGATGGTTCAGATAACGCAGGCCGAATACCTGGAGACCCCTGCCTACAAAACCGCGAAACTGCAGGATGGGGAAGAGCATAGCGAAGAGGAGGGAATGGTAAGCGACGCATCACAAGGGGGGACGTAACGGCGTTTTAGCAGTGCGAGCAGAAAGGTCTTTAACGGCGATACGGCGAACCCCGTTGTAAAGGCAGCAAAGCGGAGGCATCCAGGGAGGACGAGGTGTCAAAAGGAAGAAAAAGGGATGCCAGGATGAACCTGGCAGCCCTGGTACTGCTGTTGGGTATGGGCTTGATCGCCTACCGCCTCGTCGACCTCCAGGTAGTCAAGGCGGACCGTTTCAAAAACATCGCCGAGGAACAGAGATATCAACTCACCGACCTCAACCCACGCCGCGGTTGCATCCTGGATCGTGAAGGAGAAGTCCTGGCCATCAGCAAGGAAGCGTACTCCATCTACGCCACCCCCTACCTGGTCGAGGACGCGCAACTGGCGGCTGCGGAGCTCTCGCTGGTGCTGCAGAAGCCGCGGGAGGAGGTAGAGGAAAAACTGCGCTCCTCCGGAGGTTTTGTGTATCTCGAAAGGAAGGTCAGCCCCGAGGTCGCCGAGGAGATCGAGGCCCTGGATCTGGCCGGGATAGGCCTGGAGAAAGAGAGCAAGAGGTACTACCCGCAGGGGGCGCTGGCGGCGCAGGTCATCGGCTTCGTGGGCACGGACAACGTCGGCCTCTCCGGACTGGAGTTGCAATACGATGCCGACCTGGCGGGCGAAGCGGGAGAGGCGGGCGTGGAACTCGATCCCATGGGCGAGCCGATACCGGGGGTTACCGAGATGATCGCATCGCCGGTGGATGGCCGCGATATACAACTCACCATAGATGCGGAGATCCAGTTCAAGCTACAGGAGCAGTTGGCCGCCGCGGTGGAGGAGAGCGGCGCCAGGAGCGGATCGGGTCTAGTCATGGATTGCAGCACGGGGGAGATACTGGCCATGGCCGTGATCCCCGACTTCGACCTCAATCTCTCCTACCTGGTGCCGGCGGAGATAACCAGGACGCAGCCGGTTACGGATGCCTTCGAGCCCGGTTCGGTGCTCAAGATCCTCACCGCCATGGCCTCCCTGCAGGAACAAGTGGTAGCGCCGGGTTCGGTGATCAATGTGCCCCGCTCCATCCAGATAGGCGAATACGAGTTCACCGACGACCATCCCATGCCCAAGAGCGACATGACTTTCACGGAGATCATTGCCTACTCCTCGAACATAGGGACCATAAAGACGGCTCAGGCACTGGGCAAGGAGGCGCTGAGCGCATATATAGAGAAGTGCGGGCTGGGAGAGCTGACGGGGATTGACTTCCCGGGAGAGAATCCCGGGATGGTGCCGGAGCTGGAGAACTGGTCGCTTACCTCCCTGCCCACCATCGCCATCGGCCAGGGCATATCGGTGTCGCCGCTGCAACTCGCGGTGCTCACCGCCGCGGTGGCCAACGGCGGCACCAGGGTGACGCCGCATTTCCTGCTGCGCAAGATAGACGCGGACAACGGGTTCGAGGACTACCAGGCACCCGCGGGGGAGAGGATCATCTCCGAGAACGCCGCGGCCTCTCTCCGCTACATCCTCGAGGAAGTGGTGAGGATGGGCACGGGCAGCAGGGCGGCGATGACCCTGTACAACTGCGCGGGCAAGACCGGTACGGCTATGAAACCGGACCCCGCGGGCGGCTACCGCGAAGCCTACGTGGCGACCTTCGCGGGGCTGGCTCCGAGCGATGATCCGCGACTCGTGGCGGTGATCACACTGGACGAACCCGGCACGGTATACGGCGGCGTGGCTGCCGCGCCCTGTTTTTCGCAGGTGATGGAATTTTCCCTGCAACACCTGCAGGTCACGCCGAGCCTGGAGAAAGTGAATACCAAGGACAAGGTGGTCGCGCAATGAGGCTGAGCGAACTGCTGTCCGGCCTGGAGAGCCTGCGCCTGGAGGGCGCGGGCGACGTGGACATCACCGGCATAGCCTACCATTCGCAGCGGGCGCAGGAGGGCGATATCTTCGTAGCGGTCCGGGGATTCAAGACGGACGGCCATCTCTATATTAAAGACGCGGTGGAAGGAGGAGTGGCCGCCGTAGTGGTTGCGGAAGGATGGGAGCGCCCCGCGGACTTTCCCGCCGATGTGGCGATGGTCAGGGCCGGGGATACGCGCCTGGCCATGGCGCTGCTCGGCGACCGCTTCTGGGGGCATCCCAGCGGCAGGCTCGCGCTGGTCGGGGTGACCGGCACCAACGGCAAGACCACCACCGCCCACCTCGTGGAGGCCGCCGCATGCGGGGCGGGGATGACCTCCGGCCTTATCGGGACGGTGGTCTACCGCGTGGCCGGGCGCGAACTGCCGGTGGGCAGAACCACCCCGGAGTCCGCGGACCTGCAGGAGATCCTGGCGGACATGGTCAACGCGGGGTGCGAGGTCGCGAGCATGGAGGTTTCATCCCACGCCCTGTCGCTGCGCCGTGTAGACGCCTGCGAATTCGAGGTGGCGGTGTTCACCAACCTCAGCCAGGACCACCTCGACTTCCACCGTGATATGGAGGACTACTTCCAGGCCAAGGAGCGCCTCTTCTTGCCCCGTTCGCAAGGCGGCCTGGAGGCTAGAGCGGCGGTAATAAATATCGATGATCCAAGCGGCCGGCGCCTGGTGGAGAGGGCGGCCGGCAGGGTGCTCACCTTCGGGACAGGCGAGAATGCCGATCTGCGGGGGGATCTGCTGGAGGCGGGACTCAAGCAGAGCCGCGTAGTGGTGGAATACGGCGGCGAGAGGTGGCAGGGAACCACCGCTCTGACCGGCCGCTTCAACCTCCATAACATCCTGGCCTCCCTGGGGGCATGCATCATGCTGGGACTGGACGCGGCATCGTCGCTGCAGGGCATATTGTCCCATACCGGTGTTCCCGGGAGGTTCCAGGCAGTGGATGAAGGCCAGGACTTCGCCGTGCTGGTGGATTACGCCCACACCCCCGACTCCCTGCGCCGCGTATTGCAGGCGGCGCGGGAGATAACGCCGCAGCGGGTCATCGCCGTCTTCGGCTGCGGTGGTGATCGGGACCGCGGCAAGCGCCCCATGATGGGCGAGATCGCGGTGCTGGAGGCGGATGTGGTCTTCGTGACTTCGGATAACCCGCGCAGCGAAGAGCCGCAGGCCATCATAGCGGATATCGAGGAGGGCGCGCGCGCCGCGGGTGCTCCCTACAAGGTCATAGCCGACAGGCGCGCGGCCATCGCAGAGGCGGTTTCAGAGGCGAAGAAGGGCGACGCTGTGGTCATCGCGGGCAAAGGGCACGAGAAGGGCCAGATCTTCGCGGATCGCACGTTACCCTTCGATGACGTCGAGGAGGCGAGGTCCGCCTTGAGAAAGAGGACGGGAGATCCATGATACCCATGCGCGCCTCCGAGATAGCTCAGGCCGCCGGCGCCGCTTTGCTCCAGGAGGGGAGCAAGCCGCCGCGGCTCATCTCACGGGTCTCGACGGATACGCGCACCCTGGCCAGGGGCGCACTCTTCGTGGCCTTGCGGGGCGGGCGTTACGATGCCCACGACTTCCTGGAACAGGCGCTGGAGAGGGGGGCGGCGGCGCTGCTCGTAGCACGCGTATCTCCCGCGATCCTGGATCTGGCCGCCGAGAGGGGGGCCGCCGTACTGCGCGCACGCGGGACCGCGGCCGCGCTCACGCGGCTGGCATCCCGGCAGCGGGAGCTGATCACGGCCAGGGTTGTGGGGATAACCGGCTCCACCGGCAAGACCTTGACCAAGGATTTCACCGCTGCCGTGCTGGGATCCGCCGGGAAAGTCGTAGCATCCCGGGGAAGTTACAATAACGAGATCGGGGTGCCCCTCACCATGCTGGAAAGCGGGGCCGACACCGAGTACCTGGTCCTGGAACTGGGCTCGCGAGGGAGCGGCCATATAAGGGAGTTGTGCGAGTCCGCGCGCCCGGAGACGGGCGTGGTGACCAATATCGGATGGACTCACCTGCAGTACTTCCACACCCGGGACAGTCTGGCAAGGGCCAAGGCCGAACTTCTGCAATCCCTGCCCCCGACGGGCAGGGCGGTGCTCAACGCCGACGACGATTATGCGGACTTTCTGCGCGGCGCGAGCCCGTGCCCGGTGGTGACCTTCGGATATTCCCGCCGGGCCGATGTACGCGCCGAAGATATCCAGGTGGATAAATATGGGAAGGTCATATTTACCTTGAAGTCGAAAGGAGGTGGTAAAGCGAGAGTTGCCGTGCCGTTGCCCGGCCGCCACAATGTGGAAAACGCTCTGGCGGCCGCGGCGGTAGGAAAGATCATGGGGGTTGATATGGAAAGCATTGCTGAAGGGATAGCGAATGCCGAAACGACGGGATGGAGGATGGAGATGATCAGCAAACCTGAGGAGATCACCATCATCAACGACGCCTACAACGCCAACCCCGTCTCCATGCGCTCGGCCTTGATGGCACTGGGAGATATCTCCCGCGACAAGAGGGCCATCGCGGTACTGGGGGACATGGGGGAACTGGGGCCCGTATCGGAGAAGGCCCATCAGGAGCTGGGGATGATAGCCGTGGATTACGGTACCGACATCCTCATCACCGTGGGGAGAAAGACGCGCAAGACGGCCCAGGCGGCCCGGGAGAAGGGATTGCCGCGGGGCAGCATATTCACGACTAACGGCGTTGACAAGGCGGCGGAGATACTGCGGGCCATCATCGAACCCGGAGACGTGGTCCTGATCAAGGGCTCCCGTTTCCTCGGTCTCGAGAAGCTCGTCGACCTGGTGGCATAAACGCGAGTGTCGTAGAATAGTCGCTTGCAAGGCCGGAGTGTCCGGCCGCTCGAGTGACTGAAGAGGAGGAAGAACCCTTGTACAGGGTCATGCTGGCTCTGCTGACGGGGCTGATCATATGTATATTCGGCATGCCCATGCTCATGGGCTGGCTGCGCAGGCGAGGCATCGGCCAGTTCATACGCGAGGACGGCCCACAGGCCCACCTGGCCAAGAAGGGGACTCCCACCATGGGAGGGATACTCATAGTGGTATCCGCGCTGGTGGGATTCCTGCTGTGGGCTCAGAAACTGCAGGCCGGCACCGGATTTGCCCTGGGGCTGGCGCTCGTCTGCGGAGGCCTGCTGGGATTCGCGGATGACTATACCAAGCTGCGCTATGCGCGCTCACTGGGACTGCAGGGACGCACGAAGCTCTTCTGGCAACTGGCCCTGTCCATAGCCCTCGCCTACCTGGCCACGCAGCATTTCGGCGTGGACACCAAGCTCTACTGGTTCCGTTCCGATGCGGTCATCTGCGACCTGGGCCCCTTATATTATCTGCTCGTCTTCATTATGATCATCGGGACCTCCAACGCCGTGAACCTCACCGACGGCCTGGACGGTCTGGCATCCGGGGCCACCATCCTCGTGATGACCGCGTATATACTCATCTCCTTCACCATGTTCCGCAACCACGAGTACCTCTACACGCATGTGCAGGGTTCGCTGGACATCGCCATCTTTTCGGGAGCACTGATGGGCAGCTGCATCGGCTTCCTGTGGTGGAACTCACCGCCCGCGTATATCTTCATGGGAGATACGGGCTCGCTGGCCCTGGGGTGCAGCCTGGCTACGGTGGCCATCCTCTCCAAGACGGAACTGCTCCTTATAGTGCTGGGGGGGCTCTTCGTCCTCGAGACCCTCTCCGTCGCCATACAGGTACTGGTCTTCAAGGCCACCGGCAAGCGCGTATTCCGCATGGCGCCGCTGCACCATCATTTCGAGCTCAAGGGTTGGTCGGAGGTGACTACGCTTATCAGGTTGTGGATAGTGGAAGGCTTTTTCGTAGGCATCGGTTTCATCATCTTTTATATCAATTACATCGGGGGAAAGTAGTGGAGATGGTCACGGAATCCGGCATGGCGGGATTGCAGGACGTAAAGTCGGTGCTGGTGGTGGGCCTGGGTATTTCGGGCATGGCCGCCGCGGGCAGGCTTCTGCGCGAGGGCATGAGGGTAACGGTAAACGATATCTCCGAAGCCGACCCGATACGCGCCGTGGCGGCGGATCTCTCCAGCCGGGGCGCGCGGAGCGTTCTGGGCCACCACGAGCCTTCGCTGCTGGCGGAGGTGGACCTGGTGGTAGTGAGCCCGGGCGTTCCCTCGCGGCTGCCGCTGCTGCAGGAGGCGGAGGCGAGAGGAATCACGGTATGGAGCGAGGTTGAACTGGCCTGGAGATTCGCGCGCGGGCCGGTGGTGGCGGTCACCGGGACTAACGGTAAGACCACCACCGTAAGCATGATCGCATGGATCTGCGGGCAAGCCGGCAGGCCAGCGGTAGCGGCGGGGAATATCGGACACCCCTTCATTACCGCGGTAGAGGAAGCGGGGCCGGGAGATATCCTGGTGGTGGAGGTCTCGAGTTTTCAGCTCACCTTCACGCACGAGTTCCGTCCGGCTGTCGCCGTGCTTCTGAATATCGCCGAGGACCACTTCGACTGGCATACGGATATGGAAGAATATGTCAAGGCGAAGAGCCGCATTTGGATGAACCAGGGAGACGGGGACGTGGTGGTGTGCAACCTTGACGACCCTCTCTGTGCGCGGGAAGCGGCGGGAGCCCCATCCCGGGTCCTGTATTTCTCGTGCCGGCCGGATCCTCTGGCCGCTCTCCGGCTGAGCGGGGGGAGGATAATCTATCACCTGGTCCCGGGCCCCGAAGGTGCCCTGGAACCCAGGGAGGTGATGCGCGCCGAGGACCTTACCCTCCCTGGAGAGCATAACCTGGAAAACGCGATGGCCGCGGCCGGCGCGGCCATATCCCTGGGGATAGAATCGCGGGTGGTGGGCGAAGCGCTGGCATCATTCCGGGGTCTCTCCCATCGCCTGCAGTTCGTGGCCGAGGTGGGCGGCGTGAGCTTCTACAACGACTCCAAGGCCACCAATCCCCATGCCGCACTGCGTGCCCTGAGTGCGTTTCCCGGCCCGCTGGTGGTCATCCTGGGAGGCAGGAACAAGGGGCTGAGCTTCACGGAGCTGGCCGCAACGCTGCGGGAGCGGGGGAGGATGGGGAACGTGCGGGCCGTCTACCTCATCGGAGAGGCGGCACAGGAGATACTCGCGGCCCTGGAAGGCGCGGGAGAAGAGCTGAACGTGCAGGTGTTGCCGGGGCTGGAGGAGGTCTTCGCTCGTCTGCCGGACGTAGTGGAGGCGGGGGACGTGGTTCTGTTCAGCCCGGCTTGCGCCTCCTTCGACCGTTATGACGACTACAAGCATAGAGGAAGACATTTCCAGGATATGGTGGAAGCTTACCGCGAGGGGGGAGAGGCAAGTGGGTGAGCAGGCCGCGGCGAGAAAAGCCGGCTCCAGGGGCAAGCAGGACCCGCGGGCGCTGGTAGAGGCCAGGCGCAGGCGGGCGGAGAGCGTTCCCGCGAGGAGCCCGCTCGCCCGGGCCGGCAAGAACCTGCATGCCGTGCCCGTTGAGCGCGTGACCGCCCGGCGCGCGGCGGGTGGATTGACGCGCAACGGCTATGCCATCCTGGGTGTCTCCCTTATCATGTTCCTCTTCGGCATGGTCATGATCTTTTCGGCCAGCTCCGGACTGGCCCTGCATACCTACGGATCGAGTTACTATTTCCTGCTGCGCCAATCGGTGTGGTTCGCGGTAGGGCTTGTCGCCCTGGCTGCACTGGCCTATACCGACTACCACCGCGTGGCGGAGTTCTCGCCCGTGCTGGTCGTCATCTCCCTGGCTGCCCTGGCGGCGGTGCCCTTCTTCGGAACGGAGGCCTTCGGCTCCAAACGTTCCATTATCGTCGGTCCCATAGTCGTACAGCCGTCGGAGATCGCCAAGATGGCCCTGGTGCTCTTCGCTGTATATATCTACAGCAGGCGCGAGGACAGGATGGACAGCTGGCGGGAGGTGATCATGCCCGTGCTACTGGTCACGGCCATCGCCTGCCTGCTCATCATCGCCGAACCCGACCTGGGGACCATGCTCGTCGTAGCGATCTCGGTCTTCGCCGTCCTCTTCCTGGCCGGCGCCCCCCTGCGCAAGCTGGCCGTCCTGGCCACGCTGGGCTGCGGCGCCACGGCCGTCTTCATCTTCACCTCGGCCTACCGCAAAGCGCGCTTTCTCGCCTTTCTCGACCCGTGGAGCGCTCCACGGGAAGGCGGTTTTCATATCATACAGTCCATGATCGCCCTGGGTTCGGGGAACATAAGCGGGCTGGGCCTGGGGATGAGCAGGCAGAAGTTCTTCTACCTTCCCAACGCCCACACCGACTTCATCTTCTCCATTATCGGGGAGGAAGCGGGGCTGATCGGCACGCTCTCCGTGCTCGCGCTCTTCTCGGCCTTTATCTACCTGGGGGTCAGGACAGCCAGGGGCGCACCCGACCGCCTGGGGCGCCTGCTGGCCATGGGTATAACCTGCATGCTGGGCGTGCAGGCGTTGATAAACATGGGAGCCGCAACGGGTGTCCTGCCGATAACCGGCATCACGCTGCCGTTTTTCAGCTACGGCGGCTCTTCGTTAGTGATTTGTATGTGCCTTGCCGGTATACTCATAAACGTCTCCCGCCGGGAAGGTGGGGCTAATGCATCCTATGATGGGAGGAAAGAGCGTGAACGTGGCGATATGCGGAGGAGGAACCGGAGGCCATCTCCATCCCCTGCTCGCCCTGGCGGAGGAGCTCGCATCGCATGATGATGTGGAGGTAGCCCTCTACCTGAGCCGGAAGTCGCCATCGAGTGCCCTCCTGGACAGCAAGAAAGTGGTCCCCCTGGAGGTCAAAGGCTTTATCCGCGGCTTCGACCTCGCGAACTTCGGGGCGCTGGCCGACTTGATCCGGGCCTTTCGGAGATGCCGGCGGGAGATGAAGGTCGATGCGCCGGTAGTGGCAGCAGCCTTCGGCGGTTATGCGAGCGTACCGGGAGCGGCGGCCGCGCTCAGCCTGGGAGTCCCCCTGGTCATCCACGAGCAGAACGTCATCCCCGGACTGGCCAATCGCATGCTGGCCCCCTGGGCGCGCGTCCTGGCGGTGTCCTTCCCGCAGACCCTGGATAGATGCCGCGGCTGGAGAGGAAAAGCCGTGGTCACCGGCAACCCCCTGCTCAGAAAACCGGAGCCGGCAGGGGTGGAGGAGGCAAGGCGGTATTTCGGGCTGGAGGAGGCGAGAAGAACCCTGGCCGTGGTGGGAGGAAGCCAGGGCGCGGCCTCACTCAACCGGGCGGTCCTCGAGGCCGTTCCGGAGTGGGCGGACCGCTCGGATGTGCAGATTATCCATTGCGTCGGGCGCGATAAATACCAGGAATTCATGGCGGATGCGGCGAAGGTGGCTAGCGGCGGACTGATCTACCGTACCATGGAATTTGTGGAGCGTATGGACCTCCTTTACCGTGCAGCGGACCTGGTGGTGTGCAGGGCCGGCGCTTCGACTATCGCCGAGCTGGCCGCCTCCGGGTGCGCGGCAATACTCGTGCCGTACCCCCATGCCACCGCGGCGCATCAGGATGCCAACGCCTCCGTACTCGTCGCACAAGGCGCAGCCGTTATCATAGAGGATAGGGATCTGGACGGGCATCGGCTCAGGGAAGAGGCGGACAGGCTGCTGGGCGATGAGGAGAGGTTGAGGTCGATGCGAGAGGCAGCCCTGGGAGCGGGGAAACCGCAAGCAGCCGCGAACCTGGCCGCAGCGGTGCTCTCCCTGGTTTAGGAGGACGGTTTGGAGGGACACGAAAGAATACACTTCGTGGGTATAGGTGGTGCGGGCATGAGCGCCATCGCCGTCGTGCTGCTGGCCAGGGGCATGCAGGTGAGCGGCTCGGACATCAAGGAATCGCGTAATACGCGGCGCTTGCAGCAGATGGGAGCGCGCATATTCATAGGGCATCGCGCGGAGAACGTGGAGGATGCCGACATCCTGGTGGTGTCGTCCGCGATAGCGGACAGGAACCGCGAGCTGGCGCAAGCACGCGAACTGGGACTGGAAGTATTGCCCCGTGCCGCCATGCTCAACGCGATAATGGCGGACGGCAAGGGCATAGCCATCGCGGGAACTCACGGCAAGACCACCACCACTTCCATGATCGCCATGATCATGCGCGAAGCGGGTCTCGACCCCACCTACGTGGTAGGAGGGGAGTTGAACGACGTGGGGAGCAACGCCCACGCCGGCAGTGGCGAATACGTCGTCGCCGAGGCGGACGAGAGCGACGGCTCCTTCCTGCTCCTCCGCCCCTGGGCGGAGGTGATAACCAACGTCGAAGAGGACCACCTGGACTTCTTCAACGACGCGGAGGGGGTGCGCGAGTACTTCCATCGTTTCGTCTCCCTGCTCCCCCCCGAAGGCCTCCTGGTAATAGCTGGAGACGACCCGGGTGCCGCCTCGCTCAGGGGAAGCGGCGCGGCGCGGGAGATCACCTTCGGGGAGGGGGAGGGAAACGATTTCCGCTGCGAAGACGTGAACCTCTTTCCGGGCGGTAGCGCGTTCCAGGTCCTCCAGGGCAAGGACAGGCTGGGAGAGGCGAGGTTGAGCATACCGGGGCAGCACAACGTGCGTAACGCCATGGCCGCGCTGGCGCTCACCGTTTCCCTGGGGGTGGATTTCGCGGCGGCCGCGCAGGCATTGCGGGTTTTTCGCGGTGTGCAGCGCCGCTATCAGTTCATCGACGAGGTGGCCGGGGTCAGGCTCGTAGACGATTATGCCCATCATCCGTCCGAGGTGAGTACGACCCTCAAGGCCGCGACCTTGGAGGATGCCGTGCGCCTGGTGTGTGTCTTCCAGCCACATCGCTATACGCGCACCGCGGCTTTGTGGGAGGAGTTCGGCGCCTCACTGCTCTACGCCGACCTGGTGGTCGTGACCGACGTGTATGCCGCCGGCGAGGACCCGCTTCCAGGGGTGAACGGCAAACTCATCGTCAACGCCATCCTCGATGCCGAACCGTCGAAACAAGTGGTATATATCCCCCAGCGTTCTCTCCTCGGGGAAGCGGCCGCGCGCTTCCTGCGCCCCGGTGACCTGGTCCTGACCATGGGAGCAGGCGACATCACCCAGTGTGCTGTGGAGATAGCCGGGATACTGCGCAAGGAGAGGGAGGGTCCCTGCGGGCCGGAGGAGGGCTGATGGGCATGGGCCTGGCGGAAGTGCGCGGGAAGTTGCGGAGCGGTTTCAACGGGATCCTGGAAGAAGGGGTCCCGCTGGCGGACTATACGACTTACCGCATCGGGGGGCCCGCGGGATTGCTGGCGATACCCAAGGGAACGGAGGACCTTGCGTGTCTCCTCGAGGCCGTGATCGCCTCCGAAGCGAGGTTACTGGTCCTGGGGAGGGGCTCCAATACGCTTGTCTCGGATCGTGGTTTCGAAGGCGTGGTGGCGGTGTTGAGTAGAGGCCTGGGAAGGATCACCAGAAAAGGTGAAGATGAAGTATACGTCGAGAGTGGATGTGACCTGAACAGCCTGGTCAAATGGACTATAGAACTGGGCATGGCGGGACTCGAGGAACTGTCCGGTATTCCCGGGAGTGTCGGGGGCGCGGTACGCATGAACGCCGGAGCCATGGGCTCGGAGATCGGGCAGAAGATAGAGAGCGTGGAAGTGATGAGACTTTGCGGAGACAGGGTGGAGAGGAAGTGTGTGAAGCGCGGAGAGATAGGATTCGCGTACCGTGGTACGGACCTGGATGACCGCGACGTGATCTATGGGGCGAGGCTGAAACTCGCGAGAGAGAGCAAGAAGGCACTGGAGGCACGCCGCAAGGAGGTCTTGAGGTGGCGGAGGAAGAACCAACCTTTGAAACAACCGTCGGCGGGAAGCGTGTTCAGGAATCCGCCGGGCATCTCGGCGGGAGAGCTGATCGAACGCTGTGGATGCAAGGGTATGCGTGTCGGGGAGGCCATGGTCTCCGAGAAACACGCGAACTTCATCGTCAACCTGGGTGGGGCGAGGGCGGGTGACGTCTACGCATTGATCGAGCGGGTCAAGGCGGAGATCAGCCGCAGGGAAGGGATCGAGTTGGTGGAGGAGATACGGATCATAGGGGAGATGGGAGAAGAGGGCGGATGAGCCGTATAGCCGTCTTGATGGGAGGGACCTCGGCGGAGAGGGAGGTTTCCTTGCGCTCGGGCGCGGCGGTTTCGCGTGCATTGAGGGAATTGGGCCACGAGGTATTGGACATCGACGTGGGAGCGGAGATAGTAGCCCGGCTGGCGGGGTTGCGGGGACAGGCGGATGTCGCGTTCATCGTGCTGCACGGGCGCATGGGAGAGGACGGCACGGTGCAGGGCCTGCTGGAGCTGCTCGGTATACCCTACACGGGCTCCGGGATCATGGCCAGCGCCATGACTATCAACAAGTACATGACCAAGCAGGTCTTCAGGGCAAACGCCATTCCGGTAGCCGAGGATGTAGTGGTGGGCGCCGCGGAGATCGCCGCACGTGGAGTGAAAAAGGTAGCCGAGGGCGTATCTCTGGACCTGGGATTCCCCTGCATCGTCAAACCGAACTGCGAGGGATCGACGGTGGGGGCGGGCAGGGCACGCAACAGGGAGGAATTGGAAGAAGCGATTGATACGGCCCTTGCCTACGACGATCTCCTCGTCATCGAGCGCTATATCGAGGGCAGGGAGATGACGGTCGGCCTGCTGGGTGATGAACCCATCATCCTGCCCGTCCTGGAGGTCGTCGCCAGCAAGGGTCTCTACGACTACGAGTGCAAGTACACCAAGGGCATGACGGAATATATCGTCCCGGCTCCCATCACGGAAGAACTGGAGCGAGAGCTGAAGCGGCTCTCCCTCAGGGCTCACCTTGCGCTCGATTGTGAGGGCTTTGCGAGGATCGATTTCATGGTGGATGCGGAGGGTAACTCCTACTGCCTGGAGGCTAACACTATTCCGGGCATGACCGAGCTTAGCCTGATACCCAAGGCCGCGGCGGCGGCCGGGCTGTCCTTCACGCAGGTGGTTGAGATAATCCTGGGCACGGCACGCCTCAAGATCAACAGGGATAAGAAGTGCTATGAGGGATGAAGGCGGCAGGCATGCGGGACCGGCCCCGGGCGCGAGGGATACGGACGTAGCTGGTGCGAAAATGTATGCAGGGAGGGAAGCGTAAGGCGGTGAAGAACAAGACCGCAAAGACCCGGGGCGCCGAAGTCCGGGTGTCCCGGGCGAAGACGAGGGTGGTCGCGAAAAAGAAGGCCGCGCCGGAGATACGCAAGCCGCGGCGCACGGATGGTGGACGCGCGCAAGCCGAACCGGAAAGCGGTCAGGATGGCAACGCCCCCCCGCGGCGCGCTGCCCGCGCGCCCGAGGCGCCTCAGAAGAAGGAGGCGATGCGGAGCGTAAAAGCGCAGCGGGGAGAGAGGACGGAGAAACCCCGCCGGGCATTCGCGAGGCGCGAGCCCGAAGCGGATACGGCGCTCCCCCCCCGCAGCGTGGAGGATAGCGGGAAGAAAAAGAAGAGGGGCTCGAAAGGAGCGCTGAGCCCGCAAGAGAATGGCGTCCGGCAGCCCGAAGAGGGCGCGGGTGCCCGTGCGGCCGGCGAGGCATCGGGAGGCAAGAAGGAAAAAAGGATTTCCAGGCATGTGCGCATCCTTATACTGGGCGGGTTGCTGCTGGTCTCGTTGGCCGCCCTGCTCTGGGTGTATACAGCGACGGGGACGCTCAATGTCGCCAAGGTGGAGGTACGGGGAAACGAAGTACTAGACGCGGACTACCTGCGTTCGCTCTCCGGAATTACACGGGACACCCATCTGCTCAAGATGGACGTTAAGGCGGTGGAGAGCGCCATCCTTTCGGAACCGTATGTGGCGGGGGTTGATGTGTCCAGACAATATCCCAACACGGTGGTTCTGCAGATCACCGAGCGCAAACCCAGCGCCTTCATCATTCAGAACGGCAAGTTCAATCTCGTGGACCAGGAAGGCATGATCCTGGAGAGCGCGGATGCCATGCCGCCGGGGCTCATAGAGATAAGGGATCTGGATACGCAGTTACTGTTCCCCGGCATGGAGGTGAGCGGCCTGGACTTCGCCACGGTGACTTCATTGCTCGGCAGCCTTCCCCCCGCGTTGAGGGAGATAACGACTGCGGTCGGACTGGGCGCAAAAGGGTTGTACCTGGAGGGTAAGGGCACCCTGGTCATCTACGGCGAGGCATCGGAACTGCCCCGCAAGAACACCATAGCGCTTCTCGCCCTAAGCGGGCTGGTGGATCGGTACGGCGCCGTCGAGTACATAGATGTCTCTTTTCCGGATCATCCCGTCATCAAGCCGGTCGGAGCCGGCTGAGCTACAATACGTAAAAAATCCGCCGCATGTTGCCGATATACATTGAGACTTAACATTTAGGGTATTTTGTAAGTATAATGTTACCGTTAAGGTATAATAATCCAGAAAGCAACCGGAAAAGAGAGGATAGAAGGGCTGGGAAGAGTCGGAAAAAGAAACATCGCAGGAGCGTATTTCAGGAGCATATGGGCACCGATAAGAGCAAGGGCACTAACGCAAACAGTTGAAGCCGAGAAGGCAAAAAAATAGAGCTGGAAAAAGTATGAAGAAATGGGGAGAAGCGGGAAGGAGTTCAGGATACGCTTGTCGTAGATTATGGATGATGTCAGGGGAAGCGAAGCCCAACGCGAGGAACAGCAAAACTAAAGTACTGGTTGAGACTTTGTGAAAGCGCGCCTCACAGATTTTTCTGAAGGGGCAATGGATAAAAGGAGGGACTGGAAATGCCGGAGACCGCAACCAATTACCTGGCGGTTATCAAGGTCGTCGGTGTGGGAGGAGGCGGTACCAACGCCATCAACCGCATGATAGATGCCGGACTCAAGGGAGTTGAGTTCGTGGCGATCAACACCGATGCGCAAGCCCTCCTCATGTCCGATGCCGATGTGAAAGTGTACATCGGCGGAAACATCACCCGCGGGTTGGGAGCTGGTTCCAACCCGGAGGTCGGTGAGCAGGCGGCGCTGGAGAACAAGGAGGCGGTGGGGGAGGCCATCAAGGGCGCAGACATGGTTTTCATCACCGCGGGCAAAGGAGGCGGCACCGGGACAGGCGCTTCCCCTATCGTGGCGGAGATCGCCAAAGAACAGGGAGCCCTGACCATCGGCGTTGTCACTCGCCCCTTCTCCTTCGAGGGTCGCAAGAGGGCGCAGCAGGCGGAGACGGGGATAGATAAACTGCGCGACAAGGTGGATACCCTGATCATCATCCCCAACGACCGCCTCCTCGAGGTGGCGGAACAGAAGACCTCCATCCTCAACGCCTTCCGCATGGCAGATGATATCCTGCGGCAGGGCGTGCAGGGCATCACCGACCTCATCACCGTGCCAGGTCTGATCAACCTGGACTTCGCCGACGTGAGGACGATCATGTCCAACGCGGGATCGGCACTCATGGGCATCGGCGTTGGATCCGGCGAGAACCGTGCTTCGGAGGCGGCCCGTGCTGCCATCTCGAGCCCACTGCTCGAGGCCTCCATCGAGGGAGCCAAGGGGATCCTGCTCAACATCTCGGGCGGGACCGACCTGGGGCTCTTCGAGGTGAACGAGGCTGCGGAGATCATCGCCAGCGTCGCGGATCCAGATGCCAACATCATCTTCGGCGCGGTGATCGATGATTCCCTGGGTGATGAGCTCAAGGTCACGGTGATCGCAACCGGCTTCGAGTTCGGCACCGTCCCGACCAAACCGGGACGCCGGGCGATGAAGGCGGAAGCGCCTCCGGAGAAGACCATGGTCTTCGAGTCCGAAGAGCTGGACATCCCGGTCTTTCTGCGCAACAAGTAGCGATTGCGGCGCGACGGAAAGCCCGGTCCCTTCGCCGGCTGCGAACCGGCGTTATGCTGTTGAAGAGGCGGCTGTAGGCCGCCTTTGATTTTTGAGAGGATATTTTTGACGTGGAAGTGGATACCTTCCTGGAAGAGGAACTCGCAGGCGTGACGCGCCCGGGACGTTATCTGGGCATCGAGGTGAACGCCTTCCGCAAACCCTTTGACTCCGCCGCGCTCAGATGTGTCCTGATCTATCCGGATGCCTACGAGATAGGCATGTCCCACCTCGGGCTGGGCATACTCTACGAGGAGATCAACGAACGGGGGGACGCCATGGCGGATCGCGCATATCTTCCCTGGGTGGATATGCAGGAGAGGATGGTGAGGCGCGGCGCGCCCCTTTTCGGCCTGGAGAGCCGCGTCCCCCTGGCGGAGTTCGACATGGTGGGCATCACCCTGCAGCACGAGCTGACTTACGCCAACGTGGTGCGTGTATTGAGCCTGGCCGGCATCCCCCTGGCGGCGGCCGAGCGCGGGGAGGGCACTCCGCTGGTTGTGGGGGGAGGACCTGGTGCTTTCAACGCGGAGCCGCTGGCCGACCTCTTCGATGTCCTCGTGTTGGGGGAGGCGGAGGAGGTCGTGCACGAGCTCCTGGAGACGGTAAAGGAATGGAAGAAAAAGGGTAGTCTCCGCCGCGAAGAGCTGGTGAAGGAATGCGCGACTATCCCGGGCGTCTACGTCCCCTCCCTGTATCGTGTCGCCTACCGCCCCGACGGCGCGGTAGACTCTATCGAGCCCACCTGCGGGGCGCCGTATCCGGTGCGCAAGCGCCTGATAGGTGACCTCAACCGCTGGAACCTGCCGCGCCGCCCCTTGATCCCCCTGGTGGAACCGGTGCACGACCGCTGTAACCTCGAGATCTTCCGGGGGTGCACGAGAGGATGCAGATTCTGCCAGGCCGGTATGATCTATCGTCCGGTGAGGGAAAGAGAGGAGAAGCTACTGCATGACCGGGCATGGGAGCTGGTGCGCAACACCGGTTGCGACGAGCTTTCGCTCTCCTCGCTCAACAGCGCCGACTACGGCCGCATACTCACGCTCGCACGGAGCCTTTCCGGAGAGATGGCAGAGAAACACGTGGCGGTTTCACTGCCCTCACTGCGTACGGATACCTTCTCGGTGGAGCTGGCCGCCGGATTACGGCGCGTAAAACGCACCGGTCTCACCTTCGCTCCGGAAGCCGCGTCCGCGCGATTGCGTGCGGTCATAAACAAGGGAGTGTCGGACGAAGACCTGCTCGCGGCGGTATCCGCTGCCTACCGTGAAGGTTGGAGGAAGTTGAAGTTATATTTCATGGTCGGGCTCCCGGGAGAGAGCGAGGATGATGTGGAGGAGATATGCGGCCTGGTGCGCCGTATCATGCGCGAGGGGGCCGAAGGATCCGCGGCCAAGGGGCTGCGCCTCTCCGTGAGTGTCTCGACCTTCGTCCCCAAGCCGCACACCCCGTTCCAGTGGGTGGCGCAGATGTCCCTTCCCGATCTCGCGCGCCGCCACTTCATACTCAAGGACGGGTTGCGCATGCGCGGGGTCACCTTGAGGTGGCACATGAGAGAGATGAGCTACCTGGAGGGGGTACTTGCGCGGGGCGACCGCAGGCTCTTCCCGGCCGTGCTGGCCGCGGCGCGCGAGGGATGCATGGACAGCTGGAGCGAGTTCTTCTCCTGGGAACGCTGGCAGAGGTCCATCACGCACGCGGGGTTGGAACCCGCATGGTTCGTGGAGAGAGAAAGGCATCGCTCCGAAACGCTGCCGTGGGACCATCTCCATGCCGGAGTTGAGAAAGAATACCTGTGGGGCGAATACGAGAAAGCACTGCGGGGAGAGGAGACCCCCGACTGCCGCTTCGGGGACTGCGGCGATTGCGGAGCCTGTTCTCCTGCGGGAGACGGCATGCGCCTGGTGAAAAGGGGAATGGATTGAGGCGGTTGTTGGTTAAATATTCCAAAGAAGGCGGCGCTTCGTACCTGTCGCACCGCGAAGCCATGCGCATGCTGGAAAGAGCCCTGCGGCGCTCGGAGCTGCCCCTGGCGTTCACCGAGGGATACAGCCCGCGGCCGCGCATGAGCTACTCACCGGCTCTGCCACTGGGCGTCGCGGCGGAGGCGGAATACCTCGAGGTGGCGTTGCATGCTGACGTAGATGCGTCGGAGGTGAGGGAAAAGCTCAACCAGGCCCTGCCGGAGGGACTGAGGGTGCGCGAGGTTCAGACCCTTGCTCCGACCATGCCCAAGCTGTCGCGCTGGGCGCGCTACGGGCTGTTCCGTGTCGCTGGCGGAGACGGGGCGATACACCTGCTGCTGGCGCTGGGCGGTGAGGAACAGGGGCGGCTGAAGGACGCATTAGAGGCATTGGGGGCTCTGCGCGGGACCAGTTCCGATTATCGCGGGGTGACCAGGATCGGCCTGTATGCCTCCCCTGACGAGGTATTCGAGGACGCAGTGGGTCCGGTATTTTTCTATAATGGCAAGACGGGGGAGATAGAGGAGATGAAGAATGAAACCTGATACGAATGGTTGCGATCGTTCCGCGATGGCGGGAGTGCAGGTGAGTCGCCACCCACGGGTGGAGAAAGGTCGCAGGTGACCGAGGTTGGACAAGAGAAGCAAGGGAAGGCGCAGGCCTAAGAAGCCGGCCCCTCCGAAAAAAGAGATCGCCATAGCGAGCTATCAGGAAGAGACCCGTGTGGCAGTGCTGGAGGACGGAGAGTTGCAGGAGATATTCGTCAGTCACGAAAGCCGCCGGTCCATAGTAGGCGATATCTACAAGGGCAGGGTACAGAACGTCCTCCCGGGCATGGAGGCGGCTTTCGTCGATATTGGGCACAACCGCAATGCCCTGCTCTACGTGGGAGACATCTTCGTCGAGGGCTCGCGGCAGCGGGAACGCCAGGACATAACGAAGATACTCAAGCAGGGACAGGAGATCATAGTACAGGTGACCAAGGACCCCATGGGAAGCAAGGGCGCCCGACTTACCACCTACCTGTCCCTGGCCGGGCGCTATCTCGTTCTGCTGCCCCAGGTGGGCACGGTGGGAATATCGCATAAACTGAGCGAGGAGGAGCGGGCGCGTTTGCGCAAGGCCGTGGACGAGGTGAGGCCCAAGGATATCGGCATCATCGTGCGCACTGCGGCGAGGGATGCGGAAGCGGCGGAGTTGAGAAAGAGCCTGACCTATCTGAATAAGGTCTGGAGGCAGGTCCACCGCGCCGCGGAGAAGAAACGGGCACCAGCCATCCTGTACCAGGAGCCGGAACTCGAGTTGAAAGTGGTGCGGGACATTATGGATGCCAGCTACGACCGCATCCTCGCCGACTCTCATCGCTCCTTCCGCCGCATCAAGCATTACCTCAAACTGGTTGCACCGTCGCTGGCCGAACGCGTTATGCGCTATGCGGACGAGAAGCCTATCTTCGAGGCCCTGGACATCAACCGGCAGATAAGGGATGCATTGAGCCGCAGCGTTCCCCTGCCTTCAGGCGGCTCCATCGTTATCGATTCCACCGAGGCCTTGACGGCGATCGATGTAAACACCGGTAAATACGTGGGCAATAAATCACTCGAGGAGACCGTGCTGCGCACCAACATCGAGGCGGTTGCAGAGGTGGTGAGGCAGCTTCGCTTGCGCGACATAGGGGGCATAATAATCATCGATTTCATAGACATGAACGAGGCTAAAAACCGTCGTGCCGTGCTCAAGGCCCTCAACCAGGAACTCGAGAAGGACCGCACCAAGACCTACGTGGTGGAGCTCACCAAGTTGGGCTTGGTCGAGATGACGCGCAAGAACGTCTCCGAGGGTCTGATCGAGGCCTTCGGGGAGACATGCCCGGCCTGCCACGGACGCGGCATCGTCTTCAGGGAACCGTAAGTGGGGGCATGCGACGCATGGAAGACGGGGAAGCAACCGCGGGGGAGGGAAGCGGCAAGCGCCGTCGCGGGGGCAAGATACTGATCATCGCCGGGATATCCCTCATACTTGCGGGCCTCCTGGCACTGGCCGGGATCTACGCCTATATCTATTACACGGATCGCAAGGCGGGCGCGGCCCAGGACCAGCTGTTCCGGCAGTGGGAGGAGAGCCCCGTGCCCTCCGAGCAGGGGAACGTCGCCGTGGGTGACGGTATAGCCCGCATCATCGCTCCCACCATCGGTCTCGACGCTATCGTCGTGGAATTGTGGGGCCTGGACGACGCTGAAAACCTCAAGCGCGGGCCTGGTCACATACCGGAAACGGCCTATCCTGGACAACCCGGCAACTGCGTGATCTCGGGACACCGCACCACCTACGGCGCGCCCTTCCGCCATATCGAACAGCTCGCGGCCGGCGACAGGATAACCCTTACGACCGCGGATAACCGGTATATCTACGAGGTATACGAGCAGCGTATCGTGCTGCCGACCGACCTGACCGTTCTGGAACAGGCCGGCGAACCCAAACTGACGCTCACTGCATGCCATCCCTGGTACAGCGCCGCCCAGCGCATCGTAGTCATCGCCAGGCTGGTGGAAAGCGTGCCGATCGCGCCCGGTGAAGGATAGCAGGAAGGCGCCACCGGCCGCGGGCAGGAGATGCGGTCCGATAATACCCGAAAAAGAAAGACCGGAAAGTGGGCAGGCTTCCCGGTCATGGCCAAAACTCACTCGGCGTAGATATTTTGGCATTCTTAATATCGGCATCCAGCCCCACGTACTTTACCCCTTTTTCTTCTATCCTTCTCCGAGAAGGGAGTCTTGGGGGTAGGGTCTTGCATCCCGCAATTTCGCCATCTGCCCGTTTTTTTGCAATCAAGCTTCAAGACCTGGCCCATCCCCACTTGTTACCGGTCTCACCACCCAGGCTTCTCGGAGAAAAACCTTTCTTTACCATTCGCTGCCTGGCCCTGGAGTCAGGCCTGGCTTGAGTCCTGATGGCGAGTCCCGTCATCGCTTCACCCAGACTTCTCAGAAAGCAACCATCGAAGTTAAAATCAAATATAGGGATGCCGTAGGGTACACATGATTTAGAAACTCAAGGGTTCCATACAATCTGTCGATAAATCATACGAACATTGAGAATTGAATATCCCTGTAGGTGATAAAGGCAAACTCTTCCGAAAGGAGAGGGCGCAAAGCCATGGGTCTAAGGCCGCGAGAGCGGCTAGGATCGCCAGGCTGCCGCCGTAAAAAGCGACGCTCTTTCCGCCCGGTGGAAAGGGCGGTTTCGTTTTTAGGCAGACAAAATGGGCAGACGAAACGGGAGATTTGCCACCAGACCTCGGGGACAAAAGGGGAGAAACAAGATGAGAGGGCTCACTCGGTGGCAGAAGAATGCGATTACGGCATTCGGGTTCGTTCTTCTGGCTCTGGCCGTCTTCCAGCCGTTGATGTTCCAGGATAGCAGCGCGCTAGCGGCCGTCAACACGTCCAGCCAGGAAGCGGACATGCTCCAACTGGTCAACCAGGCACGCAACAGCGCCGGGCTGCCGTCGCTCTATGCGGAACAGCAGCTCACCGATATGGCGCGCAGCTATTCCAGCGAGATGATCCAGTACGATTTCTTCGGACACGTCTCACCCGTCTCCGGCACACTGCAGCAGCGTATAACGGCACGGGGCATCACCGGGTGGACCCTGGCTGGAGAGAATATCGCCAAGGCGCCCAGCGTGAAAGTGGCATTCGAGGCCCTCATGAGCAGCCCTACGCACAAGGACAACATCCTGCGCTCCGATTTCAACTGCGTCGGCATCGGCGTGGTCCAGGAGGGCAATACCCTGTATATAAGCCAGGAGTTCATGTGCTTCTCGCCCATCCCGGCATCCGCCGACCGCGGCGCGGCTCCCGCACCGGCCCCGGCGCCGGCACAGTCTGCGGATACCTTTGAATCGTACCTGCTGCTCATGAACCCCAACGAACAGGCGGCCAGGGTCGACGTAACCTTCCAGGGAGAGGACGGATCGAATCAGAGCTTCCAGTATACCGTGGGGGCCAACAGCCGCTTCACCGTTCCGGTGAGGGAGACCGTGGGCTGTGGTTCATTCTCCACCGACGTGGAGAGCGACATCCCGGTGCTGGCGGAGAGAGCCATGTACTTCCGCTACCAGGGGA
The DNA here is from genome assembly GCA_003598015.1 of Actinomycetota bacterium. Lineage (GTDB taxonomy): Bacteria > Actinomycetota > Geothermincolia > Geothermincolales > RBG-13-55-18 > SURF-21. The sequence continues at coordinate 8,446 of QZKE01000071.1, read as the reverse complement.
GGACGGGCGGGCACGATTCCATCGGCGCCATACAGCCCTCCAATAACTGGTTCTTCGCGGAGGGCTACACGGGAGATTCGTTCGACACCTGGATACTGCTGCAGAACCCCAGCGACAGCGATGCCCTGGTGACCCTCAGCTTCATGCGCTCGGACGGAGGGGTGATAACACGCCAGGTGAATATCCCCTCCCGCCGTCGCAACAGCGTGCACGTCGACGAGGTCCCCGGGCTGGAATCGAGCGACGTCTCCACCCAGGTGGCGTCCAACGTCCCCGTGGTAGCCGAACGGGCCATGTACTTCAATTACGGGGGGAAAGACGGCGGCCACGATTCCATCGGGGCCAGCGCGCCCTCCAACAGCTGGTTCTTCGCGGAGGGTTACACGGGAGATACCTTCGACACCTGGGTGCTGCTGCAGAACCCCAACGAAGGCACAGCCACGGTTACCTTGAGCTTCATGAAGCCGGACGGTTCCGTGGTCAGCCAGCAGGTGAGCGTGCAGGGACGCAGGCGCCAGAGCGTGCATGTCGATACGGTTCCGGGGCTGGAGGCGACGGACGTCTCCACCCGGGTGGATTCGGATCTCCCCATCATCGCCGAGCGGTCCATGTACTTCTCCTACCAGGGAAGGAAGGGCGGACACGCCACCATGGGAGCGTCCTCCCCCGAGAAACAGTGGTACCTTGCGGAAGGCTACACCGGGGGAGAGTTCGACGAGTACGTGCTCCTGCTCAACCCCGGTGACGAGGTGGCCAGCGTGGACGTGGTCTTCATGCGCTCGGACGGCGTGACGGTCAACCGCAAGGTCGAGATGGGTCCTCATTCCCGCTTCACCATCCACGTGGACGAGGTGGAGAACCTCGTATCCGCAGAGGTGAGTACCAAGGTGACCTCCACCACTCCCATCGTCGTAGAGCTGTCCCAGTACTTCGACTTCCGCGGCATGACGGATGGGAACAATGCCATCGGCTCATGCCAGCCCTCCACTGACTGGTATTTCGCGGAGGGCTGCGTGAAATAGACCGGTTGAAGGTTTCATTGGGGGCCGCCTGGCCGGCAGGCGGCCCCTCCCTATGTCGATTACAGGTGTACGGGGCTGGAACGGAGCGAGGAGGTTCTCGGGCCGCCCTGCCGCCCTTTACAGGGGTTTTAGCCCGTGTTAGTGTATTAAGCTGTGATAAAATAGCCGTGGAGGTGGATATGTACGCAGTGATAGAGACGGGTGGCAAGCAGTACCGCGTGGAGAAGGGCTCGCTGATCCGCGTGGAGAAACTGGATATGCCCGAGGGCGAGAAGGTTACTTTCGATCGCGTGTTGCTCGCCAGCAACGAAGGGAAGGTGATGGCGGGGCCTGAGGCCGCGAAAGTGAAAGTGGAGGGGACCGTCGTCCGCCAGGGTAAGGACAAAAAGGTTATCGTCTTCAAGTACAAGCCGAAAAAGGGCTACCGCCGCAAGCAGGGCCACCGCCAGCTGTTCACCGAGATCAGGGTGGACAAGATTACCGGCGGGCCCCGGGCGGCGAGGGCGAAGAAAGAGAAGCAGGAGGGGGAGGCCAAGGCCGGCTGAACCCCTGCGGGAGAGGTGGAGGAACATGTCCAGTAAGAAAGGCGTAGGAAGCTCCCGTAACGGTCGGGACAGCCACTCCAAGCGGCTGGGCGTCAAGAGCTTCGGCGGCCAGTTCGTAAGCGGCGGTTCGATCCTGGTACGCCAGTGTGGTACGAAGATAAAGCCCGGGGAAAACGTCGGCCTGGGTAGAGATTACACGCTCTTCGCGAAGGTGGACGGCTACGTCAAGTACCAACGCAGCGGCGACCGGCATTTCGTAAGCGTAGTCCCGGCGGAATAGTATCTCCGTTCCGCCGCGGGTCATGAGCAACACGTATGGTCCCGGCACGGCCGGGACTATTTATTTACGGGGGGTCAGCGCCTGGCCCGTTCCGACGGGCCAGGCCTGACGCCCGTGGAACATTGAAAGGGGGGTCAGCGCCTGGCCCGTCGGAACGGGCCAGGCCTGACGCCCGTGGAACATTGAATTGAAAGGAGGGCCAGCGCGTTATACCCGACGCTGAGTAGTGGACCATGTTCATAGACGAGGTGGAGATAAACGTCAGGGGTGGCTCCGGGGGAGCGGGGTGCGCCAGCTTCCACCGCGAGAAGTTCCGGCCCCTGGGAGGGCCGGATGGAGGCGACGGCGGTAAGGGCGGCTCCGTGCTACTGCGCGCTTCGGAAAGCGTCAACACCCTGGTGGAATACACGCGGCGGCGCCATTATCGCGCCGGCGGTGGAGGGAGTGGTGCGGGTAACAACTGCCACGGTGCCGAGGGTAAGGATATCGTGCTGCAGGTCCCGGTGGGCACGCAGGCCAGGGATGAGAACGGTACGCTGCTGGCCGATCTCGCACACAGCGGCAAGGAAGCGATGGTAGCCATGGGGGGAAGGGGAGGCAGGGGAAACGCGTCTTTCGCCACACCAACCCGGCGCTCGCCGGATTTCGCGGAGAAAGGAGAACCGGGCCAGGAGAGATTGATCAGGCTCGAACTCAAACTTCTGGCGGACGTAGGCTTGATAGGCTATCCCAATGTCGGCAAGTCCACACTCATCTCGCGCATATCCGCGGCCCGCCCGCGCATCGCCGAATATCCTTTTACCACCCTCGAGCCGGTGCTTGGCGTGGTGCGGGTGGACGAGGAGAGGAGCTTCGTCATCTCGGACCTCCCCGGGCTCATCGCAGGAGCCCACGAAGGCAAGGGTTTGGGCCTGCGCTTCCTGCGCCACGTGGAGAGGACCGTTGTACTGCTGCACATGCTGGACGTATCTCCCGCCGCGGGGATCTCTCCCGCCCGGGCCCTCGGGATCGTCCTCGCGGAGCTGGAGTCCTACAGCCCGCGTCTGATGGGGCGGCCTCATATCGTGGCCGGCAACAAACTGGACGTTGCGGATGAGCAGTGGCTGGAGGAAGCCCGCGAAGCGGCCGAGTCGCGGGGATGGGAGTTCTTCCCCATTTCTGCGGTCACCGGGGAGGGAGTTAAAGCCCTGGTATGGAGGCTGGCCGGTATGGTCGAAGGGGCGCGCCGGGAGGATAGCTCCGAGATCACGGAGGAGAGGACGGTCTATTCCTACGATCCGCTGAGCGAACGCGATTTCCATGTGGTGCGGGACGAGATAGGGTTCTACGTCCAGGGAGAGCGCGTGGAGATGCTGCTGTACCGGCTGGATATCTCTAACCCCCAGGCACTGGCTTACGTGCAGGGTTGCCTGAAGAAGATGGGGGTTGAAGAGGAACTGCTCAAACAGGGCGCCCGCGAGGGAGACACGGTGATCATCGGAGACTACGTCTTCGACTTCCTCCCCGAGGCCTAGGCGGGCGCTGAACGGATGCATCGGATAATATGGGAGACGTAAGAAGAGCTATCTCGAAGCGGGGAGCAATACGGCGATGAGCCCGAGGAGACGCAGTATCGAAGCAAGGCGCATAGTGGTTAAGGTGGGGACCTATACGCTGAGCGACAAGGATGGGCGCCTGGACCGCGAGCATATGCGGGACCTGGTGGGGCAGCTCTCCTCGCTGCACGGCAGTGGACGCGAGATCATCCTGGTCTCATCCGGCGCTATCGCCGCAGGCGTCGAGCTACTCGGGCTCTCGGAGCGTCCGAAGGACATCCCCTCGCTGCAGGCTGCCTCTTCCGTGGGGCAGGGGTTGCTGCTCCACCTCTACTCGAGCCTTTTTGCGGCGCGCGGCATACTGGTAGGCCAGGTGCTGTTCACGCAGTACGATTTCGCCCACCGCCAGCAGTACCTGAACGCACGCAACACCTTCCGGCGCCTGCTGGAGCAGGGCGTGGTCCCCCTGGTCAACGAGAACGACACGGTAGCCGTGGAGGAGATCCGCTTCGGCGACAACGACCGGCTGGCCGCCCTGGTCGCGGTGCTCACCGATGCTGACCTCCTGATCATGCTCTCCGATATCAAGGGCCTGTACACCGCGGACCCCAAACGGGACCGGGGAGCCAGCATCATACACGAGGTCGAGAAGATCACCCCGGAAATGATCAAGTCGGCGGGAAAGGCCATGGAGGAGTATTCCTCGGGCGGGATGGCGGCTAAGCTGGAAGCGGCACGCATAGCCACCGTCTCCGGGATGGGCGTGGTGATGGCGCGGGGGCGGGATCGCGACGTGCTGTCCGCGATCACGCAGGGAAAAATGGTTGGTACGTATTTCCATCCTGGAAAGAAAAGGATGCGGGACCATAAACACTGGATCGCTTTCGGCAGCCGCCCCACGGGGACGATAGTCGTCGACGAGGGGGCGCGCGAGGCCCTCCTGCATGGAGGGAAAAGCCTGCTGCCGGCGGGAGTGCTGGAGTGCCGCGGGAACTTCGCGCCGGGCGACGCCGTCGAGGTTGTTGACGAGAGTGGCAGGAAGATAGCGCGGGGCCTCTGCGGCCTCTCCGCAACGGAACTGCGCGAGGTAAAGGGGCTGCGCACGGATGAGGCGGCTCGCCGCCTGGGGGGCGAGCAATGCGAGGAAGTCATTCACCGCGATTACCTGGTGATCGTAGCGAAGGATGAGTGAGGGGAGGAGTCGCTGTCGGCGTTGCACCGCAAGAGGCGGCGGCATACGGGAAAGGCAGGAAAACACCTAGCGCATATCCAAGAATTAGACGGAGGATAGCATGAACATAGTCGAGGAATTGGGGATACGTGCCAGCGGGGCCGCGCGCAGGCTCGCCGTGCTCACGGCAGAGATAAAGAACCACGCCCTGGAGGAGATGGCGCAGGCCCTCACCTCGCGGGTGGAAGAGATACTCGCCGCGAACGAGGAGGACCGCAGGGCAGGGATGGGAAGCGGCATGAGCGATGCCCTCCTCGACCGCCTCACCCTCAGCGAGAAGAGGGTGGAGGAGATGGCACGCGGCTTGCGAGAAGTGGCTGCCCTGGCGGACCCGGTGGGTGAGGTCGTGGCCGGGTGGAGGCTAGCCAACGGCCTGGAGATAAGCAAGGTGCGAGTCCCTCTGGGGGTGGTGGGGATCATCTACGAGGCGCGGCCCAACGTCACCGCGGATGCGGCCGGCCTATGCGTGAAGTCCGGCAACGCGGTCATCCTGCGCGGCAGCTCCTCGGCCATGAACTCGAACCGCTTTCTCACCGAGGTCATCTCCCGCGCGGGCGAGGCGGCTGGACTACCCGCGGGGTGCATACAACTGGTCCCCCTCGCGGACCGGGAATCGGCGAAGGAGCTCATGCGCCTGCGCGACTATGTGGACGTGCTCATCCCGCGCGGCGGTGCCGGGCTCATCCGCACCGTGGTCGAGGAGAGCACGGTACCGGTTATCGAGACCGGGGTGGGTAATTGCCACACCTTCGTCGATGCCTCCGCCGACCTGGACATGGCGGAGAGGATCGCGGTCAACGCCAAGACCCACAGGCCCGGCGTGTGCAACGCCATGGAGACCATGCTGGTGCACGAGGCGGTGGCGGCCGAGTTCCTGCCCCGGGTGCGGAGGGCGCTGGAGGAGCGCGGGGTGGAACTGCGCGGATGCGAGCGCACGCGGGAGATGCTGCAGGGCATAGCTGCGGCCACCCAGGACGACTGGTACGAGGAATACCTGGACCTCATCCTGGCCGTAAGGGTAGTGCCGTCCCTGGGGGAGGCCATCGCGCATATCAACACCTACGGCTCGCGGCATTCCGAAGCCATCGTCACTTCCGACCTCGACGCGGCACGGCGCTTCACGGCCGAGGTCGACGCGGCGGACGTCTACGTGAACGCATCCACCCGCTTCACCGATGGGGGCCAGTTCGGGCTGGGGGCTGAGATCGGCATATCCACGCAGAAGCTGCATGCCCGCGGCCCCATGAGCCTGCGCGAGCTCACCTCCACCAAGTTCATCATCTACGGCAACGGACAGGTGAGGTCCTGAAATGGGCAAGCTGAGGGTCAAACGCATCGGGGTCATGGGCGGGACCTTCGACCCTATCCACAACGGCCACCTGGTTACGGCGGAGGAAGCCTGGAAGCAGTTCCAGCTCGATCAGGTCCTCTTCATCCCCAGCGGCAGCCCTCCGCACAAGGAAGACCGCAGGAGCCTGGAGGCGGAGGACCGCTACCTCATGACGGTGATCGCCACCGCCACTAATCCCCATTTCAGTGTCTCGCGCATGGAGATAGACCGCCCGGGCCCCTCTTACACCATCGACACCGTAGGGGAGCTGCACCGCGTATACGGCAGGAACACCGAGATATACTTCATCACGGGAGCCGACGCCATCCTCGAGATACTCACCTGGAAGGAGCCCGAGCAGGTTCTGGCTGAGGCCACGTTCATAGCTGCCACCCGTCCCGGCTATGACCTGAAGAGATTGGAGGAATCCCTCCCGCAGGCCGAGAAGGAGAGGCACGCCACGGACCCGCGAGTGCTGGTGATGGAGATACCGGCCCTGGCGATATCCTCGACGGATATCAGGCAGAGAGTCAAGGAAGGCAGGCCCATCACCTACCTGGTCCCGGAAGGGGTTTCGGAGTTCATCGAAAAGAACGGGTTCTATCGTTGAGCAGGAAAAAGAAAGACAGCGGAGAGAACCGGATCGACAACGAGTCCAAGGCTTCTCCGGAGGAGAAGGAAAAGCTCTCGCGGGTCAGCAAGAGGCACCGCAAGGAAGCCAGGAAAAAGCGGCGGGTGGTCATCGTCGTGTTGCTGGCGGTGGGAGTTGTTCTCGCCGTGGGGGCCATATTCGACATACCTTATATAAACGTCGCGAGGGAAGCAGGTTCCTGGATAGGAGAGAGATTCTCCGCCCCACAGGAGAACGAGGAACCGGTCCCGGACTACCTTTATTTTACGCATCCTCACAGCGAGAAGAGGCTTTCGGGAGACGTCTCGGTGCTCCTGGGTATCTACGAGGACGAGGGGGGCGAGGAATCACGGAGAGTCGTCCTGGACCTGGCCCTCCTGAGCTACGATACCGATAACGGGACCGGGGAGGTATACCTCGTGCCCGAGACCTCGGTAGCCTATAACGCCTCGGGGCAGCAAACGGACCTGAGGATGGCCCTGCAGGAAGAGGGCGGGGAAGACCTGCTCCGCTCCACGGTAGGCAACCTCTGCGGCGGCGAGGTGGATTACCTGCTTCTCCTGGAGTTCTGGGAGGCGGTGCGGCTGCTGCAGGGTCTGCAACCGCCGGCTGTGAGCGCGGGAGACGTGATTGTGCTGGTGAACCCGCTCAATGGAGAGACCAACTTCGTCGCGGAAGGCCAAGAGATAAAAGATGCCGACCGCCTGTTTTTCTACCTGTTTGCCACGGATTACCTGGAGATGTGGGAGTCCTTCTCCCGGCGCCTGGAGCGGGCGCGGGAATATCTGCCCGGGATGCTCGAGGGTTTGAAGGCGGAGGATACGGATGGTATACAGGAGATGCTCTCCTCGCTGGGGCAGGATTACCTGCTCGACCCCGGCACCGGCTCCACGCAAAACGACCGGCGCTACCTTGCCTCCATGCTCCAGGCTTTCGCGGGCCTGGAAAAAGCGGACCTCGTCATCGACGCCGTGCCCGCCATCGAGGTGCTCAATGGCTGTGGTGTCCCGGAACTGGGAAAGAAGGTGGGGGACCGGCTTGCCTCCCTGGGCGTGCCGGTGGCCGGAACCGGAGGCAACGCCAAGATGGTAGTGGACGGTGAGGAGATCAACGATTTCGATCACGCGGTGAGCAGCATAATCTACCGCAGCGAGGACCCACGGGTCGAGGCCTTTGCGCGCTACCTGGGAGTCCTCCTGTCCATAGACGACATCAAAGCGGAGCCGGGACCGGGAGTGGAGATAATCCTCGTAGCGGGCAGGGACCTGGCGGTGTAGGTGTTACATTGGCAAAGCCGCGATGTGATAATCTAGAGAGGTAAGCAGGGCTGGCGCGGTGCACATCGTAACGGGATGGGAGCGCTGTCCGGGAGGAGGTGCATAACGGCGGAAAGCAGGGAGATAGCCATCGCGGCGGCTCAGGCCGCTTCAGACAAAAAGGCCCACGATATCCTGGTGCTGGACATGCGGGATGTATTCATCCTCACCGACTATTTCATCATCTGCAGCGGCAACACCGACCGGCAGGTGGGGAGCATCCTCGAGGCGATACAGGAGCGCCTGGCTGCGATGGGAATCAAGCCCGTCCGCCGGGAAGGCGAACAACACAAGCGTTGGGTCCTCCTCGATTATATCGATGTCGTAGTCCATATCTTCCGCCGGGAAGAACGCGAATACTACGAAATAGAGCGATTGTGGAAGGATGCCCCCAACGTCGCGTGGGAGAAGGAACCGGACGGAGCCGCGACGTCCAAGTGATGGCATCCGGAACGCTCGATGCTGTATCGTCTCGGTAGGCGCTTTCCGGGTTGAAATAGATTGAGAGACCACCCTATCATCCTGACAAATGCAACTCCACCAAGAAGAAAGGGGT
>QZKE01000096.1 GCA_003598015.1 Actinomycetota bacterium | reverse complement strand
GGCACCGTCGCGCCTCCCCGCGGGATCTTCTTCCGCTACGTACACGTGCCAGGCCTGGACCTCGCTCCGCTCCGTCCAGGCGACTGGCACCGTCGCGCCGAAGACGGCGCGATCGCTTTCGCGATGCATACTGTCGCACGTTGGGTTATAGGTCTGAGCCGATGATTTCGCGCGCTACGCCGGACAGCTCACGCTGTGTATCACTGACCCCTACACCGAACTGGGCGATGACATCACGTCCACCGAAAGGGTACTTGCGGAACACCCTGACCAGGTCCTCCCTTATCTCGATAACGTTGTAGCACGGCTTGGTGTGCCCACGTAGCCGCAAAGACGATATCGTTCCCGCATTCACCACATACAGATCCTCGAGCTTCCATACGTATGGGACGTGTTTGTGGCCGGTCAAGACCAGGTCAACACCGGCATATACCAACAGTTCCAGTACGTCACCAGCATCGAATACTATGTTTCTCTCCCTCCCCGTGCCGGGAACGGGGAGGAGGTGGTGATGCAGAGCGAAGATCTTGAAGCCGGAAGCGGAATGGAAATAGTCGACTATCCTTCCATATTTCTCCCGGCCGATCTGTCCGGAATCGAGATCGGGTTCGCTCGAGTCCATACCCATCACGAGGATACCTTCCCACTCCATGTTCTGGAACAGGGGTCCGAAGAGTTCCTGGAAATGCAGGTATCCCACGTTGCGGGAGTCATGGTTTCCCGGTATGACCAGGACTCGCTCGCATTCCAATCCATCCAGATAGGACTTGGCCGTCATATACTCCTGGCGAAATCCCTCGTTGGTCAGGTCGCCGGTTACGATCACGATATCCGGCCGCAGTTCGTTCAGCTCGAGTACCGTGCGGTTCATGAGATTGGCGACGAAATGATAGGAACCTATGTGGAAATCAGATATATGCGCCACCACTATGGGAGACTTGTTTATGGGGAAGATCCTAGATGGCATTGCTGACACGCTCCACAGGGCTTGTTGTTCGCGACACTCAAACGGGGTTTGCTCCCGGTAATCGTGCGATATCCAGCTTCGTTACGTTAAATATATCACACATATCGCGATACGGGTCTCTATCTCCGGGTTCTCCCGATACCGTGGATCAGAAGATCCAGAAGCTGCCAAGCCGGATAACGCGAGTAGCTGCCGTACGATACACCCTTCTCGCTGAAGGACGTTCCCCCGTCAGGTTCGACATGCGGGTAGTATATGGCGAAGGGAACCGCATCCGCCACATGGGTGCGAACCTCTATGGGGGTCAGATGGTCGGGCATGAGCAGGAAGGCGAAGTTCTCCTTGACGCGTACCGTCTCGTCCAGAAAAGCGCCCACGATCTTCGCGTCGAAGTTCTCCAGGGCCTGTACCTTGGCTTCCCAGTCGCCCTCGTGGCCGGCCTCGTCCGGCGCCTCCACATGTACGTAGACCAGGTCATTGCCGCGCAGGCTCTCCAGGGCATAACGAGCCTTGGCCGAGTAATCCGTATCATAATAGCCGGTTGCTCCCGGGACCTCCACCACTTCCATGCCCGCCAGCATCCCCAGTCCCTTGATGAGGTCGACGGCGGTTATGATCGCCCCCGTGAGACCGTATCTCTCGGATATGGTCGGCAGGACGGGCGACCTGCCCTGACCCCACGGCCAGATCATGTTCGCGGGCCGCAGCCCTTTCTCGCTGCGCCACACGTTCACCGCGTGATGCGAGAGCAGGCGCTTCGAGATGCGTATCAATGAAGCCAGCCTCTGTGCGTTTGGACCCTGGGGCTGGATGTCCTGGATCTCCCGCCCCACCACGTCGTGCGGAGGGATGCAACGATCCTCCAGGAACCTCAAACCCTTGAGGACCAGGAGATGCCGATACCCGACGCCAGGGTAGAACGCCGTATATTCATCCCCCAGTTTCTCCTGCAGCACGGCCAGGAGTTCTCGTGCCTCACCCGTCGTTACGTGCCCGGCGCTGTAATCCAGTAGAATGCCGTCGCCCTCCGTGACCAGATTGCAGCGGAAGGCCACGTCTTCGGGTCCCAGGCTCACGCCCATGCTGACTGCCTCGAGAGGTCCTCTTCCCGTGTAGTATTTGAGCGGATCGTAACCCAGGATAGAGTAGTTCGCCACATCGCTCCCCGCCGCCATCCCCTCCGGGATGGTGAGAGCGGTCCCGCTCACCCCCTCTTTGGCGAGGAAATCCATGTTGGGGATGCGCGCGGCCTCCAAAGGGGTCAAGCCACCGTGCGCTTCCACGGGAAGGTCCGCGGCTCCATCCGGCACCAGGATAACGTATTTCATCCCTACCTCCCATGGGTGTCACGTCTTTGATCCTGAATCCCAAACCGGCGATTACATATTCAATAGCGATCGAATATATGCAAGATCAAAGATGTGACTCCATACCCAGCTTCTCCAGTATCGCCTCCATGCGCGGCTGTACCGCCTCCGGCTCTTCCACGCATCTTACGGCCAAGTCGGGATCCTTGAGGCCGTGGCCGGTGAGCACGCATACCACCTGTGCTCCCTGGGGCAGTTCCCCGCGACGGAAGGCCTTGTATAACCCGGCCACGCTTGCCGCCGACGCCGGCTCCACGAAGACGCCTTCGCGGTCCGCCAGTATGCGGTAGGCATCGAGAATCTCCTCGTCGGATACCATATCGATAAGGCCCTGCGATTCTTCTGCCGCCGCGACCGCCCTTTTCCAGCTGGCGGGATTTCCGATGCGGATCGCCGTCGCCAGTGTTTCCGGCTCCTCGATGGGATATCCTCTCACTATGGGTGCCGCCCCTTCCGCCTGCCATCCCATCATGCGGGGGAGGCGGTTGATCCTGCCCGCCTCGTGATATTCCCGGTACCCCTGCCAGTAGGCGGTGATGTTGCCGGCGTTGCCGACTGGTATGAAATGGTAATCGGGAGCCTGCCCCAGCACATCGCATATCTCGAATGCCCCCGTCTTCTGCCCCTCGATACGGAAGGGGTTGAGGGAGTTCACCAGGACTATGGGGAAATCCTCGCTGATCTTGCGTACGAGTTGCAGCGCCTGGTCGAAGTTGCCGTCTATGGCGATGACCTTGGCGCCGTGGATCAGCGCCTGCGCCAGTTTGCCCAGGGCTATGGCCTTACTCGGGATCAGTACGGCGCAGTCGATGCCGGCACGGGCCGCGTAGGCGGCCGCCGAGGCGCTGGTGTTGCCGGTGGAGGCGCAGATGACCATCTTCGCGCCTTCCTCAACCGCCTTGGAAATCGCCATGGTCATTCCACGGTCCTTGAAAGAACCGGTAGGGTTGAGGCCTTCGTACTTGAGGTATACGCTGGCCCCCAGCTGTCCGCTGATGTACCCTGCCTCCACCAGAGGTGTGTTACCCTCCAGCAAAGTCACCACCGGCGTCTGCGCGTCTACCGGCAGGAACTCGCGGTATGACGCGATGACGCCCCTCCATGCAGAAACCAATACTTTACTCCTTACGGGACGCAGCGCGGTTTTCCGTCCCCTGGGCCTCCTCCACCTCGGGGTCTTCAACCCTGATCACGCTGACGATGCGGTTTACCGCCTCCAGCTCTTCCAGCCCCCTCACCGTGGCGCGGAGGCTCTCCTCCCGCACGGCGTGGGTGATAAGGACGATGCGCGCTTCCTTCCCCATACCGTGCTGTATGACCGATTTAATGCTGACCTCGTTGTCCCCGAACACGCCGGCGATCCTGGCCAGCACCCCCGGCCGGTCGGGCACATCGAAGATCATGAAGTAACGGCAGACAACATCCGCCATGTTCTTTATGGGTTTTTCGTAGAAGCAGGTGCATCCAACCATATGCCCGCCCGAGAGCATGTTGCGCGCTATGGAGATTACATCGCCGACCACGGCGCTGGCCGCCGGCAGCGAGCCGGCCCCTTTGCCGTAGAACATAAGCTCTCCCACGGCGTCACCGGACACGAAGATGGCGTTGTTCTCGTCCCGCACCGTCGCCAGCGGGTGGTTGGCGGGGATCATGGTGGGGTGTACGCGTACGCTGATGCCGTCCATCTCGTCCTTGGCCACGGCCAGGAGCTTGATGACGTAACCCAGATCCCTCCCGAATGCGATGTCGTCCGAAGTGATGCCCGTGATGCCCTCGGCATAGACGTCATCCAGGGTGACGCGCGAGTTGAATGCCATGGAGGCGAGGATGGCGAGCTTCGCGGCTGCGTCCCTGCCCTCCACATCGGCGCTGGGATCGGCCTCGGCGTACCCCAGCGACTGTGCCTTGGTTATGGCCTGGGAAAAGGAGAGCCCCTCCTGCGTCATACGCGACAACACGTAGTTGGTGGTCCCGTTCACTATGCCGAGTATCTGGTTTACGGCGTTCCCGGCCAGGCTCTGCTTCAGCGGGAGCAGGATGGGTATCCCCCCTCCCACGCTGGCCTCGAAAGCGATGTCCACTCCCGCTCCTTCGGCTGCCCGCAGGATCTCTCCGCCGTGAGTGCTCATGAGTTCTTTGTTAGCCGACACAACGTGTTTCCCCGCCGCGAAAGCCTCGAGGATGAAGGAGCGCGCGGGCTCGATCCCGCCCATGACCTCCACCATGATGTCTATCTCTGGGTCCTCGATCACGTCCCCGGCATGAATGGTCAGCATCCCCTCGGGTACTTCCACGTAGCGCGCATCCGCCAGGTCCTTTACCGCGATGCGTACGACCCGTATCTCGCAGCCCGTACGCCTCGAGATGGCTCCCGCGTTGTCCTGCAATATACGGATGACCCCGGAGCCCACCGTACCGCAGCCTATCTGGCCTACGCGGATGATCCTGTCTCTTTTCACCATCTCTCCCCCATCTCTTTCTCATCTAAACAGCATTATTCTACCAGGTTATTCGCCTGTTCTGCAGCGGTATACGAGTTTTCACCTCCGGCTTCTGGTTATATAATCTTTGCAGGGGATTTTGACGGTATGGAAGCTTCTCGGTCTGATCCGGATGTTGCTTTCGGCTTCGGGGAGTCCGCGCAATGAGAAGGCCTTGGTCTCTGACCATAGTATCACTGACGGTATTGCTCTCCCTGCTGGTACCTGGATGCCAGAACAGCAAGCGGGGAGTCGTCATGGTGGATTGCAAAGACGAACGGATTAAAGTCGGCTACCATAGCGGCTTCAACTCCGGCGCCAGCGAGGGCTACGGCGAAGCAAGCAGGGGGGAGTCGTACTCTCCCTCCCTGAAGAAGAACCTCAACGGGGGCTTCATATATTCCAGCGGCTACTGGCGGGGTTTCAACGAGGGATACGACTACGGCTGGAAAACGGCCCAGAAAGGCGGTTCGAGATCGGAATACGACTGGTACCATCAAGCCGTCGCGGAATTAAAAAGGCCCGGGGAGCAGGCCGTAATCGGATACGACCTGAAAGAGGATGATTACCAGAGGGGATACGCGGGTGGCTACAATGTGGGCAGAAAGGAAGCGCAAGCCGGCTCGGGTTTCGATACCCCCCAAAGCAGCACTGTCGATCGCTACTGCAGCGGCGAGACCCAGAGATACATAGAGGGCTGGATAGCAGGGTATAAGGACGGCTATCGCGACAACCAGAAGGCCGTGGATTCAAAACCATATACCGAGCAATCCGATTACGATTATGGCTTCCAGGAAGGTTATAAGAAGGGGTATACCAACGGCGAACTGGACAAGAAGGCCGACTATGGGTATCTCCCTGAGATAAACCTATACGACCTGATCGGGAGCGAAGAGCGCCAGCGGGGTTTCAAGGACGGATATGATAAGGGCTACAAAGAGGGTTATGGGGAGGTCGATCCCGGGTCGTAGGACGCGTTCACCACGTCCTGTTACCCGCAGGGCGGGGTCGGGATTTGCGTCAGAAGCAGCGGCCTCGGGACGCCAGGGCCTTAACCCGGCCCCATTACCCCACCTAAGCGTCCAGACCTGGGTCTCCCTGCAGCGGCCGCGGACACACGCTGTTACCGTGATATAATCCAGCTATGAAACCTAGAGAACCCATTCTGCAGCTGGCGCTCGACTTCGTGGACCTCGAAAGGGCTATCCAGGTCGCCGAGGAGGCGGTCGAGGGCGGCGCGGACTGGATCGAAGCCGGGACACCGTTGATCAAGAGCGAGGGACTCAATGCGGTGCGCGCCTTGCGCCAGCGCTTCCCCAATCACGTGATCGTCGCGGACATGAAGACCATGGACGCCGGAAGAGCGGAGGTAGAGGTTGCCGCCAAGGCCGGCGCGAACATCATAGACGTCCTGGGAGCGGCCTCAGACGCCACGGTGAGGGAATGCGTGGAGGCGGCCAGGAACTACGGCGCCGAGATCGTGGTGGACCTTATCGAGGTCGGGGATATCGTAGACCGTGCCCGCGCCGCGGAAGCGGCGGGAGCCGACTATATCGCGGTGCATACGGCCATAGACGTACAGATGCACGGCGGAGATCCTTTCGAAAGGCTGAAGGTTGTCGCCAACGCCGTCGATATCCCCATCGCCGTGGCGGGCGGCATCAACTCCGAGACGGCGGCGAGAGCGGTGCAGAGCGGCGCGGATATCGTCATCGTCGGCGGAGCGATAATCAAGAGCAAGGACGCCCGCAAAGCGGCGGAGGAGATCAAGCAGGCCATCCTCACCGGGGAAGCGGTTGAGACGCATCTCTATAAGAGGGTCGACCTGGAAAACGTGCGGGAGATCCTCATGCGCGTATCAACGCCCAACATATCCGATGCCATGCATCGCTCCGGCGAACTGGAGAGCATCCTTCCCATCAGCCCCGGCATGAAAATGGCGGGACCCGCATTGACGGTGCGCTCCTACCCCGGGGACTGGGCCAAACCCGTGGAAGCCATCGACCTCGCGGACGAAGGCGACGTGATCGTCATAGACGCGGGTGGAATGGGGCCCGCGCTCTGGGGTGAGCTGGCTACCCACAGTTGCATCCAGAGAAAGGTGGCCGGCGTGGTTATCGACGGGGCCATCCGCGATACCGTGGAGATACGCGCCCTCGACTTCCCCGCCTTTTCCCGCCTTGTATCGCCCACCGCCGGTGAGCCCAAGGGCTTCGGGGAGATCAACGTCCCCGTCAAGGTCGGTGGCAGGCGCATATTCCCCGGCGACTGGATAGTGGGTGACGACGACGGCGTGATGGTCATCCCCAGGGACAAGGTCGTGGAGATCGCCAACCGCGCCATGGACGTGCTGGAGAAGGAGAACCGCCTGCGCGGCGAGATCGAGGCCGGTTCCACCCTTTCCCAGGTTGCCTACCTGGAGAAATGGGAAAAGAAGTAGGGGTCGTATCTTCGATCTTCGGTTTTACCTCTAAGCCCAACAATAATGTCTTTTTGTTGTTCGAATCGAAGATCGAAGATACGACCCCTATTCCTTGCGGCGCCTCCACTTGCTCAACCATTGTTTCTTGGCGATATCGGCGGGTGCCTCGTCTTCGTCTATTGCCGCTGTCTTCAGCTCGTCTGTTTCCGGAGGCTTCGCAGGAGGTGTCTCGCCGGTCAATATGGCCGCACCCTGGTAGTTTGGGACCGCCCATATCAGAGCGGTAAGTGGGGCCTCCGCTCCCTTGCGTTCGGCGATAGCCGACAGGAACAGGGAGGCCTTGGCGGGATCGGAAGCGCGTCGCAGGATAAGCGTCACATCGCGAGGCCCTATCACCTCGGTCACCACGGGATCGCACAACACCGCGATGTCCCCGGACTGGAGTCGCGCCTCCTCCACCACTACCTCCATCTCCTCCCCGCGATCGGAACCAAGCAGCGCCGCGTGGTCTCCGCCTTCCCGGAAAACGGCTCGCGCCTCCCCCTCATGGAAGAGGAACAGTTCTCCCCTGCCGCTGCGGGCTGCATAGACGGTTGTGGTGGTGGCGATGGCCACCGCGAGGTCCAGCTCGAGGCCCTGCTCGGACCACTTCTCGGCGATGTAATTGTGGATGTGGTTGAAGATGCGCGTGAGCATGCGGCGATAGTCCGGGACCTTGAGATCGCGTCCCCTCTGTTTGAAGAACTCGTACAGCAGCGAGATAGCGTAGCGCCTCACCTCGAGCTCCTCGAGGCCCACACTCTCCGAGCACACCCCGGCCGCGAATACCAGCCCGGACGGACTGCCACCCTCCTTCATCTTCAAGATGAAATAGGGGGTGTCGGGGGGAGTGGTCCTCTCCCCGGTATGAGCGATACCGATCTCCGCGCTTCCCTCCTGTATTTCTTTTCACCTCCCGCTTGCCACAGGTAGATCGTCTCTGTAGCGTGCATAGCCGCGGCGATCAGTCCCAGGCCCGTTCCCCGCGTACCAGATCCTCATAGGCCTCTCTTTCCCTGACCACGCCGAAGCGGTCGCCGTCTACCATGACCTCGGCAGCGCGGCGGCGCGAGTTATAGTTGGAGGACATGGCAAACGCATAGGCGCCCGCGCTCATCACCGCGAGCAGCTCTCCCGGTTCGGTATGCGGCAGCGCCCGATCCCTGGCTAGAAAGTCGCTGGATTCGCAGACGGGCCCGACGACATCCACGGTCTCATCCTCCCGCTCGCTTTGCAGCACGGGGGTGATCTCGTGGAAGGAACCGTACAGGCTCGGCCGGATGAGATCGTTCATCGCCGCGTCTACCACCAGGAAATCTTTCTCCCCCGTACTTTTTCTGTATAGTACCTTCGTCAACAATATGCCTGCATTGCCCACGATCATACGCCCGATCTCCAGTATAACCGTGCAGCCGGACTCCTTCAGTATGGGCTCGAGCTCCCGGGCATAGTCACTGGGATAGGGTACATCCTCCTGCCGGTAGGGTATTCCGAAACCACCCCCGATATTTATATAGCGGACGGGAATACCCTTCTCCTGCAGCCGTTGCAACAGTTCCCCGATGATGGAGAGGCTCTCCCGGAACGGTCCTACCTGGGTTATCTGAGAACCGATATGCTGGTGGACACCTGCAACCTCCACGTTGGGCAATGAGGCGGCATACTCGTAGACCGCCAGAGCATCATCTATCCCGATGCCGAACTTGGCCTCCTTGAGCCCGGTTGCGATATAAGGGTGGGTCTGCGCATCCACGTCGGGATTGACCCTCAGTGCAATGCGCGCCTTCGTTCCGTGTTCGCCGGCCACGCGGTCGAGGGCCTCCAATTCCGTGGTCGACTCCACGTTGAACATCAGTATGCCCGATTTAAGCGCGTAGGCCATCTCCTCCGCGGTCTTGCCTATGCCCGCGTAGACGACCTTTTCCGCCGCCATGCCCACCTTGAGGGCGCGGTAAAGCTCTCCTCCCGAGACGATATCCGCGCCCGCCCCTTCCCCGGCGAGGGTCGACAGCACGGCCAGGTTGGAGTTGGCCTTCACGGAATAACATATGAGGTGGGGCAGGCCCGAAAAGGCTTCTTTCAAACCGCGGTAATGGTCGCGCAGGGTGCGGCGGCTGTAGATGTAGACGGGTGTTCCCGCCTCTGCGGCGATGCGCTGGAGCGGCACCTCCTCGCAGAAGAGTTCGCCGTTCACGAAATTGAAGTCATGCATATGAGCTATGCACCCGCCTTACTCCCCGACGAAGGTGACCATGAGCGTGCGGGACCTGGGCACCTCATCAAAATCGACGAAGACTACCTGCTGCCATCTGCCGAGTTGAGGCGCACCCGCATCGAAGGGAACCGTCAGGGACGGCCCCAACAAGCCTGCACGGACATGGGAATGGCCGTTGGAATCGATACCCCTCTGGTTGTGATGATAATCGCGATCCACGGGAGCGATGAAGTCGAACAGCTCGCGGAAATCATGGCAGACGCCGGGTTCGTGTTCCAGCGTGGTGACCGCACCGGTCGCGCCCGGGACGAATACGTTCATCAAGCCGCTCTCGAGGCCGGTTTCCTTCAACATGAGCGAGAGTTCCTCGGTGATCTCCACGATATGGGCGTCGCCTTGCGTCTCTAAGTCGAGCTGTTTGTGTATTACCGCCATCGCTATATTCCTTTCCCACATCCATTATAGTCCCGGGTACTTATATTTTCGTCATCAAGGCTATCATGTGAACATCCAGGATAACAGCCCACGGTCATCCATGCCGCGGGCCCTTTTCCTTACGGGACGAAAGAACGTAGGCGGCGCAGGTTCTCACGATCCATGTCCGCCGACCTCCCGGGCGTCTCGAGGATCCAGGGCAGGTCGCCCAGGGCAGGGTGGCCGGCCATGAGCGCGAAGGCGCCCTTGCCCAGCTTTCCCTCGCCGATGTGTTCGTGGCGGTCAAGGCGGGAACCCAGGTCCCCCTTGCTGTCGTTGGCATGAATCAGCTTGAGGCGCTCCAGGCCCACTTCCCTTTCCAGTTCTTCCAGCGTCTCCCGCAGCCCCTGCTCTGTACGCAACTCGTATCCCGCCGCGAATGCATGGCAGGTATCGAGACATAAGCCAAGCCGGACGTCGCCCGCGAAGGCCTTGACGATCCTGCCCAGTTGGGAAAAGCCATGCCCTACGCTGTTTCCCGAGCCCGCGGTGGTTTCGAGCAGTATGGGAACGGGTCCCTCGCAACGCGCGAATGCGGCCTGCAGGGATGCAACGACTCTGGCGATCCCGATGTCTTCCCCCTCCCCGCCATGGCTGCCCACGTGGGTCACCACGGCAGAGGACCCCAACGCCGCCGCCGCCCTCATGTTCATCACCAGTGCGTCCGTCGAGCGTTCCCGGATCTCGGGCGACGGAGCCGCAAGGTTGATGAGGTAGATGGTATGGACGAACACCGGGTTTATGCCTTCCTCCTCACAGCGGGCGCGGAAGGCCGCTATGTCCGAGGGCAGGATATCGGAGTGCTTCCATCCCCGTGGATTGGAAACGAATACCTGCATGGCCTCGCATCCACGCTCGACCGCCCGGTCCACGGCCTTGGGCAATCCCCCGGTTATACTCACATGGAACCCTGCTCTCATGTTCCTATTGTAGTCCGTGGACCGCATTCCCCAGCCCGCAGCTCGAGGGAGGACGGGGGCCTACCCATAACGTAACACTCGTGCCGAGGCAAAGAGGGGTGGGGGGGCCGACATATGTAGATATACCTTTGCGGCATTCCGACCCGGACCGGGATCGAGCGTCTCCTGCGGTGCCAGAAAATATCTTCTTCTACAGGTTTTCTCTCAGCTTATCCAGGTTGTCCTTTCCTCCGGAAGCGAAGCCCGGGTTAACCTGCAGCATCTCGCATACGTAGTCCCCGCAGTGACCACAAGTCGGGATCTCCCTGGCCTCGGCGCAGCCACGCACCTGGCACATGGCGCAGTAGGAGCAAAGCCTCTTGCCTGACTTGCATCCGTCGCAGATGATGGTTTCGGCGGGGATCTCCATGCCAAACTGCTTGCTCCATTCCTCGGCCACTTTGGCCAGGGCTCCCATGTCGTCTTTCTGTGTGGCCAGGTAGGCGGGGCATTCCCCGCATTCCAGGCCGCAGTAGGCGGTCATCTCGTACATACTCCATCCTCCTTTGCTCCGTCGGCACAGCCCTTAAACCGGGTCCTGCCTTTCTCTTGCCTTATTCCAAATCCTCTCCATCCTCTCCCGCATGGTGACTTCGCGACACAGACTATAAAGACAATGATGACCGATCCGATATCCTGAACACCTGAACCTTATTCTACTCGAGATTTGATATCGTCAGGCATAGGGGTCGGCCCTGGACTTATGCCTGACGGCCACACTCCTCGAAGAAGAACTGATATTATTGATTGCAGCAAAGGATGCCATTGAATTCACGGGGCATGAAGATATGAAGCCCTTCAAGATAGCCGAAGGAGTCTACCAGGTCGGCGGGCCCGACATGACCGCCCCCGAGGACTGCTGCTTCTTCCTGGTGGACCTGGGACGTCCCGTCCTCATCGACGCCGGCGCCGGGGCCGACCCGCGCAAGCTCCTGCGCAACCTGGAGGAACTCGGCTATTCCCCCGGGGACATCAAGCTCATCGTACTGACCCACTGCCACATCGATCACGTTGGAGGAGCGGCCTTCCTGGTCGAGAAGTACGGCTTGCCCCTGGCCATCCATGCACTCGACGCTTCCCCGATCGAGGACGGCGACACCCGCAGGACCGCCGCCAACTGGTACGGCATGGACTTCGCGCCGACCAGGGTCAAGTTCCATCTCGAGGGCGAGAGTGGGGATATCGAGGGAGGAGCTTCACCCATACGCTGGATCCACACTCCCGGCCATACCCCGGGTTCCATATCCCTGCTCATCGACAACGGTATGCTCAAAGTCCTCTTCGGCCAGGATATCCACGGTCCTTTCTATGCCTCTTTCGGCTCCGACATCGACGCATGGAGCGAATCCATGCGCAAGCTGCTGGAACTCGAGGCGGATATACTCTGCGAAGGCCACTTTGGGATAATCCGCCCAGCCTCGGAGGTCAGGGCCTACATCGAAGGCTACCTGCGCGATTACGGAAAACTATAGCAACTATAGAAAGTGGTCAGCGGGTAGTTACACGCATGTACCCACTATATATTGGGGCTTGTTCAAAAGAGGCCGATGATCTAATATATCGAATAGATATATCGAAATGATATATCGATACGATACACATCAGGTATCGTTTCGAACGATTATATGATTGCACGAGGAGGCTGTAAAGTGCTGGAACTGGCCATACTGGGGGCTCTGAAGGAGAAGCCCATGTACGGCTACGAACTCAAAAAACGCCTCTCCGATCTCCTGGGTCATCTCTGGAAAATAAGCTACGGTTCCCTCTATCCCGCCCTGAAAAGGCTGGAATCGAAGAGCGCGGTCGAAAGAGCGTATACCGTAAAGGCGAAGACACGCAATCGCTACGTATACCGTATCACGCCGGAGGGAGAGGAAGCGTTCCAGAGGCTGCTCGTGGATACGCGCAAGCGCTCCGAGATAACCGATGCCGACAAGTTCAGTATCCGATTGGCGTTTTTCCAGTATATGGAACCGGAAATGAGACTCTGGCTGCTGGAGCGGAGGAAGAATTACCTCGAGGAGAGGTTGAACGAGATGAGCGGGACGTCGAAGAGCCGCTACAAAGACACCGACAGCTACCGCCAGGGCCTTTACACCCACCGCCAGGAGCTGCTCAAGAGCGATATAACCTGGCTGGAAGACATGATCGAATCAGAGAGGGATCATATCCAGGAAAGCAAGAAGGATAAGGAAAGCAAGAAAGACAAGGAAACCCTTACGGTTGAGGAGAGGGGGGGTGAGAAGCTGGTCATAGATGACGGGTCAATAAAGAACATGACGCCATTACAGGCTTAACGGATACGAGCATGATCCCACCTACTGGTGGGATGGATATAAGGGTTTACGGGAGGTTTTTTCGATGAGAAATATAAGAGTGGCCGTTGTGGGGGTCGGCAACTGCGCCTCTTCACTCCTGCAGGGCATCGAGTACTACAAGGACGCCAGGGAAGGCGACCTGATACCGGGGCTCATGCACGTAAAGGTGGGGCCATATCATATCAGGGATATCGACATCGTCTGCGCCTTCGACGTTGACGCGGAAAAAGTCGGCAAGGACGCCGGTGAGGCCATACTTTGCGGCAAGAACAATACCATCAAGATATGCGACGTCCCCTTCCTGGACGCGCCGGTCTACAGGGGACACACCCTTGACGGCCTGGGTAAATACTACAACATGGTCATCGAGGAGTCCCCGTCGGAACCCGTGAATGTAGCCGAGGTCCTCTCCCGTCAGGGTGTGGACGTGCTCATCAATTACCTGCCCGTGGGCAGCGAGAAAGCCGCCCATTTCTACGTCGAGGAGGCGCTCAAGGCTGGCTGTGGGGTCGTCAACTGCATCCCGGTATTCGTGGCCAAGGAGGAGATGTGGCAGGGTAAGTTCCGCAAGCACGGGCTGCCCATAATCGGCGACGATATCAAGTCGCAGGTAGGCGCGACGATCCTGCACCGTGTCCTGGCCAAGCTCTTCAATGACCGCGGCGTGGTCCTCGACCGCACCTCTCAGCTGAACATCGGCGGCAACATGGACTTCATGAACATGCTGGAGCGCGAACGCCTGGAATCGAAGAAGATCTCCAAGACCGATGCGGTAGTCTCCCAGTTGAACCACAATATCGACAAGGATGACGTGCATATAGGCCCCAGCGACTACGTGGCCTGGCTGAACGACCGTAAGTGGGCTTACATCCGCCTCGAGGGCAGGGAGTTCGGCGACGTCCCCATGTCCGTCGAATTCAAGTTGGAGGTATGGGATTCCCCAAACTCCGCCGGCATCGTCATCGACGCCGTACGCTGCTGCAAGCTGGCCATCGACCGTGGCATGTCCGGTGCGCTGCTCGGTCCCTCCGCTTACTTCATGAAGTCACCGCCGGTGCAGTATTCCGATGATATCGCCCGCCAGATGGTGGAGGATTTCATAGCGGCCATCCCCGCAGGGATGCTCACGACGGCGGAGTTCGGAAACGGCAAGGATCTCGAGAGCGAAGAGAAGCTCCTGCAGTCCCGCCCTCCCTCGTACCAGGAATGAGCGGCCGGCTTCACACCGGTCCGGCCATGCCAATGATCCTCCGCGGATCCCGCCTGAGCGATGTCACCGCCTTGCAAGAGCCGGGTGATTTCCCCGCCGTTCCCGGCAGGGTTGCACCTTACCTTTTATGGTTCGCCTCCCGCTCCCTTCTCGGTATACGGATGCGACTTGCAACGGATTGACCCGAACGTCGTGAGCTTAGGCACGACAAGATATCGCCATGGACTTCATCCCCATCGTCATGGCCCTCTCCTCCTTCCCGCAGAGCCCGGCAACCGGGGCTTGCTTTACGCCCGGATTGTGATATATTTGCGGAAGCATACGATATAAGCCTGTTTTGTTCGGGAGTAGTGCAGTTGATGGACGTAAGGCAAACACTATCCGTCATCTCCGAGGAGGCAAACCACCCCGTAGAGGTGAAATGCTATTCAGGCTTCAAGGCCAATGAGAGACCCTTGAGCTTCACCCTCAACGAACGAGAGCTGTCGGTCATGGATATCGAGGGCAGCTGGTTCGAGGAGGACGAACGCAGTAGCGAGAGAAGGATCTGTTTCCGCGTACGCGCCGATGATGGCGATCTCTACCTCCTGAGTTACGACGAGAACGCGTGCAGTTGGGAACTGAAACGTATCTGGAGACTGGGGAAGTACCTGGCCTAACGGTCTTCTCCTCCGGCCTTTTCCCGCACCATGAAAGTGGCCATGGCCTTGGCCAGGAGCTTACCGTTCCCATCTCGAACGATCGCTTCCCCCACGGCCACGGACCTGCCTTTCTGGATGATTACCGCTTCGCAGACGATATCCCCGCCGCGCACGGGGGCTATGTAATTGATCTTCATCTCCACGGTGGCCATAATCTCGCGGGCGTGATCGACGAGGGTGGCCAGAGCCGCCGCGATGGAGGCATCGGCGATGGAGGCCATGACTCCACCGTGCACCACGCCTCCGGCGTTGAAGAATCCCGGGGTTACGGGCATGACGAAACGGGAGGTCCCTTCGCCGAGTTCCTCGAGGCGCATACCCAAGAAGCCATAGAACGTGGAGGGATCGGAACGCGAGCGCCTTATCTCCCGGTACCGGGCTTCTCGTTCCCCCGCGGCATTCCCGCCGTCTATGCCGGGCTTTCCTGGAACCACTCCACTACCCTCCTGAGCCCGTCTTCGAGGCCGATCTTCGGCTCCCATTTCAGGATGGTCCTGGCCTTGTCCAGTTTGGGTTGGCGCCTCTGGGGATCGTCTTCCGGAAGGGACATGTAGGTTATCTCCGAATGTGAGCCGGTTATCTCCTTGACCTTCTCCGCCAACGCCAGGATAGTCATCTCTCCGTCATTGCCCAGGTTGATGACCTCGCCCAGGGCGGCATCGACGGTAAGTGCCCGGTAGATCCCCTCGACCAGGTCATCCACGTAGCAGAAGCTGCGCGTCTGCGTGCCATCCCCATAAACCGTGAGGGGCTCTCCCGCGATGGCCTGCAGGATGAAATTGGGTACTACCCTCCCATCCTCACGGCGCATGCGGGGGCCGAAGGTGTTGAAGATGCGCAGGATGACCGCTTGCTGTCCGTAGATGCGCTGGTAAGAAGATATCAGGGCCTCCGCGAAACGTTTCGCCTCGTCGTAACAGGCTCGCGGTCCAACGGGATTGACGTTGCCGTGATAATCCTCTCCCTGTGGTGCCTCCAGCGGGTCCCCATAGACTTCCGAGGTCGAGGCCATGAGGAAGCGGACCCCGTTCTTACGCGCCACCTCCAGGGCCTGGTAGGTGCCCAGGGAGTTGACCAGCATCGTCTCCACAGCCAGGCGGCTGTAGTCCACGGGGCTGGCCGGGCTGGCCAGATGTGCCACGGTATCGACCTCGAGGTTTATCGGCGCCGTGGCATCGGCCAGTACGAAGCGGAAATGAGGGTCGCCCTGGAGCCCTTCGATATTGCGGAGGTCGCCCGTGCAGAGATTGTCGAGGCACACGACATCGTGACCTTCCGCCACGAGCCGATCGCATAGATGGGAGCCGATGAAGCCCGCTCCTCCGGTTACCAGTATCCTCACCTTATCGCTACCTCCTTCGCCACCCGCCGGACAACCAATTATATCAACACCGCTACAACGGCGGAAACAGGTGGCACGAGCGCGGAAGGGAAGCCGCCGGTGCGCCCCGTTCCCTCGCTTATCTCTCCTCCACCTCACCGATAAGAATGCGCAGACCGGCGCGGTGCAACCACGCGAAAACGGACGCATCGTCCAGCAGTGCCTCCGGCGTATACACCCCCGGCGCCCACCCAGCCCCGGCAATGCTATAGGCCGCGGCGGCCATGACCAGGCCGGAGATATGATAGTAATCGCCCACCACACCAAGCGTCCTCTGTACGGTTGTTCCGTCCTTCACCCCGCTTGCGGTCACCCGCATAGCGGTAAGGCACGAACCATCCCCGCGCCGGGTTATCCCCATCGCCGCCGTACGCAGCGCCGTCAACCAGAGCTCAGTCGTCCGTCCTTCCCCCAACCAGGCCAGCGAATGCAAAGCCAGCCCCTTTCCCCTGCTACCTACACCGGCTTTGAATACTATATCCCCTACTCCCGCCATGGCCGAGGGCAGGGTGATGGGTTCGGGATGCCGGAGATAGGAGACCGCCTTCCCGCCCACGGGCGGGGGGAAACAGACCAGCTCCTCCCAGCTGCCCGCCCTTGCCGCGGCGGTTTTCCCGCCCTTGCGAACGGGCGCTTTGCCGGCGAATGCATGCAGCAGGTGTTCCAGGGTCGCCTCCCCCAGGTACGAAGCCAGATCCAGGAACCAGGAGAATTCGATGTTTTCGGTCCTGTCCAACCGCGAGCACGCACGGCAGGCCAGCAGGTTGGAGAGGCCGGGGGTCAGGCCGCAGCCGCAGAGCACCCTCACACCGCTTCTTTCCACCTCCGAACCCAGGGCGAGGACTTCCTCTACCGCTTCGGGATCGTCGCAGAGGGAGAGGTAGTCGCGCCCCGCCGCGATGACCGCGTGGACGATACGGCTTTCATATCGGTGGAACGGCCCGAGACAACCGAGGACCAGATCGGCTTCCAGCATGCGCTCGTACAGGCTGCTCTCGTTCTCAGCGTCGAGATAACGCAGGCTTACGGGAAAGCGCGCCAGGTCCGCGGACAATTTGCACAGGGCTTCGGCGTTGTTGTCGGCCAGGTAGATGCGCTCCAATCCGGTGAGGAAGCGCAGGGCGGAGATGGCCGCCCGGGCCGCCTTGCCCGCCGCTCCCAGGATGAGGACCTTCATGTTACAGCATCCTAGAAGAGGTCCTCTTCCGTGGCCTGCCGCCATACGAGCTCGGGGGATAGTTCTCCCCCCGGCGCGGCTTTCATCCCCCTCCAGGCCAGAAGGGCAAGGACTACGGTCATGCCCGTGAGAGCCGCCAGCGCGGCCATGCGTGTTTTCCGTACTGACATGGCAAGATTATAAACCATGTCTGATGGTTGCTGTCTTAGGGAATACAGGCAAGCATGAGGTCCCACTTTGCCGGGTTATACGCGCCGGTTTGCGGGATGTTATAATCATCGCCTCGAAAAGAGCGTGCAGAAGATCGGGGAAGACTCAGAGCACGAGGATGGTATTTGAGCAATGTTCTCCGCTGAGGTAAAAGAGATAAAACTACGGCCAATAGGGACTATACACACACCTTTTAAAGAGAATCTGGGCACTCCCATCCAGCCGGAAGGTGGCCGGGACGTGGAGGCCATGGTGGAGGTTCTTCCGGAGTTCACCCGTGGCCTGGAGGACCTCGGGGGCTTCTCCCACATAATCCTCCTCTATTTATTCCATCAATGCCAGGCAACGAAGCTCACCGTGACACCTTTCCTCGACGATGTGGAGCGCGGAGTCTTCTCCACCCGTGCCCCCGTTCGCCCCAACCATATCGGTGTGAGCGTGGTGCGCCTGGACCGTATCGAGGGGAACGTCCTCTACATCAGGGACATTGACATAGTGGACGGCACCCCCTTGCTGGACATAAAACCACACATCCCTCGCATCGACTGCCCGGGCGCGACCAGAATAGGCTGGCTGCAGGGTATGGACGACAGGATCGGGCAGAAAAGAGATGATGGCCACTTCCTTGCCTGAGAGGTCTATCGTCTGGACATCCATGCCGCCGGGAGCAAGCGCGTGGGAGGGTCCTCCATGTTCGTGCCTTCTTCCCCTTCTATCCCCACCCAAGCTCGAGCGCCCAAGCCGGAATAACCAACCTCCTATGTTCAGACCCAGCGCAGGATGTAACTGGGGGTGTTGCGTATTTCTTTTCGTCCCTTCAGAACCTGCTTTCAACTTTGTCGACCATTTCGCGAAGGACGAAAAGAAACTTGCAACACCCCTTTGCGTTTACAAGCGGTGATCTATTCCTTCTTTAGCGCCTCGAGCTTCTTCTTCTCCTCTTCGACCAGCACCCGCCTCAGCACCTTGCCCACCATGGTCTTGGGCAGCTCGGCGCGGAACTCCACCGCCGTGGGGACCTTGTACTTGGACATCTTGTCGCGGCAGAACGCGATGATATCCTCCTCCGTCGCCGTCTCCCCCTCCCTGAGCACCACGTAGGCCTTCACCGTCTCGCCGCGCTTGGGATCGGGGACGCCGGCCACGGCCACGTCCTCCACCTTGGGATGCTCGAAGATGACCTCCTCTACGTCACGCGGGTAGATATTGTAGCCGCTGGCGATGATCATGTCCTTCTTGCGGTCCACGATATAGAAGAATCCCGTCTCGTCGGCGCGGGCGATGTCCCCGGTGTAGAGCCAGCCGTCTGCGTCCATGACGTTCTCGGTCTCCTCGGGCATATTCCAGTAGCCCTTCATCACCTGGGGTCCCTTTACCGCCAGCTCTCCGATCTCCCCCAGGGGAAGCTCCTTGGTGCGGTCCTCTACATCCACGACCTTCACCTCGGTGTTGGGCACCGGCATGCCGATGCTCCCGGCCTTGCGTATCCCCTCCAGGGGGTTGGCGTGAGTGACGGGGCTGGATTCCGAGAGGCCGTACCCCTCCACCAGTTTGCCGCCGGTCAGCTTCTCGAACTCCTGCTGCACCTCCACCGGCAGCGGGGCGGCGCCGGAGAGGCAGGCGCGGATGGAGGTAACGTCCATCTTTCCGCTCTTCACGTCGGGGTTGTTGATGAGGGCTATGTACATGGCGGGGACGCCCGGGAAGAGCGTGGGGCGATGCTTGTCGATGGCCTTGATGACCATGTGCAGGTCGCGCGGGTTGGGGATGAGCACCAGGGTCGCGCCGGAGAGGACTCCGAAGTTCATATCCACGGTCATGCCGTAGGAGTGGAAGAAGGGCAGGGTGCAGAGGATGATCTCCCTGCCCAGCTTGACGTCGGGAAACCATGCCAGGCACTGGTGGACGTTGGAGACCAGGTTGCGGTGGGTGAGCATGGCGCCCTTGGAGACGCCGGTGGTGCCCCCGGTGTACTGGAAGACCGCCAGGTCCTCGGCGGGGTCTATCTCCACGGCAGGCTTTTGCGCCGAGGCCTGCGCCATGAGCTCCTTGAGCTCGTACATCCCCTTGAGCCCGTAGGAGGCGGCGTCCATGTCCACCTCCACACGTGTCCCCTCTTTCTTGGCCTTGATGGGCTCCAGCAGATTGAGGGGGAACTTGAGGTAGTCCCTGACATGGGTGACGATGAGGTGGTCGGGCTTGGCGTTCTCGAGGGCCGTCTTGACCATGGGCCACATGAGGTCGAGGATGATCATGACCTTCGCGCCCGAATCGCGCAGCTGGTGCTCTATCTCACGCGGGGAATACAGGGGGTTGAACATCACCGCCACCGCGCCCAGTTTGACCGTGCCGTAATAGGCGAAGACCAGCTGGGGGGTATTGGGCAGCTGCAGGGCCACGCGATCGCCCTTCTGCACGCCCAGCTTCTTGAGCACGCCCGCGAAACGGTTGGCCATTTCGTCGAGCTTGGCGTAGGTGATCCTGTTGTTGATGAAGATGACCGCCGTGTTGCTGGGATACTTGGCGGCGGTTTTCTCCAGCATCTGCCCCAGGCTTATATCCGGAAGCTCCACCTCTTCGGGCACTCCCTCCGGGTAGTTATCGAGCCAGGTCTTTTCCATGAGACTCCCTCCTTGATCCTCTCCGGACTGCGTCACGGAATACGATCGTGCGGAAACACGCGAAACTCTATTAAAGCCTCTCCGTCGGTACGGGGGCCGGATGCTCGCATAAACGACATGACGGTAGTCGATAGACTGTGGCTCAAACGCGATCACACCCTGCTGCAACCATGAATACGGTCCGAAGTCCTTGCCGGCGGACCTGCCGCTATTTCGACAGCAGGTCCTCCTCGACCTCCAGCCCCAACTGCTTGACCGCCAGGCTGAAGTCGTGCGGGCTTGTCGAGGCCGCCACCGCCACCTTGTAATCCACAAGCCCGTAGCGGTATAGATCCACCAGAGACTGGTCGAAGGTCTGCATACCGTAGAACTCCCCCTCCGAGATGATCTCGCGCATCACCGTGGTCGGTTCCTCTCCGATCAGTGCTTCGGCCATGCGCCCCGTCATTACCAGCACCTCCACGGCCGGTACGCGCCCGCTGTGGTCCTTGAGGGGCAGCAGGCGTTGCGAGATAACCCCCTTGAAGACGCTGGCCAGGGTCAGGCGGATCTGTTTCTGCTGCTGGGGTGGGAAGAAATCGATGATACGGTTGACGGTCTCCGTGGTGTCGATGGTGTGGAACGTGGAGAGGACGAGGTGGCCCGTCATGGCGACACTCATGGCGGCCGTAACCGTCTCCACGTCCCTCATCTCTCCGATGAGGATGACATCGGGGTCCTGGCGGGTTATGTACTTCAGGGCGTCGGCGTAGCCCTCGGTATCGGTGCCTATCTCCCTCTGATGCACTATGCTCTTCTTGTCGACATGCAGGACCTCTATGGGGTCCTCTATGGTGATGATGTTCACCTGTTCGGATGTGTTGATATGATCGATTATCGCCGCCAGGGTGGTCGTCTTTCCCGAGCCTGCCGGGCCGGTGACCAGGATCAACCCGCGCCGCTCCATGCTGAGACGGCGCAGGACGGGGGGCAGGCCCAGCTCCTCGAAAGTGGGAACGGAAGTGGTGAGAACCCGCCGGATGGCTATGCCGACCGTACCCCTCTGCTTGAAGATGTTGGCGCGGAACCTCCCCAGGCCCGCGATGCTGTACGCGAAGTCCACCTCGTTGCGCTCGGCGAACTTCTTCGCCTGTTTCTCGTTCATGAGGGCGTAAGCCGCCTCGACGGTATCCGTGGGGGAAAGGCGGGGAAAATCGGGTTTGATCAACTGGCCGTCAACGCGGAAATAAGGAGGCCCTCCCGCTTTTATATGCAGGTCCGAGGCCTGCTTGTCGACCATGTATTGCAGAAGATTCTGGACGTCCATAATTCCCCCTTGGGCAGCCTTTTTTGCACTATATAGGCATCCTTAAATATATCATAGAAGGGTGATTATCGTCCGGGTGTACATGTGCCAGGCCTGGACAAGTACAGAAATGTTATGAAGAAATGGATTCTCGTCAGGACTTGTCCAGGCGCTGGACACCGTCGCGCCGAAGACGGCGCTGTCGCGTACGCGATTCAATCTATGGAGCGCTGTAGGATCACAAGGACCAGTAATTCGAGAGGGCTTCCCGCGTCGACTCCACGATCTCCATCCCACGCCGTGAGGAGGGGAAGATGATGTCGCTGCCCGTATCCTCCTCGACCCTGATCTCCTCTCCGGCCATTACGGCGATGGTGTCGGCCATGGATATAGCTATTCCGACCAGGTTATAACCACCCTCCAGCGCCGCCATCATCTTTCCCCCGCAGAACTCCTCGGCCAATCCCTTGAGGCGGGTGGCCATCTCGGCATACGAATTACCCCGCAGCAACATCGAGCAGAGCAGGTCGCTGAAGTGTCCGTCGTATCCAGCGGAGATAAGCACCAATTCCGGCTCGTATTGCCTTGCTACGGGAAGGATCACCTGATCGAAGGCGGCCAGGTATACCTCCTCCCCGCTGCGGGCCGGGAGGGGGAAGTTCACCGTGTAACCCTCCCCCGGGCCTATCCCGATCTCGCCGGTGCTTCCGGTGCCGGGATAATGGGGATACTGGTGGAGGGATATGTACAGGACTTTGTCGTCGTCGTAGAAGATATCCTGGAGACCGTTGCCGTGGTGGGCGTCCCAGTCCAGGATGAATACCCTGGAGACCCCGAACTCCCGCATGGCGAACCTGGCCGCGATGGCGTTGTTGTTGAAGAGACAGAAGCCCATGCCGCGTTCGGCGGTCGCGTGATGTCCGGGTGGGCGGACCATGCAGAACGCATTATCGATATCTCCCGAGAAGATGCGCTCGAGCCCCTCAACCGCTGCACCCGCGGACTTGAGGGCGGCATCGTAAGAACGTACTCCGACGTGGGTATCGGGGTCGAGCCAGCCGCCTCCAGATTCGGCAACCTTCCTTACCTGTGCGATGTATCCCTTGGGATGCACCAGTTGGATCTCCTCCACCGTGGCATCGCGGGGAGAGATAATGCGCACCTTCTCGGAGAGCCCCACCTCTTCGAGCAGCTGCATGGTCGTCTGCAAGCGCTCGGGCCGTTCGGGATGGCCGTGGCCGGTGTCGTGCTCGAGGTATATCGGGTCGTAGAAGACGGCAGTAGTACTCATTTTCCTCAAACCCCCCGTTGGCTGCCTGTCGCCGTCGGTTGTTCACGGCCACTCGTAACCGGCAAGGTCGTTCTATTCAGCGTTATTACCGTGTCCGGGATTCAGTAGTTGATGCGGACGGCGCCGCAGAAGTCCCTGCGCCTTCCCAGGTCGGCGATGCGCACCACGTCACCGGTGTGGGGAGCATGAATGTATTGCCCGTCACCGATGTACATGCCCACGTGCCCGTTGCCATGGAAGAACACCAGGTCGCCGGGTTGGAGCTCGCTGTACGATACCGGTACCCCGCAGCGCGCCTGCATGTAGGAGCTGTGCGGCAGCCTCACCCCGACCTGGGCATAGCAGTACATGACCAGCCCGGAACAGTCGAATACGTTCGGGCCCGATCCCGCATACTGGTAGGGCTTGCCCAGTTGCTGGTACGCGACCTGCACGACCGCCGGTGCATAAGATGGGGGCGGCGGGGGAGGAACGCGTGGGGTAGTGGGGCTGGGGCTCAGCCTGGGGTTCTGGATCGGCTGGTTGGCCGCCTCCTCGGCGATAAGCTGGTTGACTTCCGCTTCCACCCCCGACATGAGTTCTTTCCTGCGCTGCAGGTTCCCCTCGATGGAGCTCTTCTGGGCGGCAAGCTGCGCCACTGTAGCGTCCAGTCCCGCCTTCTGGGCTTCGAGTTCCGCCCTGGCGGCTTCCACCTGCCCGCGGGATGTGAGGACCGCCGCGATGACATCGACATCGCCGCCGCTGATGCGTTGTATCCTGTCTACGTTGGTGTATAGGTCGTCCACGGTCTTACACTCGGTGATGACCTCCAGGACATCGGCGTTGCCTGCCTTGTAGAGCTCCCTCAAGCGCTGCCCCAGGATATCCTTGCGCTCCTCGAGCTCCGCGTTGATCGCGGCCAGTTCCTGTTCCTTCTGGGCGATATAAGCCCTGGTCTGTTCCACCCTGAGATTCGTGAGGTTGTACTGCTCGGTTACCGACTCCAGCTGGGCGTCTATCCTCTGTACCTCGCTCTTGATGCTCTCGAGTTCGTTTTTCTTGTCCTGGACGGGGTCGGCGTACGAAAAGCCGCTGGATATGATCAGCAGGACCAGGGCGAGCGTTACGCTCAACGCGATCGCCGTCGTCTTCCTCAACATTTTCTCTCCCTGTTCCTTTCTTCCAGCTGTCACCTCACCGGAAGCGAGTAAAAAATCGTCCCACTACATAGTAATTCAGGGTAAATGATACCATACCCTTCCGGCTTTGGGATTATGACGGCATGGCCGCCGTTTTGTTCCGCCGCCCGTCCTGCGCGGGATTCGCCGCTACCCGTCCGCTGTAAAAACCAGCGTAGCCTCGTTCCCCTCCCGGTTAAAACGCAGCTCATCGGCATAATGGCGCACTATGAGGAGCCCCCGGCCCCGCTCCGAGAGGACCTCCTTCTCCCCACCGCCAGGCTCCAGCATACAGCCGATATCGAAGCCCTCACCTTCGTCACGCACCCTGATCGTCGCCCGCCTGGGCTCTGCCTTGACGGTGATATAAACTTTCTTGGAGACATCGCAACGGTTGCCGTGTTCCATGGCGTTATGCAGAAGCTCCTCCAGGCAAAGACGCAGTGTAATGGGGTCTTTCAGGCCTGCGAAACCCTGCAAAGTCTCCAGAACGCTATTGATCACGTAGCGTATCTGCCGCACATCGGTCCCCACGGTCATGGTGAGGTCATAGAGGTCTTCAAGCTCCATGACCATGACGGCGATATCGTCAGGTTGCGGTGCATCCCCGGAGAAGAGCATTATCTCGTCGGCCAGCGCGTCAAGGAAGGCCTCGATATCCGCCTTGGCCAGTGATTTCACCACTTCGATCAGCCTCTTCCTCCCCAGGATCTCCCCCCTCACGTTAAGGGCTCCCGTGAGGCCGTCGGTGTAGAGCAGGATGCGGTCCTCCCGCTCGAGCTCGATAGTTTTCTCCTGGTATCCTCCATCCTCCATGAGCCCCACGGGGAACCCTTCCCCCTCCAGATACTCATACTCACCGCTTTTCCCCCGCAGCAGGAGCGGCGGTTCGTGTCCCGCCTTGGCATAGGTAAGGGTATTGTCGTTGTTGTCATAGAAGGCGTAGAAAAGCGTGGCGAAGCCGTACTGGGATTCGTTGAAAAAGCGGCGGAACGCGGCATTGGCCTCGTTAAGGATGGTCCGGGGGGAGATATGGTGACGTCCCACCTCGTAGAGAATGGTGGTAAGGACGGACATGATCAACGCCGCGGGCATACCCTTGTTGGCGACATCTCCGATCATCAGGCCGAACTTGTTGGGGCAGAACTGGGTGCGCAGTTTCTGGCAGCGGTCCTGCACTCCGGGCGAGCAGTAGAAGCAGAACTGAGAGTCGCGGTCCAGGGGTATGATGCTGAAGAAATCGCCCCCCACTGCCGACGCCGGCATCAACCTCGATACCATACGCATGGAGGCACAAGGTACGTGGGTTGATATGATAGAGTGTTGGATGCGGCTGGCCATGCGGAGTTCCTTGTTCACCTGCTCCTGGTCTTTGCTGAGCGCTTCGTAGAGCCGCGCGTTCTCTATGGCCACCGCGGCCATGTCCGCAAAGGCGCTCAGATGCTCGAGGTCGTGATGGTCGAAACGGCGTTTGCGCGCAGCATTGGAAATATTGAGCACGCCGATGACTTTCCCCTCCACGCGCAGAGGTACCGCCAGCGCACTCTTGATGCTTTCGTCGGTACCGGTGAAGCGGCGGTCCGAGACCACATCCTGCAGGACCAGGGATTCCCCGCGTTCCGCCACCCAGCCGGCGATCCCCTGCCCCACGGGGACCCGGAACTCGCGTGACGAACTCAAGCCCCGGGAGGCCTTGACCACGAGCTCCTGGGCATCCTCGTCCAGGAGCATGATACTACCACGGTCCGCCTCCAGCAGCTCCATCGCCTGTTCCACGACACGGTCCAGGCGCGTTGTCAGGCTGAGCGTTGAGGCCAGCAGGCGCCCGATGCGGTAGAAATCCCCGTTGGAGACGGTCTCTTCCGGAGTGTTTTGTGTGTCCTTGTCGATACTCTCGATCATCTCTACTCTCACCCGAAGCTCGCGATGACTTCCCCCTCGTCCTCGTAGATGTCGATAATCTTTGTGAACCGCACCACATCCAGGAGCTCCTTGATGGCATCTCCCGCCTTGAGGATCTTGAGCGCTCCCTTGTTCTGGGTCGATTTTTTGTAGGCGTCGGCGATGATGCTCAAACCCGCCGTGTTGATATAGGTAAGCCCGTCTATATCCAGGACGATGTTGTAGCAATCCTCTTTGAAAACCCTTTCGACGGTCTCCCCGAAAAGCTCCACCGTTTCGGAATCAACCACCCCCGAGACCTTGACGATAGCGATTTCTCCCAGGTCACCGACTCTCGACACCGCAATCTCCATTTACCTGCCTCCTTCCAACCACCTTAATCCAATGCGACAATGAAGATATCGGCACAACCCCTGCGTCATTTGAATTACCGCTTTTCCGCAAAAGCACGAGCCAATGGATGCCGGAAAGCCTCTCATTCACAGGGACCGGTCCCGGACCGTTGTCCGAGTCATCAACCCTGCAGACGTAGATGCTGCCGCGAAGGTGGCTCGCTTCCTCATATCTCTTTTCTCCGAGCCTGCTCCGGCATTTTTTCCGGGTCGCCCCTACGCCCGAAATCCGCTTGCAGTAGAAGCGAATTACTATATATCGTGTTGATTGTAAGGAATAATTACTATATATTGTATTAAAAAGATGGAAGGATGATCGCATGAAGCAGGATTTCATCCTCTATCCCTTCTCGGCCATGGTCGGGCAGGAGAAGATGAAGCGCGCCCTGCTGATCAATGCAGTCGATCCCCGCATCGGTGGGCTGCTTATCAGGGGGGAGAGGGGCACGGGGAAATCCACCGCCGCGCGTGCCCTTGCCGACCTGCTCCCCGAGATCGAGGTAGTGGCGGATTGCCCCTTCTCATGCAATCCCCACAGCGAAGACGAGATGTGCGCCTCATGCATGCGGCGCTGGGGAGAGGGGGAGCCTCTTCCCGTCTATACGCGCCCCATGCGTTTCGTCACCCTTCCCCTGAACGCCAGCGAGGACCGCGTAGTAGGAACCCTGGACCTGGAACGCGCGGTCAAAGAGGGAGTCAAGGACTTCGAGACGGGCATACTCGCCGAGGCCAACCGCTCGCTTCTCTACGTAGACGAGGTCAACCTCCTGGACGATCACATCGTAGACATCCTGCTCGACGCGGCTGCCATGGGAGTGAACATCGTGGAGCATGAAGGGGTATCGTATTCGCACCCCGCGTCATTCATCATGATAGGGACCATGAACCCCGAAGAGGGAGAGCTCCGGCCCCAACTGGAAGACCGCTTCGGGCTGTGTGTAGAGATCAGGGGCGAACGGGAGACGGCGGATCGTATGGAGGTTGTCCGCCGCCGCCAGCGTTTCCTCGATGATCCCCAACTCTTCCGTTCCTCGTTCGAACCCGAGCAGCAGGGGTTGCGCCGTGACATCCTCGAGGCGCGCAGACTTCTGCCCCATGTCACGGTGGACGATGCCACCCTGGAGTTGGTCGCCCGCATCGCCGTGGAACTAGGAGTATGCGGGCATCGTGCGGACATCGCGACCTGCCAGGCCGCCCGGGCACTCGCCGCGCTGGAGGGCAAGCCGGATGTCGGGGAGGACCATATACGCGATGCCGCGGAGATGGCGCTCCTGCACCGGCTGAGAAAGACGCCCTTCGACAACCAGATCAAGGACCTGGAAAGGCTGGACCGCATCATCGAGCGCAAGGGAAAACTGATCGATCTGCCCTTCCAGGACAATCTGGCTACGTCGTTCGCGGCGGGGGAGACAACGACCGCAGCCAGCGATGAAGCAGCGA
The DNA here is from genome assembly GCA_003598015.1 of Actinomycetota bacterium. GTDB lineage: Bacteria > Actinomycetota > Geothermincolia > Geothermincolales > RBG-13-55-18 > SURF-21. The sequence continues at coordinate 33,383 of QZKE01000096.1, read as the reverse complement.
GCCCGCCTGCGGCAAAGATGCAGGAGAGACGGGCGGAAGCCGCGAGCAAGGAGTTCGAGATACCGTCCCTGCAGGGACTGGCGGCGAAGGCGGTACGCATGGGAGCCGGCAAGAGGAACAGCACGACAACGGAGACGAACAGCGGGCGCAAGGTCGGGCATCGCCTTCCTCGCCCGGACGAAACCGTAGGAGCGGGCAACCTGGCCGTTGATGCCACTCTGCGCGCCGCAGCAAACAGAACCGCGGGCACCGCTAAGCCGTTCAGCATCCAGAAAGAGGACCTGCGCACGACCATACGGCGGCGTAAGGTAGGGAATCTTATCCTCTTTATCGTGGACGCGAGCGCGTCTATGGGTTGCAACGAGCGCATCGAAGCGACGAAAACGGTGGTCAACCTGCTCCTCGTCGATGCCTACCAGAAACGGGACCGTGTCGGCTTGATATCCTTTCGCGATGAAGACGCACAGTTGGTCCTCAACCCGACCTCCAGCGTGCAGCTGGCCAACCTGCGCATAAAGGACCTGGCTACCGGAGGCGCGACCCCGCTGAACCACGGTCTGGCCATGGCGCTGCTGGTTGCCAAGCGTGAACTGCGGCGAGATCCCGATATGTCGCCCCTCCTGGTTTTGATAACCGACGGGCATGGAAACGTCGGATACGCCTCACAGAACCCTCTGCGCGAAAGCCTGGAGCTGGCCGACAAGATCCGCGAACAACATCTCTCCAGCGTCGTATTCGATACCTCCATCGATATATCCCGCATAAAAGCAGGCCGGGCGGTACCCTCCCATGCCCGCCGTATCGCCGACGCTATGGGAGCGGACTATTATCACCTCTCCAAATTGCAGCCACAGGAGATAATAGACAGGCTGGAAAAACACCTTTAGGGGTTCTTCCGGACCTGGTGGGGAGCTAGCTCCACGTATACATCTTTGACACCCGCTATCCAGACGGTTTAAAATATGACTGCTAGTCATATTTTATCCTTCAGGCGCTCCAAGCCCGTGCCGAGTCCCTGACCTTATGGACCCTATGACGGAGCCGAGGCCATGTAAAAAGGGGATGTCATGTCGCTGCCGCGAAAGATACTCGAGAGCCGCAACGCCCGCTTGTTGCGGCTGGGAATGAACATGTTGAAAGCGATTGTCAAGAGGATCGGTAAGATGCGCATGCTGCTGCGTCACCATCCCTGGACCAGCGCAACAAAGACCGATCTGCGCTGGCTCCCCATCAACACGGACATCGCGTTGCCGGAGGACGTGCCGATGCCCCTATCCCTGCTGAACCGGTTGATCGAGGAGGCCTCCCACCGCGTCATCTACGACTTCTGTACCTGCAGACGGGCTTTCGATTGCCGGGACGGGCGGGAAGAGATCGGCTGCCTGCTCATGGGCGACGACGCCCTCGCCTCGCCACCCTCGTTGAGCCACGAGGTGAGCGTGGCGGAGGCCAAGGAACATGCCCGCCGGGCGATCGAAGCGGGGCTGGTGCCGCTCGTGGGGAAGGCAAGGATAGACAACTCCTTTACCGGAATCAGGGATGGCGGCCGGTTGCTTACCGCCTGTTTCTGCTGCGAATGCTGCTGTGTTACACGCAACACCCGTTACCTGCACAGGGATATCCTCGAGCCGATGCTGCCTCGCCTGGACGGTATCTCCATCGAGGTGATGAAAGATTGCACGGGCTGCGGGACTTGCGTGGATCAGTGTTTCATCCACGCCATCCAGGTGGTGGGGGGAAAGGCGGTCATAGGCGAATACTGCCGCGCCTGCGGACGCTGTGCTACCGCCTGCCCCAACCAGGCGATCCGCATCAGCATCGACGACCCCGGATTTCTGGAGAAGAGCTACCAGCGCATCAGGGCCCACGTCAAATTCGATTGAAGGGCGGGGCGCAATTTTATCGTAACCTCAGCAAGCGGGTTACCCCTTTGCGGTTCTCTCTCCGGTTTGTGTGGGAGAAGAACGGGTAAATATCCGATGGGAGCGATCAAGCCAGGCATACTTCTCGCATATGAGCCCCCTTTGTCAACGGATGGACAGGTACTGTCCGCCGTTCCCGTCTGCCGCCGGGCGGGACGGATAATCCCCTAAAAGGCGACGATTTCCTGCCGATAAAGAGGGAGTAGGGACTAGAGGTATGTCATGGATATAAAAGAAGGGCTTCCATCCGGCGTAGAGGAGAAAGGACGCCACAAGCCTATGGGCTCGCTCCTGCCTCTCCTGGTGGCTATCATCGTTCTGCTGGTCGCCGGGATAATAGCCGTATCCGCCGTCCTCTCCTCGCCCCTCAGCATCGTGGTGGGCGGAATCCTGGGCGCCTGCTTGATCGCGCTGATGATCTACCTCGTGCTTGAATGGTGGCACTTCCGCGAACAGAACAAGGGCTATATTGACGAGATCACCGACCTCAACCTGAGGTTCGGCATACTCGCGGACGCGGTCAGCGCGGTAAGTTCCACCCTCGACCTCGAGGAACTGGTGGCGAATATCCTGGGCGTTATGCTCACCCTGACCAATTCCGCGATTGGAGTGGTGCTGGTCCCGGACGACAGCCTCAACTACCTGCATGTGCTCTCCCACCGTGGCTTTCAGGAGAAAGCGGTGCGCGGCCTCAAGATATCGGTGGGGAAGGGCGCCGTCGGTAAAGCGTTCCAGAGCGGCCAGACCGTCATACGCAAGAATCTCCCGGAAGACCCCCGGGCGGTGGAAACCTATTCCGAAGGAAAAAGCCCCAGATCCCAGATAATCATGCCCTTGAAAGCCAAGGGCCAGATGGTGGGTATGGCGGTGACCGCCTCTTTTGAAGAGCACGAATACAAGGTGGACGAGGTCGCACTGCTATCAAGCCTCTGCCACGAGCTGGCCGTGGCCATGATCAACGTCGATCTGTACCAGCAGAGCCAGAAGACCCTGGAATGGCTGGCGGATACCCAGGAATACACCGAGCACTTCATCCAGGAGATGCTCGCGGGAGTGGCCGTGATCAACAACGAAGGCGACGTCATCTACTTCAACCACGAGGCGGCGAACATCCTGGGGATCGAACCCAAGGAGGTCATAGGGGTCAACTACAACGACCTGGTCGAGGAGAGAGAGAAGTTCAAGTCCCTCTCCTTCCTCAAGCCCATCTTCCGCCTGTGCATGGAGGAGGAAAGGGCTTTTCGCCGCCACGAGATGGCCATAGATGGACCGAATGGCAGGAGATGCACCATCAATTTCAACGCCTTCCCGCTCCACCGCGCCAAGGGAGAGAGGATGGGCGCCGCCGTAGTATTCATGGACGTATCCGCCATCAAGGAGATGGAGTCACGCCTCAGGCAGCAGGACCATCTGTCCATATTAGGACAGATGGCCGCGAAGATAGCCCATGAGGTGAAGAATCCCCTCTTCGCCATCATCGGCCTGGCCGACGAGCTCGGGGAGGAGGAGGCAGTACCCGACCGCAAGTATCTCCTCGAGATGATCAAGCAAGAGGCCACCCTCAGCAACCAGTGGATATCGGGCATGTTAAGCTTCAGTAAGTCGCCATTCCCGGTCGGAGAAGAGGCGGCCTTCATTCTGCAGTCGAGCGTACCCGAGTTGATCACGGACTTCCTGCGCTCGCATGAACAGGACAACGTCAAGGTCGTGCGCGATTTCGAGGAAGGCCTTCCACCGGTGATGATGAGCCGGGACAATATGCGTCATATCCTCTTCAACCTCCTCGAGAACTCCATGCAGGCCATGCCCGACGGAGGAGTGATAACCGTGCGAGCCCACGACACCGGCAACGGGTTCGTCGAGATGCGCGTGGAGGACACCGGGACCGGTATACGGGCGGAGATACTGCCATCCGTATTCGAGCCCTTCTTCACCACAAAGGAAGGCGGTACGGGCCTGGGCCTGGCAATCGTGCAGAAAATCCTCCTGGACATCGGCGGCGACATCGATGTACGCTCACAGCAGGACCTGGGAACCACCATCATCCTGAAGCTACCATCACGAGGAGTCAGTCATGAGCGAGATTGACGCCAAGCTGCTTATAGTCGACGACAACGAGGGCGTTCGCCACCTGGTATCGCGCTGGCTGGAGAGGGCGGGGTTCACGGTCCAGGAGGCCAAGGATGGTGCCGAAGCCGTGGACATGGTCAAGAAGGATCCGCCCGACATCATCCTCGCGGATATACGCATGCCCAAGATCGACGGTATCGAGCTGGCACGCATCATCAAGAACGAATACCCGAAGATCAAGATAATCCTCATGACCGCCTATTCCTCGCCGCAGACTATCGCGCAGGCCCGGCGCGAGGGGGTGGACGATTACCTGGAGAAGCCCTTCACCAAGGACCAGGTAGAGAGGATCACCTTGGAGGTTCTCTCCGCGGGGTAGGGGCGCCCGGCAACGCAATGCGGAGCATGTCGAGCGTATATTCTTGGTCTTCTCACACCGGCAATTCCAGATATGATCTCCGGCGAGCGTCGAAAACCGCCACTTCTCCATATCCTATCCGCCGCAGCAGGAGCAGCGCCTCAGCGAATCTCTCCCCTACTTCCCCGGGACGATGCGCATCGGATCCCAGGGTAACGGCGATGCCCCGCTCGAAGCAGAGGCGGAGGAAAGACTCGCCTGGGTATATCTCTCCAACCGGCTTGCGCAATCCCGCGGTACTGACTTCTATGGCGACTCCCGTGGCAGCCACGCGGTCCACGCAGTCCCGATAGATGCGGCTCACATCGGCATCGGGGCGAAAAGCGAATTTCTTGATGAGGTCGGGGTGGGCAAGCACGTCGAAGATGCCGCTCTCGGCAGCATCACCCAGGAGTTCGAAATACCTCGTCCAGAGGGCGAGCAGGTCGCAGCCTACGTATCCATCCAGGTTGCGGGGATCGTCGAACCCCCACCCATCCACAAAATGCAGGGAGCCCATGATGTAATCGAAAGGATAGGCGGAGAGCAGGGAGGGCAGGCGCGCCGCGGTCTCGGGGAGATAGTCCACCTCGATCCCCAGGCGGACGGGCAGGTGCGGGAATTCCGCGCGCAGCTCCCCTACCTCCCAGATGTAGAGCGGCATCTCCTCGAGGCCCATGCTCAGGGTCTCATCCTCCATATGCAGCAGGGGGAAGTGATCGGAGAAACCGATCTCCTTGAGCCCCAGGTCGAGGGCCCGTGCGGCATACTCCTCCATCTCGCCCTCGGCGTGCCCGCACCTGGCAGTATGTATGTGGTAGTCGACCAGGTTCAGTGCTTTCATAAGTAAGACCTATATTAGCAGAGAACGTACACGTGCCAGGCCAGGCCCGGCATGGAACCGCTTTCGGATGTACGCGAGCCAGGCCAGGCCCGGCTCCGCCGGGACTGGCGACTGGCACCGTCGCAGACGAATAGGGTTTGCTGTTGCGGGCGTGCTGCTTCTCGTAGAGGGAATGGGATGGTATACTTCTTTGGTACGTAGCTGATAAATCATGTTGTTTCGAAAGGAGGACGTGGGCAATGGGCAAAGCGAGGAAGCTGAAGAAAGCCCAGAAGACGGTGGTCAAAGTCGACAAGGAAAAGGGCAAGCTGGAGAAGAAGCTGGGCAAGCTGGAGAAGACCGGGGCCAAAGCCCAGAAGCAAGTCGACAAGCTGGAAAAGAAGCTGGCTAAGTAAGCCCTCTCCGGTCGATAACTCATCGAACCGTTAATATCCAAGGATAAAGGGGCGCCTTTTACAGGTCGCCCCTATTCCTATTTGAGGTTCTTCTCCAGGCAATATGGGTTAAGGATAACGAGATCGGTCCCGCCAAGCCACACTTCTTAGAGAAAAACCCTGATCGAGACGCATGCGCTTGACGGTCTTGGCCTGATACCTACATCTTGTCGAGAAGCTCTTTCTTGGCCTGCTGGAATTCCTCCTCGGTGAGGGCCCCGCTCTGGCGCAGCTCGTCCAGCTTCTTCAGCCCGTCGACGACATCCAGCTTATCCGTTGCTGATTCAGGCTGTGATGGCGCCGGAGCGGCGGGCGCCTGTCCCGGCTGCATGACGGTGGACATCTCCCTGGCCATCTCCTTGCCTCGTAGTGTCTCCTGCTGCTCCTCATATACCTTCCGCTGCTCGAAGATCTGCCTCTTGACCTCCAGGGGATGGCCGATGTTGGTGAAGGGCTGCTGCCCGAACTCCCCCGCCGTCTCGATTACCACGTCGCCGTAATTGAAGACCCTCTCCCAGGCGTTCTGGCTGGTCCTGACGTCGTTCAACATCTCCAGGGGCATGGCCATCGTATGCTTGTTGATGATGCCCGTGGAAAGAATGAGGCGGCGGTCAGTGAGGACGAAGTGGGCGAAGAACCAGGCGAAGATGGGGTAGATGAGCCAGCCGATGAGGACGACGAAGAAGGCTATCCATACAATGGTGGTCCAGATGTTGGCGAAGCCCTCATCGTTGCGGAACCACATCAGGGCCCCCCACCCGGCAGCGGCCACCACCATGATGGCGATGGGGAAAAACATGCGCTTCTCGGCCAGGTTCCTCCGTTTGAACATGGGCCAGGCCCCGAACCAGCCGATGAAGAACAGGGCGAGGATGGAGATGAGTATTATGTAGCCCCAGTTCGTCTCCGTTGACGGACCTGGTTTGAACTTGGTGAGCAACAGGATAAGAGCGACAATAGCCCCGCCGCCGATGAGGAAGTTCTTCCAAATCTCCCACAGGGAATGCCTCTTGTCGAAGAGAACGGTCTCGTCCGGCTCTAAGAGCTTCTTATGGTACTGCTCGGCCATTCTACTCCTCCTTACAACGGGTGATAATGCCTCAGAGCATGTCTATTCTCAATCTCAAGTAAAGGCCTCTTCCGTAACGGTGATTCCAGTTTATTCTCCCCCCGCATCCGCCTCTAGAAACATGTGATGGCGGTGAACTCCTGATACCTCTCCTCTATCTCCGCGGCCGTCAGGCTGCGCAGGCGGTCGCAGGAGAAGGACTCCACGTTGAAGGACGCGACAACGCTGCCGTAGACGATGGACCTGCGGATATCCTCATCACCCATATCGGGGTAACGAGAAAGGGCGCCGAGGAAACCGCCGCCAAAGGAATCCCCCGCCCCCGTGGGATCGAAGACCGTCTCCAGGGGGTAGGCGGGGAGGGAGAAGAACACGCCTCTGCCCAGCATGATCACGCCATGCTCACCTTTCTTGATTATCACCCTGCGCGGCCCCATGCTCAGCAGTTTCCTCCCCGCCGCCACCAGGTTGGCCTCGTCCGCCAGCTGGCGCGCCTCCGCGTCGTTGAGCAGCAAATAATCCACCCGGGAGATGGTCTCGAGCAGTTGTGGACGCCTGGTCTCGATCCACAGGTTCATGGTGTCGCAGACGACCAGGCGCGGCGAACGGACCTGTTCCAACACATGCAGTTGCAGGCCAGGGTCTATGTTGGCCAGGAAAACGTACTCCGAGTCCCGGTACTCCTCGGGGATCTCCGGATCGAAATCCTGGAACACGTTCAGCTGGGTATCCAGCGTATGAGCGTCGTTGAGATCGTACTCGTAATAACCTTTCCAGCGGAATGTCTTTCCCGGGACTCTCTTCAGGCCCGCGAGGTCCACTTTGCGCGAGGCGAGGAAATCCACGTGTTCGGTGGGGAAATCCTCTCCGACCACCGCCACCAGCCGCACATCGCTGAAGAAGGACGCCGCCACACTGAAGAAGGTGGCCGAACCGCCGAGTATCTCCTCGACCTCACCGAAGGGCGTGCGTATCGAATCCAGGGCTACCGAACCGACTACCAGTATGCTCATGTCCACCTCCACCGTCTACGCTATTCTACCAGCCGAAAAACGGGCCGTCTCTAAGCGCCTGGCGGATCGCCGTTCTATTCGCTCCGCCTCTCCCGGCGGCGCTGCAGCCTCAGCACCAGGTAGCATATGCCGCCCGCCAGCGTGCACAGCCAGAAGCTGAAGAAGCGGAACCCCAGTATCGCCGTAGCGAGTATCTCCTTCTGGTATCCGAAGGCATACAGGGTCGCCCCCAGGCTCACCTCGAAAATGCCGAGGCCGGCGGGGGTCAGGGGCAGGCTGCCCATGATGTCGGCGATGGTATAGCAGACCAGGAGGATCCCGGGGTTGATGGGATGGCCGATGGCCAGAAAGACCGTGTACAGGCAGAGCATGTCCATGAGCCAGAAGCCCAGCCCGTAGGTCCCCGCACGCAGAAGATTCCGCCGGTTCGTGAAGATGGAGAGTAGGTACTCGTTCATCTCCACTACGCGCGCATCAACTTCTTCTTCTTCAACTCCGCGCATGAGGCGCAGGTGGTGGGCGAAGCGCAGCAATCCCCCGGCGATGCGCCGCATTATGTCCGGCCGCATGACGATATAGATGCACAGGCACATGAAAAGGATGGCTCCCGCCGCGATGGCTATGGCGGTGACGTTATAGGCGAAAGGCAGGCGCCCGCTGGTGAGCGAAAGCAGCAATCCGGCCGCGAGCAGGACGATCAAGGCCGCCGAATAGACGATATAGGATACTCCCAGTGTCTTCACGGTGAGCCCCCTGGAGACATCCTCCCTCCTCATCTCGCGGTAGTTCAGGTAGAGAGTCCCCGCGTTCCCCCCGGGGACGACGTGGCCGAAGGCATAGGCGCTCATGTATATGAGGGACATGCGCGGGAAAGACAGACCCCCTCCCCCCATCATCAGCACTTCGTAGTAGAGGCGGCAGATGGAGAGCATGGACAGGGTCTCTATGGCCAGCGCCACGGGGATGAGAAGGAAGTTGGCGTTCTTGACCACGTCCAGCATCTCCTGGTCCCCGACGAACTTGGGCACCAGGTAGTAGAGGCCTACGCCCAACCAGAGGAGCACGAAGATGTTCCCCGCAAGATGCCAGCCGCTGCGCGGCGCGGCCTCCTCCTCCACTTCATGGCCAGAGACCCGTTCTTGATGAAGATCTTCATCCACGTCCACGCACACCCTGTCCTTCGTCCCTTGCGCCGACCGTCTCGCTCCTCACCTGGAGCGCACCGCCCCCATACGTCTGCATTAAAGGGGCACCAGCGGGTTGAGCAGCGATTTCCATTATCATAGCACCGTTATGGGTTTAGCCTGCGCAGAAACCACTGCACCGTATAGACGGTCACGATCTCGCAACAAGCAGCTAATGGAGGAGAAGAACCGGGTGTACCAGAGCGTGAGGGAAAGCAAGACCACGCCCGGGCATAGCCTGTATATAAAAAACCCCACCCGGGAACCGGGGGCCAGCACGAAAGAGGCAGCTGAAGGAAATGGAGGGTTCGGGTGTCTTGGTCTGTGAGGGACGGCAAGACCGCGCCCGGGCATAGCTTGTATAAAAAACACAGCCCGGGAACCGGGGGCTCGTCCGGACTTCCATCTGAGCTGCCACCTGCCCGGGGACTACCAGGTCGGTCGCAGCGGTGCGCGCAGGTGAAGATGTGGTCTCTTCCTCCTATCCCGCGGGCTGCGCGCCAAGCGAGACCGTTACCTGGAGGCCCCGGGCCGGACAAGCACTAAGGAGCGAGGACCGCGGGCCCCGGGAGCGGGCAAAACAATGCCCCATGTCAGTGCGGTCGCCTGGAAGGGGTGCTAATGTTGAACTGGATGAGTATAGAAGGTATATTTTGGACTGCGAGCCTGATTCCGATAATCCAGGCCAAACGGGTTTTGGGAGCAGGGCAACGAAACCATTAGGCCACGAGAGGTGACCAGAGATGCCGACATACGACTACAAGTGCACGGACTGCGATGGCGAGTTCGAGACGACACACGGGGTCGACGACACGGTGGAGAGCTGTCCTGAGTGCGGTGGAAAGGTGAGACGCCTTTTCCACCCCGTGGGGATAATCTTCAAGGGTTCCGGTTTCTACAAGACCGATTCCCGCTCGGCTTCGGACAACGGTGGCCGAAAACCGCATCCGGAAAAAGCCGAGAAAGAGCTCGAGAAGGTGAAGGAAAAGAGTTCCGACAAAAAGGATAAGTCCCCGGAGAAGAAGCATACGGGTGACTGATCCGGCCACTATATCAACCACAAGGGGGTCTCATGCAACTGCCGCAGGTTAAAATCGGTATTTTCGGTGGTTCGGGGTTCTATTCGCTCTTGACGGACGCGAAGAGCTATGCCGTCCATACCCCTTATGGAGCTCCCAGTGACCGCTTCACAGTAGGGGATTTCAACGGTGTCCCGGTCGCCTTCCTCCCCCGCCATGGAGGTCAACATCAGTACCCCCCACACCGTATCAACTACCGCGCCAATATATGGGGCATGCATGAGTTCGGGGTCGAACGCATCATCGCTCCCGGGGCATGTGGCTCCCTGCAGAGAGAGATACCGCCGGGGACCTTCGTCCTGTGCGACCAGTTCGTCGACCGCACCTCCCGGCAGGACTGCACGTTTTACGATGGGCCCGTCGCCATACATATCAGCTGCTCGGAATCGTACTGTCCCGCTATGCGCAAGATCTGCGTCGAAACCGCCGCCAGGCTGGATATTCCCTGCCGCAACGGCGGCACGGCGGTGATCATCAACGGCCCTCGTTTCAGCACCGGCGCCGAGAGCAAATGGTATCACGCCCAGGGATGGGACGTGATCAACATGACCCAGTACCCCGAGGTAGCGCTGGCCAGGGAACAGGGCATGTGCTATCTGAACATCTCCCTGGTCACTGACTGGGACGTCTGGGTCGCATACGAAAAGGGGGCGAAATCCGTAACCGCGGAGGAAGTGGGGCGCGTATTCGAGGAGAACAATGAAAGGATGCTGCTCCTGCTCACCGAGATGGTACCGGCCCTTTCCGGGGACCTCTCCTGCGCCTGCTCCTCCGTTCTCGATGAGGCGACCCTAAGCCCCCTCGTTATATAGTGGGACCATGCTGAAACCGAGAATCGGCCAGTGATCCCAAGGAAAGGTTTCCGGGTAGCGAGGTTCGGGGGGGTATCCGTTTACCTGCACTGGAGCTGGTTCATCGTCTTCTTCATCCTCCTCTGGGTTGTGGTGCAGTTCTTCCAGATCAACACAGCGTCATCACCGGCGCTCTATATACCCATGGCGGTGGTCACCACTTTCTTCTTTTTCGTGTCCGTGCTTCTGCACGAGCTGTCACATTCCATCGTGGCCAACCGCAACGGTGTACCCATAAAGCGCATCACCCTCTTCGTCTTCGGAGGGGTCGCCCAGATGGGCCGCGACGTACCCTCACCCGGCGTGGAGTTCAAGATGGCCGCAGCGGGACCGCTGTGCAGCTACGCATTGAGCCTCCTGTTCGGGGGAGCGGCCTATCTTTCCCACACCCTGGGGGCCGGAACGGTCTCCTTCGGATTCATGCTTCTCTGCGCGGTGAACTTCGGCCTGGGGACCTTCAACCTCATACCCGGTTTCCCCCTGGATGGGGGCAGAATACTCAGGTCTATGCTATGGCATCACTGGGGCGACCTGGAAAGGAGCACCCGTACCGCCAGCCGCCTGGGGGAGGGAGTGGGAGGACTGCTCATAGTCGGGGGCGTGGCCCTGATCATCCTGGACTTGTTTCAAGCCCACAACGACCTCCTCTTCGCCAGCGTATGGTTCATTCTCATCGGGACTTTCCTCGTTCAGGCGGCCGCTGGCAGCTACCGCCAGGTGCGCCTGCGCGTATCCCTTGCCGACACGATGGTAAGGGAACTGATAAGATCGGGAGTGCCCGCCGTGGATTCCTCGACTACCCTGGAGGAAGTATATAGACTCCACCTGGAGATGGCGCCGACAAGCACGGTCCCGGTGCTCCGGCAGGGAAAGCTTGCCGCCGCTATCCGCTTCGGCGACGTCAGATCGGTGGACCCGGTGTTGTGGTCCTCCACGCCGGCTCAACAGGTGGCGCGTCCGGTGAGCGCGAACGAGATAGTGACGGCGGACACGCCTCTCTTCGAAGCCATGCTCGTGATGGAGCGCACAGGGAAAGAGTTCCTCTGGGTGGTGGAGGAAGGACGCCTGCTCGGAGTCCTCTTCAGGGACGACGCACGACGTGTGGCGAAACAGTCGTCAGGGCGGGGTCGGGTCTCAGCCTGACCCCATTTCTTATCACCCGAGACCGGCGCTGGAAGCGCAGCACCACTGCTCAATATGCGATTACCCTTGTAAGAAATGAATTGCGCGTATGGTTGGGATATAATTAGGCGTGGCTTTCCGGGCCGGACGGCGTATCCTGCCCCATAGCCAAGGCGGCGGGATCGATGCGCAGCGCATCCCGAATATGACACCAGGATAGCCTGTCGTCCCGCCGATCAGGGAGGGTCTAGAGCCGGTATATGGATCAGAGGAAGGAGCTTCGTCATGAAAACACGCATTACCGAGACACTGGGGATAGAACATCCCATCCTTTTATCCGGCATGAGTTGGATCAGCATCCCCAAGATGGTGGCGGCGGTCTCCGAAGCCGGAGGCCTGGGTCTGCTCGCAACCGGCGTGCTGGACGCAGAGGAGACCAGGGCTGCCGTGAAGGAGATCCGTTCCCTCACCGACAAGCCCTTTGGCGCCAATGTCTCGCTTCTCTTTCCCGGCGCAGCCCAGAACGCGGTGGTGCTGCTTGAGGAGAAGGTCCCGGTGATCAATTTCTCTCTCGGGAAGGGTGACTGGATCGTGCAGATGGCCCACGAATACGGCGGCAAGGTGCTGGCCACGGTGACCAACCTCCGCCACGCCAAGCGGGCTCAGGACTACGGCTGCGACGGCGTCATCGCCACCGGAAACGAGGCGGCGGCCCACGGCGAGGAGGTCACCACCTTCTGCCTGGTTCCCAGCCTCGACTCCGGCCTGGACATACCGGTCATTGCCGCCGGTGGCGTTGGTGACGGCAGGGGCCTGGCGGCGGCCCTGGCTTTGGGGGCTGATGGAGTGGCCATGGGCACCAGATTGATGACCACCGTCGAAAGCCCGCTGCACGACAACTACAAGCAGCTCTCCCTGGAAAAGGACGTCTACGATACGCTTTTCTCCAAGAACTTCGACGGCCTGTGGTGCCGCATACTGGATACCCCGGCGGCGCGCAAGTCCATCAAGCACGGCCTTACCCCCGTGGATTACCTGAAGGCCATACCCAACTCGCGCTCCATAGCCCAGATGCTGAAACTCCCTTATTACAAGCTGTTCGTGGGAGTATTGGCTTCGGGCTGGGAGAACGCCCGTCAGCTCGCCTTCATGGCCAATGCTTTCAAGCAGATCCGCATAGCAACGGAGAAGGGGGACATCGAGAACGGCGTGCTCCCCGTGGGCCAGGTCACCGGCCTCATGCACGATATCCCGACCGTAAAGGAGGTCATCGAGAGGACGGTCAAAGAGGCGGAGGAGGTCATGAGGGAACTCGCGAAAAAGGCGGAAGGTTAAATCCGCCAGCTGTATCTTTCCAATAAAGGCCCTGCCAGTACGGGCAGGGCCTTTTTTGCGGGGTCAGGCCTGGAACGTGCCTGGTGAAAAGATACCTTAGCAATGGTGAATCATCAGGTGGGGACGGGCACGTTCCAGGCATGACCCCAAGTGTGCATGGCTTTGACGAAAGGCACTCCGCTACTCAATATCCCGCGTCCAGGGCATGCCTCTTGTATATAAGTTAGCTATGTTATATAATTCACTCATGCATGAGGACTTGATCGCTGCGATAAGGTCTGAGCTGGAGACGGCAGGGGATGGCGGGGCGCCATCCATAGACCTTGCGGCGACGCGCCGCATCGCCATGGCGAGGGGCATTTCGCCTCTGGACGTGGAAGCCGCCGCCCTTGAATGTGGCGTAATCCCCACCCGCTACGCGCGCAATATCGGGACCATCGGTATAGAAGGCCAGCTCAGACTGTTGCGTTCCTGTATAGGGGTCTGCGGTCTGGGGGGGTTGGGGGGGTTCATCGTCGCCTCGCTCGCACGTTTCGGGTTCGGCCGGCTCATACTCGTGGATGGCGACACGTTCGCAGAGGATAACCTCAACCGCCAGGATCTCTGTTTCGAGTCCGACCTGGGACGGCCAAAGGTCCGGGTCGCCGAGGAGAGAGTTGCCGCCATGAATTCCGCATTGGACGTCAGGACCTGCCACCTCTTCGTGGATGCAGACGACATCCCGGAGATATTTTCCGGCGCAGACGTGGTCATCGACGCCCTGGACACCGTCTCCTCCCGGCTGGCCCTGGAAGAGGGTTGCGCCAGGCTGGGCATCCCCATGGTGCACGGCGCCATCGCCGGGGATTCCGGACAGGTCATGACCATCTTCCCCGGCGACCCCGGCCTGCGAGCCATATACGCATCAGGAGAGGACAAGGGAGTGGAGACCATTCTGGGTAACCCACCCACCACACCCGCCCTCATAGCCTCGCTGCAGGTAATGGAGGCGGTTAAGATCCTCTGCGGCGGAGAACCCCTGCGCCATGGCTTCCTGCTGGTGGATACCTCCACCAACCTTTATCAGTTCATCCCCTTGAAGTGAGGCCGGTCCACAGAAGAAAGGGTCACTCGAGGCCGGCAGCCTGACCCTCACACCGGTTCGCTCTGCGGCCGTTCCCCTGGTGAACCACCGGCAAGCACGGCCGCCTTCTCGAGAAAGGACGCGGTATGTCCAGATTCTCCTCACGTTCCTCACGCTTCTACCTCGTGGTCTCCATCGCGGCTGCCGCCCTGGCCGCGATAACCCTCTTCGCATACCTGCATAACCTTCGTTCGCGCATAGCGGAGAGCGGCAGCCTGATCCACCTCGTGGTAGCCGCGCGGGACCTGGAAGCCGGGGAAGTGCTCGATTCGTCCTGTCTCTCCCTGGTCGATTTCCCCGACCGTTACCTGCTGCCCGGCACCTGCACCGACCCCCTCGCGCTGACCGGCGCCTCCCTGCGCCACGCCTTGCGGGAGGGGGAGCCCCTGCTCGAGAGCGCGCTTCTGCAGCCGGGGGACGGCAGCGTGACTTGCGAATCCCTGGACAAGGGCTTCCGTGCCTATCCCCTTCCTTCATCCAGCGTCTGCTTCCCCGCCGGCGAGCTGCCCCCCGGAAGCCGCATCGACATCCTGGCAGCGGCAGGCGAAGGCGTGGATCTCCTGTTGGAGAACGTAGAGGTCATCTCGGTGTTCGGGATAGCGCGTTACGCGCCCGACGGAGAGATCGGGGCGGCCGCGGTAGACGGCTCGGATGCCTGTATACTGCTGCAGCTTACCTGCGAAGAGGCTTGCAGGTTGGCGGCCGCCCAGAGCAAAGGCGAAGTAGAGATACTGCTACGCCCACGGAATGGTATGTAGACATTGCCGTACCATCCCGCCACGATGTATGGAGGAGCGTGAATCGAGGGGTCCTGCCACAGACCGCAGACGGTCCGTTCACTCATTCCTCTCCGTTACCCTCGGGTTCAACCTCAAGCGCCTGCACGCCGATAAATCAAGCGCACAACCTGTAGAACAGGAGATACAGCCATGGGCAAAAAGGGGCATGTGCTTCTAGCCGACGACAACAAGCTGGTGGTCAAGGTCACCAGCTCTATATTGGAACAGGCGGGCTACGAGGTCGATGTTGCGTGGGACGGGATAGAGGCCGCCGTCATGGCTTTCTCGTTGCTGCCGGACCTGATGATCCTGGACATCGAGATGCCGAAGATAAAAGGCTATCAGGTCTGCCGCCTGCTCAAGGAGGATCAACTGACCTCCTGGATGCCGGTGATCGTGCTCACCGGAAGGGAACACCAGAGTGATATGTTCTGGGGGCTCAAGGCGGGTGCCGACGCCTACATCACCAAGGGCTTCAAGCCCGAGCACCTGCTGGATAAGGTCGATGAACTGCTGTCCCAGTCCGGGGAATACGAGGAACAGAAGGTACTCTCCCGCAAACGCAAGAAAGAGGTCAGCGAGGACTATGTCATAGACAAGATCACGGATCTCCTCGACCGCAAGCTGTACGAGACCACCATCCTCAACGACATCGCCTCGCTCTCCGGTTCGCTGCAGGACTTCCCGGAGACCGTCAACTCCGTCTTCGAGATCCTCGAGAAACTGTTCAATTACAACGAGGGCAGCTTGCTGTTCCTGGCAGAGCAGGAGCTGTACCTCTACGCCAACCATTCCTGTTCCCGAGAAACCCTGGAGGAGCTGGCGGAGGAGACCATGCGCACGGCGATCGGATACGCATGGCAGGTAAGCGATGCCTCTCTCATCGAGCGGGTGATACTCAACGAGGACCGCGTGGACGGAACCTCTCCGGAAAAGCAGCCCAAGCCGGCATACGTCCATATTCCCCTGACGGCCCACAAGACGGTTATCGGGGTACTCGTAGTGTCCGGGCCTCCCACCCCGGCCTTCCGGCGTGACGCGCCCGTAATCCTCAACCTGGTCAGCAACGAGCTGACCATGATCCTGGACAACGCCAGACTCTACGAGGGCGCCAAGCGCATGGCCATCACCGACGGTCTCACCAAGATCTACAACCACCGCTTCTTCCAGGAGCTCTTCGAAAAAGAGTTCAAGCGCGCCAGCCGTTACAACACGACCTTCTCGCTGATCATGCTGGACATCGACCTCTTCAAGCGCCTCAACGACACCTACGGCCACCTCTACGGGGACGAGATACTCAAGGACATGGCCAGCCTGGTCAAAGGATGCCTGAGGACCATGGATATACTGGCCCGCTACGGCGGCGAGGAGTTCGCCATCCTTCTCCCGGAGACCGACCTCGAAGACGCCGTCCTCACGGCGGATCGTATCCGCATGGCGGTGGAGAACCACGATTTTCCCCCGTCCAAAGGCAAGGCGGTGGGCGTGACCGTAAGCCAGGGGGTGACATCGTTCCCGTCATCCGGTATAGAGAAGCGCTCCGATATCGTGGCCAAGGCGGACGCCGCTCTCTACGAAGCGAAGGAAGCGGGACGCAATTGCGTCCGCTTCCGCGCATAGCATCGCAGCTCGCAGCCCGTGGGTATCACCATGGCCTACAGCCCGTGGAAACACCATAGCTCACAGCCAGTTTCGTGCGGTCCCGTCCCGAATATCAGCATCGACAACTCGTGGGGTTGGCACGACTAGGCGTTGCGCAGCATCCTCCAGAGGTTCAGGGCGCTGTCCGCGGCCATCTCCGTACCGACGCCGCGCCCTCCCGCATCCGCCCCCACCAGGTAGAGACCCTGCACGGGGGTGACGCTGGAGGGACGGTTCTTGCCCACCTGGTGGCGGTTCTGTGCGATACCGATCACCTCACCCGTCCACCGTCCGGATATCTCGGCGATATATCGGGTATCGGTGCGGATCTTCCAGACGACGTGCTTCTCGATATCGGGATAGAGATCCTGCATGGTGTTCTCTATGCGGTCCAGCATTTCGTCGCAGATCGCCTTGGCCTGCTCCGGCTCCTCGAGACCAGGTGGAGCCAGGGAACCCGCTAGAACCAGCTGGCACCCGGGAGGCGCCAGAGATGGATCGGCGGCGGACGGAACGGGCACGAAGATAGCGGCCTGCCTCTCGACCATGCTCTGATCCCTGAAATCCGGGAAGTAGCAGGATAGTGGCGACGTGACCACCTCGGCGTTGAGGGCGTATTTCACGCTTACCGCACCGAAGGAGAGCCGCAGGCTGTCCGCCATGGCCAGGTAATCGTCGGGAAAATTATGACGCCCCGCAAGGGCGATGGTCTCCTTGACGCCGTTGTTGCTGATGACCACATCCGCGGGAACAAAGCCGCCTGCCTCTACACCCCGCACCTTACCTCCTTCGAGCACTATACGCTCCACGGGGGTAGAGTAGCGCAACTCTCCGCCCATGGATTCCAGGGCATCCAGGTAGGCAATGGGCACGGCCCGCATCCCACCCAGGGGATAGCACAAGTTCTTCTCTTTTGCCTGGCCGGAGAAACAGAGGATGAACTCTCCGGTGGAAGCAGCCCGGCGTGATATACACATATACATGCCCGTAAAACCGTCCATTACCCGGTTCAGCTGCTCGTCGTCGACGAAGCGGGCGATATATTCCGCGAACGATACCTCGTCCAACTCCTCCAGTTCCTCGGGGGAACGCTCCCTGGCGAGGTCTTTGAAAAGGGCATGTGCACCCTCGCGGTTTTCGGGCAGCACCCCTATCTCCTCGAAGAGCTTCTGCAACGACTCTTCCTCGTCCATGTTCTGAGCGAGATGGGCCGTACGACCACCCGTGGTATACTGCATCGCGGTATTCATGGTCCGGAACTTGATCTCCGCCCCGACGATGTCCGCGATCTCACCCATGGGCCCCTTGTCGCCACGTGCCAGCCAGTGCACGCCGGTATCGTAGATGAAACCTTCCCGTTCAAAACTTGCCGCTTTGCCCCCTGGAAAGCTGTTTCTCTCCAGGACGGTGACCTCCACTCCATCCCGGGCCAGAAGCGCCGCCACGCTCGCGCCGCCGATACCCGTCCCGATGACCACTACCTTTTTCCCTTTTACGTTCCCTGCCATGCGTTACCTCCTTACCATCGGTAGGGGTAGACCTCCCTCCGTATGCGTGCAATTGTCTCTAACCAGGCTCGAGTTCGCCCCAATCATCCTTACCTCCGCACAGCTAAGTTACTCTTTGAGCCTTGGATTTAACAAGTCGAATTCTCGCTCACAAGTAGAAACCCAAGATACCTTTGGGACCGCCGAACAAGGGGCTCGACGTTTTCTACTCGGCATCCTGGGTTCCTACCTACGTTCCGGACGCGCAAGCCTTAGAGCGCTTCAGTTCAGGTTTTCCCCCGAGTTCAGCCGGAACGATTCAATAATATCATTCTCTTTTTGGGTGTCAATAGGGTAGGGGGTAAAATTCAAGAAAAAAGTGCACATATTCCAATATATTCCAAATACATCCGGGCGAACGGGCCTTCGCCGCGTACAGCCCCCGGTCCCGGGGCGGCGGAGCAGAGGCTGTAAGGAGTATGTGCTGCGCGAATGCGCCGCCTCCCATTGGCTTACCTGAGAGCGCAGCCCATGGCCTCCCCCTTCTGATATGATGTAGAGACGAAAGGCATGGTGACTGAGGAGGTATCAATGGGCGCATGGAACGTTGCGGGATGCCTCATCCCGCTGGTGACTCCCTTCGATGAAAAGGGAGGCCTGGATGAGACGGCCCTGAGGAACCTGGTCAACTATCTCATCGATGAGCAGGCGGCGGACGCGATCATCCCCTGCGGAACGACGGGGGAATCTCCGACCCTCAGCCACAAGGAGCATATGACGGTCATCGAGATCGTACGGGAAGAGACGGCGGGGCGCGTGCCGGTTATCGCCGGCACCGGCAGCAACAGCACCGCCGAGGCTATCGAGATGACCGTGACGGCGGAGAAGTTGGGCGTAGACGGCAGCCTTCAGGTAAGCCCCTACTACAACCGTCCCAGCCAGCAGGGGATCTACGAGCACTACAAGTCGATCGCCGAGAGTACCTCCCTGCCAATTATCGTTTACAACATCCCTTTCAGGACGGGCAGAAACATAGAGGTGGAGACCATGCTCCGCCTCGCCGGCATAGATAACATCGTGGGTGTGAAGGAAGCCTCGGGAGATATCCTGCAGGTCTGCTCGATCATCGAGGAGGTGCGCAGGGAAGGCCTGGATTTCCACGTATATTCCGGTGAGGACCCGGTCACATTCCTTGTGCTCTGCCTGGGAGGCCAGGGCTGCATAGCGGCGGTAGGCCATGTGCTGGGCGCGGAGTTCAGCCACATGTGCAGGCTGGTATGGGAGGGCAGGCTGGAGGAAGCGCGGGAGATACACTTCCAGGTGTTGCCGCTGGTGCGCGCTCTCTTCTGCGAGCCGAACCCCACCGCGATCAAGCAGGCCCTCAACTGGATGGGAGTACCCGTGGGAGGGACGCGCCTTCCCCTGTCCGGCATGACCGACAAGGGCAAGGAAACCTTGCGCCAGGCCATGCTGGAGTTGGGCAAGGCACCGCCGGAGAACTGTACTTGACCCTTTTGGCAGGAGGTGAGGAATATGTGCCGTGAAGGGATAGACCTGGTCACCTTGAAGGTAGCCCTCAAACATAGCGCAGACCGGCTCGAGCAGGAGACCGATCATCTGCGTCAATGGTCCGCCCTTGCTTCCAATGTCAACCTGGGGGATGTATCGACCCTGCTCCAGGAAGCATTGGAGAGAGTAAGCGGTGGCGAGGAACTGGTCGCAGGCTGCGTGCGAGCCCTGGCCGGGCTGCAGGTGCAGGGGCCATCGAGCGCGGGAACGGGAGTGACTATCACCCCCGTCTAGAGGTCAGCGCTTCATCCCCTACAGTATCAGGACGAGTCCATACTCGATCGACATCGTTTCGAAGATATACATGGTTCTTGTCCGAGAAGAACCATGTATGGAGCATGAAGGGGTAACCCCCGGCCGCATCATCCACCTGCGACGGGCGGAAAGAGGGAGACCTCGTCTCCCGGGCCGAGTTTGGTCCTCTTGCCCTTCAGGTAGCTTATGTTCTGACCGTTCACGAGCACGATGCAGTTCTTCAAGTACCTGGACACCTTGTCACCATGTCTCTTCTCGACCTCTTTCAATACCGCGCCGACCGTGCGCTGCGAACTCTCGTAGCTCTGCTCGCCCGTAGCTTTACGCAGTATGGTGAAGAGCTTAACCGTGGCCATGGTCGCTTCCTTCCTCTGCTCTCTTGTCTCGCAAGCTCCCTTCGCCGCACGAGCCGGGGCTGCGTGGGTCATCCCATCGCCAATATTATAAGGGGCCCCATCCACCTACACGACCGGTACGGGACCCCTTTTCTTCCTCACGACCAATTCACCGGAGGCGTGAGTGAACCACCTACGAATGCAGGGCTTCGGCTACATCCTTGAGGCCGAGCTCCTCCAGGCGCCTGCGGCTGGGGCGACCCTGCGTATCTATATCTCTCAGCTGGTAGAACTCCTGGATCATCTCGTCGAACGCGACCGTCTTCTTCTTCTTCTCTTCCACATCCCCGGCCTCCAGTTTCTTGCGCTTGCCCGAGAAACCGGGCAGCTTGTTCATGGAGGTAAGCATCTTGTCCATATTGGGGTAGAGGTACTTGGACAGGATACTCGCCGTGGTGTTTTTCAGACCCTCTATGCGCAGCTTCTGCAAGGGCGCCAGCGACATGAACTGCGGGTACACCGCCGAGTGCAGGCTGGAGGTGGCACCCTCGGCATGGGGCTCCAGGATGCGCCGGGGCAGCTGGTCGTCCTCGCGCGTTGCTCCCATGAGATTGCCGAGTGCCCGCTTGATGTACCAGATGCGGTCGCCGGCTTTCGCGAGGTCGTCCGCACTGTAATTGAAACCGGTGAGCGAGTTGAGCATCATGGCCATCTCCGACATGTGCCCTCCCGCGGCGTTCCAGGCATACTCGCAGATGACCGCGGAGTTGGCTATGACCCCCTTCTTCTGCGCCGCGATGGTCTGGGCCGCCTTCCCCTTGGCCTTATAAGGCCAGGTCCTCTTGGCGCCCAGCTCCTTGAGGTCGAGTATACCGAGCTCCACGTAGAGATTGGCGTCGGCGCAGTGGCAGGCACCGCGGATGGAGGTGGCGTAGGTGAGAGCCATGGCCCACATGGCGCGGGGGTCGTGCATGGGGCACTCCAGGCCTTTGACGTGGATGGCCATCTCCTTCCCGCCGTATTTCTCCGCCATGGCCCGCACGCCCTCGGCCAGGTCGTCACCTATGCCCTCGCGGCGGGCGGTCTTCTCAACCAGGTCGAGGAGGACCTTCGGCTGGCCCCAACCGAGCTTCAGGCCCCCCGTGTCCTTCTCGGTGATGAGTCCGGCCTCGAAGGCCTCGGTGGCGTAAGCCAGCGTGGAGCCGCAGGAGATAACATCCATACCGTAGCGATTGCAGAGCTCGTTGGCCTTGTGATTGGCCTCGCGGTCGTCCATGAACTGCAGGGTGCCCAGCGAGGCGGCGGCCTCGTACTCGGAACCCGGTCCTTCCTCGACGGCGAAGGGGCCTGACTTCACCTCCACGATCCTCTTACAGGAGATGGGGCAGGCGAAGCAGGAGTGCGTCTTGGTGAGGATGCTCTCGGCAACGGCGGTGCCCCCGAGCTTCTCGGGTCCGGCGGCCCAGTAGGCCATACGCCAGTTCTTGGTGGGGACGTCGCTGATGGCCATACCGTATTCCATGTGCACGTTGGAACCGAAGTTATGCAGGCCATCGGCCACCAGGCTCCACTTGAGGAGCTCCGACATCTTCTCACGGGCTTCTTTATATGCTTCCTCGCCGGCCACGGGCACCTTCTTGTTGCCCCGGGCTACTACGGCCTTGAGTTTCTTGGAGCCCATCACCGCGCCCATGCCACACCTGCCGGCAGTGGACCCACGGTCGTTCATCACGCAGGCGAACTTCACCATGTTCTCCCCCGCGGGGCCGATGGATATGACCTGGGCTCTCTTGTCCCCTACCTCCTCCTTGAGCAGGTCCTCCGCCTCGTAGGTATCCTTGCCCCAGAGGTGGGAGGCGTCCCTTATCTCCACCTTCTCATCGCTTACATAAAGGTAGACCGGTTTTTCCGAAGCACCCACGACAATGATGCCGTCATAACCGGTCCGCTTCAGTTGCGGGGAGAAATGTCCTCCCATGGAAGCCTCGCCCCAGATGCCGGTCAGGGGTGAGCGGGCGCATATCTCCAGGCGGGACACCCCGGGCAGAGATGTTCCCGAGAGGGGCCCGTTCATGATCATCAGGGGGTTCTCCGGCGAGAGGGATTCCACCTTCCAGCCTTCGTTGTCGAAGAACCATTTGGCGGCCAGCCCGCTACCGCCCAGAAAATCGTGGTAATCCTTCTCCGGGATCTCCTCCTCCTGGGTTGTACCGGAGGTGAGATCAACCTTCAACACCTTGCCCCAGTTTCCTCCCATCATGGTTAGTGCTCCTCCCTGGATTGCGATCGGCTCCAATCCCCATGAGCCGACCTCGTACTGCTATTTGCTGATATTACCCTCGCAAAGAAGTTCCGCGGGACGGACCCTGTCTCCTTTCAGGCTTCAACGAAAGCCACGATGATGGCCAAGGACATTATATCAGAGCTTTTTTTGCGTTTGGTCTTCTCCAAGAAGTGTAGGCAAAGGATAGCGAGAAACGCCAGGCATAGGGGTCGGCCCTGGACTTATGCCTGAAAAGGTCAAGAGGGGACGGGGGGGGAGGAAGAACGCCAGGCATAAGTCCAGGGCCGACCCCTATGCCTGGCGCCCACACTTCTTGGAGAAGAACCGGTTTGCAGACTGCTATATCGATCGGCTCACTCAGGCCTCAAGCCGGGCGTGACCCCAAGGCCTGACTACCTTTTTTCTCACGATAAAGTCTTTGCATTGAAAGTTACTTTGTGGTAGCATAGGCAGCTAACAGGTCTCCGCTCAGAGGACATGCGCGTGGAACCTGCATGTGTCAGGGTCTTTCCCTCCCTTGGAAAGCCCCAACACGGTTCCACCGTATCATCCGCCCGAGTGTGACCTCATCCGTGCTCCGGTACCCAAATCGGAGCACCTCCCTCCCTGCTGACCCCGGTTTGCCGGAAACCGGGGTCCTATTCTTATGGCTCCTCTCCGCGAGGTGTGCGTGCTCTCAGACAAGAATCCCCGGATAATCACCGGTTTCTGCTGGAGAAGGCGCGCCGGATGAATTCGTGCATCGACCTCCAGGTCTTCTCCATCTGGGCCTCACCGTCCCCCGAGAGCAGTACGGCGATACTCTGCCCCATGCCGACCAGCGCATAGGAGATGGTCTTGAGGTCTGCGAAGGGGTAGATGTCTCCCGTCTCTATACCCTCCCGCAGGTCCTCTTCTACCCGTGCCGCCAACCTTGCGTAGACTTCCCTGGACTGCTCCATCAGGCGCGGGTTGCCCACCGTCTCCCCCAGGAGCATGTAGAGAAGTTCGCTCCGCTTGAGGTAGAGGTCCAGCATCTCCTGGCCCTTGGTCTCGAGCCGGGTTATAAAATCCTTCTCCTCTTTCTTCTCCAGCTCGCTGTCTATTTTCTCTAACGTATTATCTATCAGCCTCTTGATCACCTCCACCAGGAGCTCCTCCTTGCTGTCGAAGTATATATAGAAGGTGCCCTTGGCGATCCCCGTAGCCTGTACGATTTCGTCGATGGTGGTACCGTGGTATCCCTTGGCGGCGAATAGCTCGGTCGCGTTGGCGATGATGCGCTCCCCGCGGTCGACCGCCTGCCTCTCCTCCTCGGGCTCCTCGGCGACCTCTCCTGGCGCCGCGCCCACGATCACCCCGAAAAGACCGGAGATATCACGCAGGGAGATCCCGTAACGGGAACGCAGGTGCTCGATCATGCGCAGCCTCTCCAGGTGGTTTTCGTTGAAGGTCTCGCCCTCTTCCGGCTGGGGCAGCAGGCCTTCCTTGAGATAGCGGTTGACCTGGCTGCGGGTCAAGGCGGATCCAGTGTCCGCCTCAAATGCCTTTACCAGACCGCCTATATCCCAGCTCTCCCCTGTTTCCGCCATGCATCGACCGCCTTTATCCGATGTAAGAGCAACACTTACGCGACCTTTAAACCTGGTGTATCGGATTACGACTGGGTAGTCAGTCACATAATAATGTCCTCGATCGAGTGATGTCAACGGCTTCACCGGAGCGAGGCAAGGTCTCGGCGCCGGCAACCTATCCACGGTGCGGATGGCCACGGAGTAACCAGGAGAGCAACCCGTGGTTTATATCTTCAAGAGGGTGGGAATATACAGCGTGAGGGGGGTGGTCCGCCATGACGGCGAGTGCCCTGGTGGTGGACGATGACAGACTGCTGTTACGGCTGATAGAGCTGAACCTCGGTAAGACAGGTATAGATGTCCTCCTCGCCGAAAGCGGGAGAGAGGCCATACGTCTGGCCCTGGAGAAAAAGCCCGATATAATCCTGCTCGATATTATGATGCCCATGATGGACGGTTATGAGGTCATGCGCCGCCTCAAGGCCGCGCATGAGACCCGCGACATACCGGTGGTGATGCTCACGGCGAAATCCAACCCGGCCGACCAGCGGAAGTGCGAGGAGATGGGCGCCGTGGCCTACATCACCAAGCCCTTCAACCTCGAGAGATTGCGCGGCACCGTCCGCCGTATCATCCGGGAAGCTTCCGAGCCCCTGCCTCCAGCCGATTAGGACCTATCTCAGCCGGTGGGTGTGAGGAACTTCTGGAACAACGCCATCTGCGGGGCGTTCTTGATGGCCCCTTTGACCTTGAACCTGCCGCTCTTCACGGCGTTTACGACCTTCTTCCCGTCCTCGGTCTTCAGCCATTGCAGCATCTGCTTCCCCTTGCCCGCGCCGGACAGGCTGAGCAGCAGCGCAAGCTCGGTGCCGATGTAGATATCCGCACCCGCAGCTCCGTTGGAGACAGTGACGTCGCTGGCCTTGAAGTCCATGGTGGCGGCCATCTCCTGGTTATCCAGATCCTGTATGGCCACGGAGACGTTCATCTTGTCGGCGAGCGCCTTCTTGGAGGGGTCCTGCAGGAAACCCTTGACCATCTCGCTCATCATAAACGCCAGGGGGCCGGGCTCCGCGTCCTTGAGCGTAACCGTTCCGCTCCCGGGGGTGGGCTTTGGTTTGCGGGAGGCCTGTGCCGCCATGACCCCTCCTGCGATGAGCGAAAGTAGCAGCAACCTCCTCCTGCGCTTGCGCGCCTTCGCTTTCTTCATCTCTTTCTTGAGTTGCTTTGCCTCCCACGCCGCGCGTTTCTTCATCGTCCTTTTCTTGCTCACACCTTTCTCCTTCCGCCTTTAAAGCACGTCTCTATCGACTTGCCGGATCCCCTCAGCCCGGGGAACACCGCCCTTTCCCCACGCCTGCAACTCATATTCTACCCCTTATCCCATTACGTGAATCGCCCCACCGGCAGGTTCGACACGAGGTCAAGCAGGGAGCACATAGCGGTTCGCTCAGGCCGGCCAGTTCCCAATATCATACGGAGAGATCGCCGCCGCAAAGCGAACCGGGAGGACCGGTGTCCTCCCGGCGCAACATCTGGCGGAAGGGGTGGGATTTGAACCCACGGTGCGGTCTCCCGCACAATCGCTTAGCAGGCGATCACCTTAGGCCAGCTCGGTCACCCTTCCGAGTATTGTTCAGAGCCTCGCCAAGCCCACAACACATTATAGATGGCGCTACCCGGGGTTGCCAGGTCGAGCCGCGCGCGGAACGGTCAGGAACCCTCCTCGCCGCTCCGGGCCATGCGATCGCAGATCAGCTCCCCCCCTACGCAGACGTTCTCCGGCGGGTTCTCTTTGACGATAACCACGTAGGCCTGCCGGGGAATGCCATAGGCTTTTTCCATCGCGTCGGTTATCTCCCTGGTGAGCGTCCGTTTAACCTCCAGGTCGGCGATGGGAGGGCCATCGATGTAGACGTTCGGCATTGTCCTCCCCCCTTCGAGTATCCATAGACCATCTCCTATAGAATAGTACAGGCCGCTGCTGAGCGGGTACAAGAGAGTGATCGCCGGCCGGAGAAGACGGGGTCAGCCGTACCGCTTGAAGAGCCTGATGCCAGCAGCTCTCCCCCCCTCGCTCCGCGCGACATGCGCAGTCCCTATCCCTGGCGGTGCGGACACATCTACGGAGTATGTGGATGATGCCTATCTCGATGCATACGCCGAGGGCTGTTACCTGTAGATACTGTCCATCATCAGGCCGGTTTGTCGGCCAGGGCCAGGAGTTTGTTCCGGTAGGGCGTGACCTCCACGTTCTCCAGGCCCGCTTCTTGAAGGAGCGTTCTCAGCCCTTCGACATCAAAGGGATCGTTGGCTTCCTCTCCATGCTCGTGGGACATCAGGAGGTTGGTCAGACGCGTAGTCCTGAAATCAGAAAGCGCCATGTGCCCACCGGGCTTCAGTACCCGCTCCCATTCCGTGACGGCCGCCACGGGGTCGTGCAGCTCATGCAGGAGGTTATTGGATACAACCACCTCGACCGCAGCGTCGGCGAGTCCGGTGGTGTCCACCGCCGTCCTGATCACCTGGATGCGGTCGCTCACCGCAGCCGCGCGCGCCCTCCTGGCGAGGCCGGCCAGCATCTCCTCCGAGAGATCTACGCAGATAACTCTTCCGGAGTCGAGTTTCCTGGCGATGGGAAGGCTGAGATAGCCGGATCCGCAACCCACATCCAGGACCACCATGTCCCCCTTCAGGATGGAGAATACCCTCTTCAACAAGGCGGCGCTGCTCCGGCCCAGCAGAGCCTCCTCCAACCTGCGCACCGGCCTGGCCATGAGGAAGGCTCCCTGCTTCCCCCGCTTTCCCGTCCAATCCGTCCGCGCCTCTTCTTTCACCACCGCTATCCTCCTCGCCATATCCAACAGCGTTTCTCAATGATACTACACTCGCGCGCGCTGCAGATGCCATACGGTTGC
Organism: Actinomycetota bacterium; assembly: GCA_003598015.1. Taxonomy (GTDB): domain Bacteria; phylum Actinomycetota; class Geothermincolia; order Geothermincolales; family RBG-13-55-18; genus SURF-21. The sequence goes on along the minus strand of QZKE01000096.1, from coordinate 6,119 downwards.
AAGGGATTCAAGCGGCATGGAAGAGGGCAAGCGAAAGGTTAACGTGTGATGGATACCGCTACCGAAAGAGCCGGGTCCTGACCTGCCGGACCCGGATCCTGCCAGGTTATCAGGGCTCTATATCGCGCCGCGTGCCGTCATCCCTCGATAAGACCTTCGATAACGGGCAGCGCGTCGTCGATGGGTATGGCGAAACCGATGCCGTCATACCCACCGCTCTCGGATACGATGGCGGTGTTGATGCCTATAACCTCACCCAAGCCGTTACAGAGCGGGCCTCCGGAATTGCCCGGATTGATGGCCGCGTCGGTCTGTATGAGATCGCGGAGGTCGGGGCCGTCGGGCGGGATAAAGATATCGCGACCGAGGGCGCTTATGATACCCGATGTAACGCTCTGCTCGAAGCCCTCCGGGCTGCCGATGGCCACGGCCAGCTCTCCCACCACCAGGTCCGCGGAGGTTCCCAGCGCGGCGGAGGGCAGTCCGGAGATATCGATCTTCAGCACCGCCAGATCCATATCGGAGTCTCTTCCCACCAACTCCGCATCGTAGGTGGAGCCGTCGGCAAGGGATACCTTGATGCCGGTGGCTCCCTCTACCATGTGATTGTTGGTGACGATATATCCGTCCGGTGAATAGACGAAACCCGATCCTATCCCGGTAGCCGTTACGCCGCGAAACGTGGGTTGGAACTCCACCTCTATATAGACTACGCTGGGAAGCATCCGCCCGGCCACCGCTACCACGGCCTCTTCGTCCACGCTGACCACGGTTTTCTCGACCGTTTGAACCTGTTCCGCAGCCGTCTCGCCCCTGCCGCTCAAGACGTCTATGGGATTGGCGCCGAAGATCAACGGGATTGTGAAGACGACGGTTACAGCCATGACCACCGCGATAGCCACCGCGATGAGCAGGACCGCGCCCGCCCCCCTTCTGCGCCGTCTCACCGGGGGGCGAAGCAAGGGCGGTTCGGGGGGTATCCATACCGGCCCCATATTTTCATCCATGATCAACACCTCGATTCCTCGGGTTCCCGAACCCGTGTGCACCTGGTTACATCCTCCGACTGCGGATCCCCAACGTCCTCGGCACCGGTGCCCGTTTCTCTGTCAGATCATCGCGCGGCATTGCCCTATTCTGAAGGCATGGGGGGGCGCATGTTACCTCTCTCGATGAATACCGAGGCCATGGACTCCGCTTCTGACTTCATGTCCTCGGCCTGAGCCGCAGTTATCTCGCCTTCCGCAACCAGTTCGTCGGCGATGGCGTCTATCTCCGCAGCGACCGCCGCGGTCAGATCGTCGGCCGATACTCCCTTTTCCTCCGCTATCTCGGCGATGGACTTCCCACCCGCGATCTCATCCGTCAACTCGGTGGTGGAGATGCCCAGCTCTCCGGCGACCACTCCTTCGAGTTCGTCACGGTACTCGACCAGCACGTCCAGCCGTCCCTGCCCCATCCTTCCGCCACCGGGTGAGGGCGCCGAACGCAGGTCGGGCGGCATGGGCCCCCGGTTCTGGAACTGCTGGGCGGGGATCCTTCTCTCCTTTTCGCCGCTCGGCTTTCCCACGCAGTATCCTATCGCGAATGCCCCCGCGATAAGCGCAACGGCCAGGATACCCATGCCCACTCCGGCTAGGACCTTGTGGCCGGCGAACCATCTCTTGATGCCTCCGCCTTTCACCTCGGCGGCGCCGGGACCGCCAACGCCCGGTGGCATTACCGCATGCGAAGAAGCGCTCTCATCGACCGCCACCTCCGGCCCGCTCTCCGCGGCAACGGCTCCGGCCGTTCCGTCCCCAGCCGGCTGAGGGGTGCCCTCCGGCATTTCGCTCCCTAATGACTCTTTTCTCTCGTCCTCGTCTCCCATATCTCGTTCACTCCCTTCCTGCAACTCCCGGAGATCTTCTCAGAGGTTTTTTTCCGCTTTGATGGCTTCCGCCTCCGCCTTGAGATCTTCGATCCGCTGGTAGATACCTCTTGTGGCGAGGCCCCCTCCCCCCTCGGGCGGTGTCCCGCCCTCGGGGGGTGTCATACCGGACGGGAAATCCCCATCCTCGGGGGGCGTCATGTCGGACGGGGGTGCGCCGCCCTCGGGGGGCGTCATGCCTGACGGGGGGGTCCCACCCTCGGGTGGAGCGGCCGTCCCGCCGCCCTCTGCCATCCTCTCTTCCATCTCTTCCTGCATGGCTATCGCCTGCTCGTAGGCGGAGATCAACTCGAGCATCACATTGGCGTAATCCTCGTAATCCCCGGCACCGCCGAGGGAGACGATACCCTGGTATGCATCCTCGGCCTTCCGCAGAGAACTCGCCATGCTCTCGGCAGCGGCCTGCATCCCATCCATGAGGCCTTCCGACACGTCGTCTTCCGTTGCGGTCTCGCCGCCGCTCTCTTCATCGCCGGCTGCCATCTCCCTCATCTCCTCCATGGCATCCGAGATGGACGCGTAGGCCGCCTCGGCCTCTTCCATCCACGCGTCGCCCTCCTGCATCAATTCCCCGGCCTTGGCCTTATCCGCTGCGTTGTCTCCGCTCCCGCACCCGGACAGCATCATGGCCGGCGCCAGGATAAGCAGCGCGGTCATCGCAATATAGAAAGCCTTCTTCATGGCGCTATCCTTTTATCTATTTCAGGCATAGGGGTCGGCATAGGGGTCGGCCCTGGACTTATGCCTGAGGAAGCTGGGAAGGGTGGTAGCGAAGTCTCAGGCATAGGGGTCGGCCCTGGACTTATGCCTGAGGAAGCTGGGAAGGGTGGTAGCGAAGTAAGCAGGATATTACCCATGGCCCCTACGTGCGGTTCAGGCATAAGTCCAGGGCCGACCCCTATGCCTGAAATCCGCCCGTACTTCATGGAGAAGAACCTTCTTTGATATCTATGCCCTCCAACCTGCCGTCCTGCATGTGATATGCCCAGTCGGCCGCCTCCAGGATGCTCTCGTCATGCGTGACGATAATCACGCACTTGCCGTCCCTTCGCGCCAGCTCCACCAGGATATCCACCACCACCTTGCCGGTGGCGGTGTCCAGGTTGCCGGTGGGCTCGTCGGCCAGGATGATATCCGGGTCGTTGGCCAGGGCGCGGGCTATGGCCACGCGCTGCTTCTCGCCCCCGCTCATCTTGTTCGCCTTGGCCTTCTGCAGCCTCCCGTCGATGCCCATGCGCGCCAGGAGCTCAACCGCCCGCTCGTGTTGCCCACGGGATGATCCGTCCGCCAGGTCCATGGGCAGGGTGACATTCTCCAGGGCGGTTAGCGCCGTGATGAGGTTGAAGAACTGGAAGACGAATCCCACCCTCTTGCGGCGGAACTGGATGAGGTCCGCTCCCGACAAGCATATGTCTTCGCCGAAGACCTCGATCCCGCCTTCATCCGGCTCCTCCAGGGAGCCAATGAGATAGAGCAGGGTGGTCTTGCCCGAGCCGGAGGGGCCGACGATAACCGTCACCTCTCCCTTACGGGCGGACAGGTTCACGTTATCCACGGCCGTAACATCGCCCGCCTTGGCCTTGAAGGTCTTGCTGATATCCTTTACTTCCAGTAGATCATGCATCTTTTCCTCCTATTCCATACTCAGCACGCGAGCCGGCCGGAGCCGCGTTATCCAGATCAGCGGCACCACCATCCCCAGCAGGCTGATACCCAGGAGTATGAGTATGCCGTAGAGGAGCATGCTCCCCTGGTAGACCACATCCAGGCTCGCGCTCTGGTCCTCGCTGGAGGCTACGCTGAACCTGCCGCCCTCTTTATAGAGATTGCTCCCGCCGCCCATGGGTCCTCCCATGAACTGGCTCGGACCTCCCGCGACCATTCCTTCTTCGCCCGTATCAGTCGTCTCCGCGGCCTGGTTGCCGCTGAGCAGCCAGTCACCAACGCTCTGAGATATGAGGGCGGTGACTCCCGTGGCGAGCACTATCGCCACCAGGCAGATGCAGACGACCTCCACCGCGTACTGGGCTATCACCTGCCGGTCGGTCGCCCCGATGGCCTTGAGCACGCCCAGCTCCCTGGTACGCCCGCCGATGATGATGGCCATGGCCAGCAGGATGATGAGGGCGCAGGCGCCCAGCGCTCCCGCCAGGCCGATCATGGAGGTCTTGCCCACCTTGAGCAGGGGATCGGCGATGGCCTCATAATCGGAATAATCCGTCGCCAGCTCGTAGGTGTCGCCGTCGGCTATCTCCGCGTCGAAGGCCTGCTGCAGCGCGCCGGTTGAATCCACGCTGTCGAAGTAATATGAGCCCAGTTCGACGTATCCTGGGGTGCTGTTGAGTTCCTGTACAACCGAGAGGGGGGCGTAGAAAGTGTCGCCCATGGGGTTGAAAGTCTCCGTGTTGCTACCCTCGGCTTGCTGTTCTGCCTCCACCGACTCGTAGATACCCACGATGGTCAGCTCGACGTCGGCGTCCCTGCCGCTCTCGCCACTGATCTTTGCGGTGACGGTATCTCCAACCTCGAGTTCGTTCTCCTCCGCCAGGGTCTTTTCCATGAGCACCACCGGATTGGCATCGAGGTAATCCTGGTAGGCGTAGAAGGAGCCCTCCACCAGCACCTTGTTGCCCAGCATGAAGTCGGAGACCGAGGAGCCGTCAGTGTTGCCCTCGAAGGTGAAGGAACTCGAGGAGAGGGCCGTCGGTGCTTCCCCCTGGGGTCCCCTCTCCCGCATGGAAACCATGGTCTCCATCTGGGTGTTTTCGATATCGTCCAGGGAGATCCGCGTCTCCAGCACCTTGTCGTAGGTGACGATCTCGCTCTGCTGCGAGAAGAGGTCGGCCAAATCCTCGGGTACGAGGAACCTGGTCATCTGCTCGAGCATCTCCTCGTCGCTCATGGTGCGTGCCTGTGCCGCCCTTTCGGACTCCTCCTGTGAGAGCTCCTCCTCGAACACCGCCATCTGGTAGTCCGAGCTCACCCGTATCTCGGCATAGTTGCCGACGCTCTGCTTTACCTCTTCCACCTGGCTGTCCGCCGCCAGCTTCACCGCCAGCATGGAGAGGGAGAAGGTCAGGCAGACGAAGAGCAGCAGCACGACCACCAGGTTGCGCAGGGGGTGGCGCCGGAAGCTCCTGAGGCCTCTATTGATGGAACGCATTTTTGTATCGTCTCCTTCGCTAGTCGGCGTAGCCGTCCAGGTTGATCTCCACCTGGTCGCCGGTCTCCGTGTCGTAGATGATGAGGTTGGTGCCGGCCATGGTGACGCCCTCGTTCCTGGCCGAATTCTGAGGATTGAGGTCGAAGAAGAGCATGAGGTCTTCCGCTGTCTCCCCTATCCTCACCTTGTAAGAGACCTGCTGCAGGGTCTCGTAGTCCAGGAGTGCAGCCGAGATGATGTTCTCCGACACGTAGCTTCCGTAGGTCCCGTCACTGCCGTAGAAATCCTCGTAGAGGTCGGCATCGATGGCGGGGTTCCACAGGCGGAAGGAGAAGTCGGAGAGATCCACCAGTTCGTCTCCCACGTTGGCCACCGTCAACTCTATCTGCAGGAAATCGCCGCTCAACTCCCGCGTGCTCGAGGTGAGCGCGGCCGCGTTGCTGTCGTCCCGGACCGCCGAGACCACGGCGATATTAGCGCCCGAGAGATATACCGTCTTGACGAGATCGGCCGAAGTGCTGCCGCTCGAGCTGGTGGTGGAGTCGGTGGTCTTTTCTTCCTCTTCTTCCTCTTCCTCCACCTCCTGGCTCGTCGCCTGGGCCGCCGTAACTTCCGCGCCGGTCTCCGTATCCGTGAGCGTCTCCCCGGTGGCGCCGGGCGGAAGTTTGGTGGTGCTCGTGGTCTCCGCCGCCGAACCGCTCCCGCAGGAGATCGCCGTCAAGGATACGACGGCCGCCAGGATGAAAACAGGGATAAACGCGAGTATCCCTCTGACCTGCCTCTTGTTCGGTCTCATCACCCTCTCCTTTTAGTCTTCTTTCTCCAGCGCTGACACGTTCAGGCTAAGGAGTGGGGATTAAGGATTTATGGGGAGATATTGGGATTAATGTAAAGAATCCTGCAACATCCTGATGCACATGTGCGTAAGGGAGCATAACCGATCGCATGCGTGCCAGGCCTGGACCTCGCTTCGCTCCGTCCAGGCGACTGGCACCGTCGCGCCGCCCTCCGTCCGGGAGCATAACC
>QZKE01000013.1 GCA_003598015.1 Actinomycetota bacterium | reverse complement strand
GAGGCCATCCACCGCGCCCTCACCACCCTCATCGGGGTGGTGCTCTCCATCCTCATCGGCATGCTCGTGGCCGCCATCCTGGACGCCCTGGTGCTCTCCCCCGGCAAGGCCAAGGCCGCGGAAGCGCCGGCCGCGTTGGAGCAATAGGTGGTGATGGAGATGAAGAGGATGAAATACAGGAGCAAGGTGCTCGTCAGCGCCGTAGTGGCCGCGGCGGTCGTCTTCACCATGATCGCCTTCTTCCCGGCCGCCAGCGCCGAGCCGGCGGAAAACGAGATCGACATAATTAGCTCCGAGGCGGTCGTCCTCGACACCGACTACAGGGGCAATATCGAGTCGGCCAGGGTCGTGACCTTCTTCGGTCTCACCGGAGAGGGCAGCGTCGATGTGGTCAAGGACAAGGACCTGGAGGGGAACAGCCCCTGGCAGGGCGTACACGGTTTCACGACCCCGGTGGTCGAGGGCGATACCCTGGTCTGGAGGGGGCTTGACGTGGACGGGCTGAGAAACGTGATGAGCTCCTCCGAGATCAAGTCGGAGGAGATGATCAAGGAACTGCGCATACGTATCCCCCTCGACCTCAAATATATATACGAGTGGAACGGCGAGGTTATCAACGATCCCAACGAGATCACGGGACAGGACGGCCACTTGAGGCTCTCCCTGGTGATGAGGAACAAGAGCGAGGAGACGACCGTACTCGAGTACGAGGACCCCGTCACGGGAGAGATAAAGACCGAGGAAGTGGAGACCTACCTCCCCCTGGTCATCCTGCCCTACGACTGGTATTTCCCTAACGATGTCTTCTTCAACCTGGAGGCGGACCCCACCGGGGTGGTAGTACCTCTTCCGGAACGTTACCAGGTCGGGTGGTCCATCCCCCTCTTTCCGCCCGCCACCGAGGAAGAGAACATTATCTGGATAGAGGCGGACGTGAAGAACTTCGCCCTCCCGCCCCTGGTCCTCTCGGCCAACTTCATATTCCCGCAGACCAACCAGCGCGACACCCTGCCGGAGTTCATCGTCGGGCTGGAGATGCTCTTCGACGGGGTGAGGCAGATGCATGAGGGGCTGGGCAGCCCGGAGACCGAGGATACGCTGCTCTACGGCGCCGCCGCCGTCAAGGACGGCCTGGAGCAGATGGCCGCCGGCCTGCCTGAAGCCGAGGCCGCCCTGAATACCCAACTCATTCCAGGGGTGGACGAGGCGGTGGCGGGTATAGGCGATCCGGGCACCCCCGATACCCTCAGTTACGCCATAGATGCCACCTCGGTGGGACTGCTGAGCATGTTGGGGGGCATCGGCGGGCCCGACGTGGCCAACTCCGCCCTCTATGCCTTGAGCGCCATGAACGCCGGCCTGGAGGAGATGTCTTCCGGTATCGGCTCCGTCGATACCCCGGATACCCTGCTCTACGGCGTCGATCAGGCCACCCTGGGGCTTGAGGATATGGTTGCGGGCATCGGGAGCGCGGCCATGGAGGACACCCTGCTTTACGCCATGAACCAGATGGGCATAGGCCTGGGTGACATGCATGCCGGCATCGGCTCCGCCACCACCCCCGACAGCCTCCTCTACGCCATGGCGGCCATGGGTGACGGCCTGGAGCAGTCCAAGGCAGGCATCGGCTCCGCCGCCACCCCCGACACCTTGCTCTACGCCATGGCGGCTATGGCGGACGGCCTCAATTCCATGCTGGCGGGCATCGGTTCCATTACCACCCCCGACAGCCTGCTCTTCGGCATCGACCAGGTCTCCAAGGGAATAAGCAGCGGATCGGCGTCCGACCCCGGCCTGCTCGAGGGCATCCAGGAGATCGAGGACGGCCTGGTCGAGATGTACAACGCCACTTCGACCAGCGGAGAGATCTGGCAGGCCACCAACCTCATCCGGCTCATGGCACCCTGGACCGGGCCCATCGTGGACCTGCTCGAGCAGGGGTTGATCCTCAGCGAGGATCCCAACGACCCGTCTCTCCACTACGGCATCGGGCTCATGCTGGAGGGGACCGGCCAGATGATCGGCGGTATCGGTTCCCCGACGACCCCCGACACCTTGCTCTACGGCACCGCCCAGATAAAGGGAGGGCTGGAGGAGATGAAGGCGGGCCTCGGTGGCGCCGCCATACCGGACACCCTCCTCTACGCCGTCGCCCAGGTGCAGGGAGGACTGGAGCAGATGAAAGCGGGGATCGGGGCTGCGTCCGTCCCCGACACCCTGCTCTTTGCCGTGGACCAGGTACAACTCGGCCTGAACAGCATACTCGCGGGTCTCGGGACGCCCGTAACCCCCGATACGCTCCGCTATGCCGTCGCCCAGGTGGAAAGCGGCCTGGAGCTGATGAAGGCGGGCATCGGCGCGGAGAATGCGCAGGACACCCTGCTCTACGCCATGTCGGCTATGAGCGGAGGCCTCAACGAGATGAAGGAGGGTATCGGCACGGCAACCACCACCGACTCCCTCCTCTATGCCATCGCCCAGGTCGGCAACGGCCTGGAGCTGATGAAGGCGGGCATCGGCGCCGAGGGTGTGCAGGACACCCTGCTCTATGCCATGGCCCAGGTGCAGCACGGGCTGTACCAGATGAAGACGGGTCTCTCCAGCGGCAACCTCAATGATCCCGGCCTCAAGGAGGGGTTGATCATGGTCTCCGCCGGGTTGGGCGACGCCGTGAGCGGCCTGGGCAGCACCACCACGCCCGACACCCTCATCTACGGTGCCGACCAGATAGAGGCGGGCCTGACCCAGATGAGTGACGGCACCACCCAGATGTACGATGGCCTGGCCGGCCAACTGGGCGAGCTCTACCTCACCGAATCGCAACTGGAGGCCATAAAGATAAGGGGCGAGGAGTTCGACCACATCATGGGGCGCACCGAGGACGCCGAGAACAGCCTCGCCTTCATCTACCAGACCCCGCCCACCTACAACTACAAACAGGGCAGCAAGTCCAGCTGGCTGGTGGCGGGGATAATCTCGCTGCTCGTCATCATCGCCCTGCTGCTCTACAGCCTGCTGATGAGGCGCAAGCCCGTGATCGGCTAGGACAGAGCGAGTATATGAGAACCGATCGAGGCGCCCCTCATGGGGCGCCTCTCTCTTGGTGTGCCGGGCGCGATGGATACCCATGAGGAACGTCGCCCGCTTGGTTTATAATCTTCGTAGCGGCGCCATGAGCGGGCATTCGCGGAGGGGATTCAAACGGAAAGAGAAACATCGTGTATTCGTCTTTGGCGTGGATGCGATGTCCTGACGGAATTATCCTCCCCGGAGGGAGAGACTGCGCCGTGCCCGGTCACGCACGGGTATGGGCGGAGCATGAAAGCGTCGCCGCGCGTTATCCGTAGCCGGGAATCTGCCGGCGACTGCGGGTATGCGGGAATAACAGCCGCCGGCCTCAAGGGCGGAGCGGCGGGAAGGAATAAGCGAACGGAAGCGAAATATTTATACGGAGTAATGTCACAAAGCGGAAACCCCGTTTCCGCCGGTGTTTCGTGCTCTTAAAAACCCGGGCAAGTTAGCTGAGTGACGGAGGGGAAGGGTTGAACATGGATCTCAAGGATGCGGTGGACCTCTATCGGGATGTCCTGCAGCGGTATTCACAGGGATTCTCCCTCGAGGAAGTCCTGGGAAGTGTCGCCGAGGCGCTGGGGGGGGAGTGCGCGGTGCTCTTCATCCGCAAGGAGATGTCCTCGTTTCTCGAGCCCCGGCTGGCGTGGAATATGGCCGAGGAGGACCGGGAGCGTATCAGGGAGCGGCTGGTGCCCATGGAATGGGTCGCCCGGCAGCCTGCCCGCCGCTACGTCGCCGTGGATATGGCCAAGCTCTCCGAGCTCGGGCTGGAGGATGTCTGCAGCAAACCGTCGGACGCGATGCTGCTCTTTCCGGTGCGGAGTCACGCGCACCTGCGGGCCGCCCTGCTCGTGGCCATTCCGAGGGAGATCTCCCTTCCTGATCAGCAGTCCTACCGGGCAGCGGCTATCGGCGCGGTGCTGGAGAGGATGGTCGAGCTGTTCTCCTTCGAGCAAAAGGCGGACGGCGAGGAGAGCGACAAGGAGACCCCGGCGGTAGAGCTGGGGATCATTTCCAACTACCTCATAGGGAAGGCAGATCATGCCCGCGCCGCTTCCCTCAGCCTGGACCTCCTCATCAAGCTGCTCAACGTCGATGGGGGAACGATCCACCGCGTACGCGGGGCTCCCGGCGGACAGCAGGCGGCGCTGGTGGCATCGAGGGGATGGGGAGGGATGCCGGAGATAATCGACCATCTCTTCGAAAACAATCTCATCGAAGTCCTGCAGGCGATGCGCCGATCCGAGGAAGGGGAATTCAGCCTGGACGCGGGCCGTATCGCCGAATACTTTCCCGGGGTAAAGCCTTTTTTCCATGCCAACCAGGTCAAGTCCTTTCTCCTCACTCCTATCTTCCACGAAGACAGGCTGGTCGGCCTGCTGACCCTCTTCGGCAAGGCCTATACCGCCATGGAGGCGAAGGATATGGAACTCCTGGTCCAACTCTCCTATCGCCTGGGACTGCTCTTCTCGGGAGAGGAGACGGGAACCCGCATGGCCAAAGAGCCGGCGGCGGGATTGGATTTTCCCGCCCTCGTCGAGGATTTCGCCCGCATCTCCGATGGAGCGCTGAGCGTCGACGATTTCCTCTCCACGGCGCTGCGCTCCGTATCGGTCGAGCTGGGCGCGAGCATGTCCTTCATATATTGCGGAGAGGATATCTCGCCCGAGCGGAGTTTCCTGTGGTTCACGGATACGGTCTACGGAGGTGAAAGCGTCTTCAGGAACACACCCGGACTTGAGCGTATGGCCGCTCATCTGCAACGCATGGCGGTGGTCAAACCGGACAACCCGGCCATGAAGGAGCTGCCCGCGGCCGAACTGGCCTCCGTCGAGAACCTGGTGCTGTTGCTGGTACCGGCCAGAGAGAGCGGCATGTTCGTGCTTTCCGGTCTCTACTTCCCCGCGGAGAGGAGGCTGACCAAGGCGGAGATAGACTCCCTGCAGCCCGCGACGGCCATGCTGCTCAGCCTGGCCAGGGGGCTGAAAGAGAGGACGCAAGCCGAGGGTTATCGCCGCTCGCTGGAGATACTCACGGAGATAGAGGGAGAATTGACCGCATGCGAGAGTCCGGAGCGCGCCCTGCGCATCCTGGCGAGGGGCGGGAGGGAACTGCTGGATTGCGATCGTGCCGCCATACTGGTCGTCGACGAGAAGGCCGGTACGTTCGAAGGGGCCGTGGAGACCGCGGAGGGCTGCGAGGCCGCCGATATCAACCTGCTGGCGAGCCGGGAGATCGCGGCGGTCCTGGAGAGGGGCCACGCCCTCTACAGCCGGGAACCCCGGGAGGAGAAGGAGACGGCGGCGGGGGAGTCCTCGCCCGGCGTGGACCGATCCATTATCGCCGTGCCGCTCATCGGGAGAAAGGGCAGGCTGGGGGGACTGGTCTTCGAGAAGCTGGAGCGCGATGGCTCTTTCGGAGAACTGCATCGCCGCCTGGCTCATTTCCTTGCCGGGCAGGCCGTTTCCGTGCTGGAGACATACATGGAGGGCGCGAGACTGGAGAGCGCGGCGGACGAGAACCGCATCCTACTGCGCATTTCGCGCCGCCTCTCATCCGCGCTTACCCTCGAGGAGCTGTGCGGCGGGCTCTCCAAGGAGCTCGATGCGACCATGGGGGCAGACCTCTTGCTTCTCTCCATCTACGGCAAGGCCGGGATAAGAAGGCTGGTATGGCTGAAGGGCGAGAAGGACGAGGCGGAGGCCTACGAGGAGTTGCTCGACGCACAGGGGCCCTTGATGATGGCGCTGTCCTGTGCCGGAAGATTGATACGCAACAACATCAATACTTTCCTGCGCGGGCCGGGCGAAGACGAACTGGCGATAAAGGGAATACGCTCCTATATGGCGGTGGCACTGCAGGGAGAGGACATGAAGGGAGTGCTGCTGGTGGGCAATTCCCGCAGCGGCGCTTTCAGCGAGCGCGAGGTGGCCCTGATCGAGAGGACGGCCTCTCTCCTCGGCACCTCCGCCACCGCGCCGATGCGCCATGACTCGTTGCAGGGGCGCATCCGTCTCCTGGAGGAGATGTGCCGCGATCAGGAGGAGAAAGTCCGCAACAAGACCGATCTTATAAACATGGCCTCGCACGAGATCCGCCACCCGCTCACTTTGATCATGGGCTTTTCGGAAGTGCTCAGGGATTACGGTGACACCCTGGATGCCATGGAGAGCCACGAGGTAGTGGACAAGCTGAGCAAGGCGGCGGACAGGCTGCGCCGCAGCGTGGTGAACATGATGGAGGTATCGCGCCTGGAGTCGGGCAAACTCGGCTTGAACGCGGAGGAGGTCGATTTGAACACTCTCCTCGGCAGCCTGGTGGAGGAACTGCAGGCCCGCTCCGTGGAGCATGCCATCGAGGTCGATGTGGAGTTGGGCGCGGAGCGTATCGTCGCCGACCGGGACAAGCTGGAGATCATTCTCTTCAACCTCATGGATAATGCGGCGAAGTACTCTTCGCCGGGAGGAACAATAGATGTCTTTGCCAGGCGCACCAGCCGGGAGGCGATCATCGGGGTGCGCGATCACGGGCAGGGGATAAGCGAGGAGAGCATCAGCTTCATCTTTCAACCCTTCCGGCAGGGAGAGGGCAAGGAGTTCGGCCCCATCAAGGGTATGGGATTGGGTCTTTATATCGTCAACCGCCTGACCGAAGCCCATGGTGGACGCATAGAGGTCAGGAGCGAGCACGGCAGGGGTTCCACTTTCATCGCGCACCTGCCCCAGCCCGAGGTTGGAGAGCAGACCCATACCTACCGGTCCGACGCCATGCGCGCTTGAGAAACAGGGGCGGGACCACCGGTTATCGCATACATCTGCGCAGTCATACATTAGAATATATGCCGGGTGAATATGTGATGGGAGCGGTCAAGTCGGGCACACTTGGGGTCAGGCCTGGAACGTGCCGGGTGAAAATGTACCTTCACCATGGTGAACCGTTGGGTTGGGATAGGCACGTTCCAGGCCTGACCCCTATGTGGCCGCCTGAGGCTGGGGGGATACTGGTTTGAGAATCGCTTACACCAGCGACCTGCATGTGGACATATCTCAGCGCAACTGGGAACTTATTCCTTATCTCGGCAAGGTACTGAAGATCATCGATCCCGATGTATTCGTCATCGCCGGGGACGTGAGCCCCGAGCTGGGAGACCTGGAATACGTGCTTGACTGCTTCGCGGGCCTGCATTGCATCAAGCTCTTCGTCCCAGGCAATCAGGATATCTGGGTGCTCTCGGAGGAGATGCAGGAGAAAGGGCACGATTCCTACGAAAAATACTATTTCTACCTGCCCGAGGCTTGCCGGCGCAACGGGTTCGTGCCCCTGTGGATGGAGCCCGTGATCCACGAGGGGATCGGATTCGCGGGCAGTATCGGATGGTACGACCACGCCGGACCGGGCACCGAGTCCGCCGCTTTCCCCCGCGATACCCATTATCTCCTGGACAGCGTGTGGAATGATATGCGCTGGGCCTGTTGGAGCGATATCTCCATGATGATGGAGGGAAGGCTGTGGCCGGCCCGCAGACCCGACGCCGAGGTGGCCCGCGAGTTCAACCTGCGCCTGGACCAGGACATAGAAGCCTTCAACCGCGACCCCCTTATAAGCGAGGTCGTGGTGGTCACCCACTATCCCCCCTTCGATGTACTTTCCGTGGAGGGCGTGCCTTTCCCCGGCTCGCGCGACATGGCGGGAATCCTCTTCTCCCACGAGAAGGTGACCATATCCATATCCGGCCATATCCACGATAAGAGGGATCTCCTGGTAAGGGGCATCAGGGCGGTGCGCTGTCCCGTGGGATACCTCAAGTGGGAGCAGCGCAAGTACCAGGATATGGTCAAGGACTGCCTGGAGGTCATCCACCTCATCGATCGCGAGGACTTCCTGCCTGACGGGCAGACATAAAGAGAGCGGCGATAGCCCGGGCTGGGGGACGGAATCGCACTGCGGACACACGCTTCAATACCGGGTTATCATCCTCCCGACAATATATACTGCCGCTCTTTCCCGCGGACCGGCTCGAGCGCCTAGAGATCTGCGCCCTTTTTACGGCTGATACGGCGCATCTTTCTCGTGCTTCTCTTCACCGCGGCTCTTCCCCGGTGTTCCTTGACCGGATGGGTGTGGATATCGAAGATGATGGAGACCGTCCTCGTCACGAAGGCCACCCCGATGGAGATGAGCGCCGCGGCTTGTGCGTTTATCCTGAAGCCGACCCCCAAAGCAAGAAATGTGGTGACCCCGAACAGGGCGGCCATGGCATAGAGCTGGCCGGGCTGGAATATAATGGGTTCTTCCCGGGAGAGAACGTCGCGCAGCATGCCGCCCCCCACGGCGTTGATCAGGCCGATAAGGCCCGCCGCGAGCACGCTCAGGCCCAGGTTTATGCTCTTCTGCGCGCCGACGGCCGCATAAAAACCCAGGCCCAGGGCGTCGGCCAGGAGGATAACCAGGTTGACGCGCTTGATGTTCTCCCCGGCCAGGATAACCAGAAATCCCGCGGCGAGGACCATGGCCATGTAGCGCCAATCGGTGACGAAAGCCGGAGGACCCGTCTGCAGGAAGATGCCGTCACGGATCAAACCGCCGCCCGCGCCTGTGGCCAGCGCCAGGGAGAAGAGGCCGAGGTAATCGTAGCCCTTGCGATAGGCCACCAGGGCGCCGGTGACGGCGAAGAGGAAGGTGGCGATGAGGTCGTAGGAGATTGGAAGGTAGAACTGCCCTTCTAACAAAGTGCTTGCGCTCCTTTCCCGCGCGGCGATGGAAGCGTGCCGCTTGCGCTCAAGCCTGATGCGGCGGCGCTCTCCTCGCTCTGCTCGGCGCCGCCGCGCCTTCGCCGATTCCCTTGCTTACTATTACTGTCTGCGTAGGGATATTCCTTCCGCCACATCCCCGTGGAGGGCGTGAAAGTGTGGGTGCAGATATGGAGGAAATCCCCTTGTCCTAGAGAAAGATATTGCAGATAATCGCAGGGGGTTACGGAATCCGACGGCGAGCTCGTATCCTGTGGCGCTCGGGTCGCAAAGAGACCGCCGGAGAAAGGATTCAAGGGTGGGGAATATAGGTAAAAAGGGGGATACGGGGAGCGCCGGGAATCACGATGATTCTAAATACGGGGTTGTGAGAAGCGCGGGTTGCAAGCGATCGGTGCGGAAGGGAGGGCCATGAACAGCAAGCAGTTGCGGTCGGCGGTCGAGGCCATGATGTCCGAGGTCCGGGAGGACCTGGAGCGCCTGGTGAAGATCCCGTCCGTATCTCTACCGGGATTTCCACCGGAACCCCTCAGGGAGATGTCCGCCGCGGTGGTGGAATTGATGAAAACGGTGGGTATCGGTAACGCGCGCCTGCAGGAGGTGGCCGATGGATATCCGACCGTGTACGGGGAGGTGCCGGGACCTACCGGCGCGCCCACGGTGCTGCTGTATGCCCACTATGACGTGCAGCCTCCGGGGCCGGAGGAGGATTGGGAATCTCCACCCTTCGAACCCTCGGTGCGGAAGGGACGGCTCTACGGGCGCGGAGCCGCCGATGACAAATCGGGCGTCGTCATGCATGCCGCGGTCATGCGCGTCTTTGGGGGCAAACCGCCGGTGACGGTCAAGCTGGTCATCGAGGGCGAAGAGGAGACGGCGAGCCACCTCGATGACTACGTGCTCGAGAATCCGGAGCCCTTCCAGGCGGACGTGATCGTAGTAGGCGACGTGGGTAACTGGAAGGTGGGAGAACCGACCCTGACCACGACCCTGAGAGGGCTTGCCGTATGCACGGTCGAGGTGAAGACCCTGCGTGGCGCGGTGCACAGCGGCATGTTCGGCGGTCCGGCTCCGGATGCGCTCATGGTACTCATACGCCTTCTTGCGGGGTTGCTCGACGAGAAGGGGAACCCCGCGGTGAAGGGTATCGCCTCGCAGCCGTGGGTGGGACTGGATTATCCGGAGGACGTGTACAGGGAGACCTGCGGCGTGCTGCCCGGTGTCCCGCTCATCGGAGACGGGAGCATATCGGACAGGCTGTGGGCAAAGCCGTCGGTCACCGTCATCGGCCTGGATGCGCCGGCGGTGGAGGGCGCGGCGAACGCTCTCATCCCGGAGGCCCGTGCGGTGATCAGTATGCGTGTCCCGCCCGGGCAGGACTCCGAGCGTGCCCGCGCCCTCCTCGCCGCGCACCTGCGGGCGTACGCGCCATGGGGTGTAGAAGTGAAGGTGAGCGAGGGGCAGGCGGGGCCGGCCTTCGCGGCGAAGACGGACGGCCCCGGTTACGCGGCGGCGAAGCGGGCGATGCACGAGGTGTACGGCAAGGAGAGCGTGCTCATGGGGCAGGGGGGCTCGATACCGCTCATCAGCAACCTGGCGGCCATAGCCCCGCGGGCCGAGATCGTTCTCTGGGGGGCGGAGGACACCGCGGCGGCGATCCATTCGCCCGACGAGAGCGTCGATCTAGCGGAGCTCGAACGCTGTATACTCGCCGAGGCCTTGCTCCTGCAATACCTGGCGGACGACGGGGCCTGAGAACAACAGACAGGGAGGTCGGAGGGAGAAGGAAGGGGGGAGGCAATGACCGAGAACAACGGGGGTACAGCCGGAAACGGTGTAAAGTATCTTAGCTGGACCACCATCTGCTTCATGACCGTTGCCTGCGTGGCAAGTATCCGCAACACGCCTTCCATGGCTATCTATGGGTGGGCGGCCATATTCCTGTACCTGCTGCCGGCGATAGTCTTCCTCATTCCCACCGCGCTGGTATCGGCCGAACTGGCCAGCGGGTGGGATGGCGGCGTGTACAAGTGGGTCTCAGAGGGAATCGGCCCGCGCTCCGGTTTCATCGCCATCTGGACCCAGTACGCCATGACACTCACCTATTACCCCAGCCTGCTCGCGTCGGTGGCCAGCACCCTCGCCTTCATCATCAACCCGAACCTGGCCTCGAGCGGCCTGTACACCGGCATCGTCATCCTCGTCCTCTACTGGATCGCCACCTTCGTATCGCTGCGCGGGTTGTCGACCAGCGCCATCCTCTCCAGCGGCGGCATGGTCATCGGCACCCTCATCCCCGGGCTGACCCTGGTGGTGCTGGGAATAATCTACCTTTCCGGAAGCGGACCGAACTACTCGGCGGGCACCGGCCTCCTGCCCGAGTTCACCGGGCTGGCCAGCCTGGTGCTCATCGTCAACAATTTCCTCTCCTATGCCGGCATGGAGGTAAACGCGGTCCACGTCAGCCGCATGGAGAATCCCAGCAGGGACTTCCCCAAGGCGATGTTCCTCGCCTCGGGAATGGCGGTGGCCATCTTCGTCCTGCCGGCGCTGGCCATCTCCTTCGTGGTGCCGCGGGATCAACTCAGCCTCACCGCGGGAGTGATGCAGGCGTTCCAGCAGTTCTTCGGATACTTCGGGATCGGATTCCTCACGCCGGTGTTCGCGTTCATGCTCGTCTGCGCCATGCTCGGCGGCATGATGGGCTGGCTTGCCGGCCCCAGCAAGGGTTTACTCCTGGTGGGGAGGGAAAACGGCTTCCTGCCACCGGTATTGCAGAAGACGAACAAGAACGGCATCCAGATAAACATCCTCTTCGCCCAGGGGGTCGTCGTGTCCATCGTGGCCTTGCTCTTCGCGTTCATCCCCAACGTGAGCAGTGCCTTCTGGATTCTCTCGGCCATGACTACCCAGATCTACCTCATCATGTACGTGCTCTTGTTCATAGCCGTGGTGAAGCTGCGCCGCAGCCAGCCCGACCACCCGCGCGGATACCGGGTGCCGGCGCTGCTGGCCGTGGCGGGGGTGGGCCTGGTATCCTCCATACTCGTCTTCCTCATCGGCCTCGTGCCACCGTCCCAGTTCGGCAGCGGCTCTCCGGCGACGTATGCGGCGATGCTTCTCGGGGGAGTGCTCGTTCTGGGATTGGGGATACCCTTCCTCTTCTTGTGGCGGAGCAAGCCTTCCTGGAAGGTGCACGTAGATACCGCACCCCCGGAGGAAGGAGGTGCGGAATGAGCGGCGGGATAATCCACGCGAAATGGTTCAGGTGGACGCTGGCCGCGGTCATCGTCCTCGCCCTCATGGCGCTCTCGGCTGTGGTGTGGAACGCATGGGGCAAGCCCGAGGTGAATACGGAGGCGATACGCAAGGCACAGAAGCTCTACGACCTGGCCGTGGAATACGGAATGGACGTGCCGGAGGACGAAGCCAAGACCGTGGATCTGTGGGCTGAGATCTACGGTAGCGACGGGGGATACGGCGTAGAGGTCGCGGAGGGCTCCCTGCGGTCGGCCGCGCTCTACTTCGAGTTCTCGCAGACGGGCGTGGTGAACCAGCGCCCGCACATAATCGACCCCGACTTTCTGGAATTCCAGGTACTGGTGCTCAAGGTATACCGCCCCGATCTCTACGAAGAGGTCTTGCGCTACGTCGGCAGCAGGGATTACTACGAGAACAAGCTGCCCCAGTGGATGCTGGATGACTACAACGCTCTGCCGGAATAAGGCGCGCGGTAACGGGGAGCGAGCTTCGGGCAAAGGGCTGGAGCATGGCACGCAATGACCGGCGTCCTGGGGAGGGCAAGCACCAGATAGGGCTGGTGCCCTGCGTCGCCTTCTGCGTGGGGACGATGATCGGGGGCGGGGTTTTCACCCTTTCCGGGCTGGCGGTAGATGAAACCGGTCCCGCCGCCATCCTGGCTTATCTCATCGCGGGCGGGGTGATGCTGCTCTCGGCCCTATCCTTCGTGGTGATATCCAGCCGTTCCAAGTCCGGCGATTCGGGATACGCCCCACTGGGCGAGATCCTGTCTCCTGGCTGGCGCTTCGTGTCCATGTGGGGATTCTACCTCAGCGCCGTAAGCTGCACCGCCTTCGTGCTCATCTCCTTCGGCGCCTATCTCAACGAATACTTCGTGGCCTCGCTGGGTCCGACCGCGGCATCTCTCATCGCGGTGGCCGCGATAGCCCTCCTCAACCTCGGCCCCGCCGATATTGTCGGCAAGGCAGAGACGGGACTGGTGGGCTTGAAGGTGGGGATCCTTGTCCTGTTCTCCGGCTATGGGCTGGCGCAGATCGGCGCCGTGCAGTGGACGCCTTTTTCGCGGGCGGACGCGGCTCCGTGCTCGCCACCACGGCCATCCTCTTTACCGCTTATACCGGATTCAACGTGGTGACCAACATCGCCGGTTCGGTGCGCGATCCCGACCGCACCGTGCCGCGCGCCATCGTCATCTCCATCTTGATTTCGGCAGCCGTTTACGTGGGCGTGATCGTGGCCATGCTGGCGAGCGGCCAGAGCGATTTCGGGGATGCGGGACTGGGCAAGGCGGCGAACGCGCTCATGGGCTCATGGGGGGGACCGCTCGTTGCCTTCGCCGCCTGTGTTTCCACGCTCTCAGCCGCCAACGGGGATGTTCTGAGCTGCAACGAACTCATGATCCGCCTCGCCCACCAGGGCGACGTACCGGCGGCGGCAGGACGCATGTCTCGGCGGGGTCATCCCGTGTTCAGCGTTCTGCTCGCTACGGGGATTGCGGCGGTACTTATCTCTCTGGCCCGCGGCGGCGACCTTATCGTGGCGCTCTCCAACGTAACGGCCATCTACGCCATGCTGGTGGTCAACGTCGCCGCTTTCAAGGTCGCCCGGCGGGGTTGGCAGGGCGGGGGGGTGAAGCTGCCGGGTGGCATAACCATTCCCGCCCTCGGATTCGTGGCGGCGGCCGTCCAGCTCCCCTCACTCGGCCTGAAGGCAGTGCTCATTGGAGCCGCTATGACCATCGCTGGCTATATCATGTACGCGCTGCGGCACCAGACCTGGCTGGCGGGCGAGGTCTCCGAGTTGGGCAGGCGCATACGTCATCTGGAAACTCCCCTCGGGCGGGCCCTGCGAAGCAAGAAGCGGACTGCCGCTCCCTGAGATGGAAGGCGACGATCGAGGCCCCTGCGATACAAACGGCGGTCAGAACCGCCGCCTATGCAGGATAAGGCATGGCGGGCAGAGAATTCATAATTGGAAATACATGCCGCGCAGATAGCATGGTGGATGAATGGTTGTCGGGAAAGGGCGACAGGATGGGAATAATGAGTACAAGGCATCGAAAGGAGGTGAGAGCCAAAGAGCCTATCCACGTATCGAGGCGGTTGCGCCATGCATTCCACATGCGTTACCGCATGACAAGATCATGATAAGGGGGTCTCATGGAGATAGACATCTTGTACAGGAGCTGGTGGTCCTACGTACTGAGGGGCATCCTGGCGTTGATATTCGGCATCCTTTTTCTGGCCTACCCCGGGGCGACCCTGAGAACCTTCATCATCCTCCTGGGAATCTTTCTGATTGTAGACGGAGTCGTTAATCTGATACGTTCGATAATCTTCGTCTTCCGCAAGGAGCCGTGGGGATGGACGCTGGTCTGGGGCCTGGTTGGCCTGCTCATCGGGCTGATCTTCGTAAACCATACGGACTTCACCCTCGCTTTCGTGGCTATACTCGCCGGCATCTGGGTGATCATCATGGGCATCGCCGAGATCGCCATAGCCATCGATATGCCGCCGGAATCCGGGAGGGGGATCCTTGCCGTATTCGGGGTGATCTCACTGGGCTTCGGTATAGCGATCCTCGCCTGGACGGCCGGCACCGTGTATGCGCTCATGGTCATCCTCGGGATCTACCTGCTGGTCGTCGCCGTCATGGATTTCATCATCGGCATCTATGTCGGGCGTATACAGCACAAGGAGAAGACAGCCATCGAAGAGGCGGTGGAATAGACCGGGAGGCGGATGCGCGGGAGGAAAAACCTATCGGGCCCAGGGACTTGCCTGGGCCCGGTGCATGCCCAGTGTTTCTTTTCGGGAAGGATTCCCGGTTTCGATCCTATTCGTAGCGTATGGACTTGCCGTAGGCCGAGCGCAGCTCGCCTTTCACGACCTTCATGGCGGCGTTGCGCGGCAGGGCTTCCATGAACTCAACGTATTTCGGTTTCTTGTATCCCGCGAGATGCTTGCCACACCAGGTGATGACCTCACCCTTGGTTAGGGTCTCATCCGGCTTAGGCACCACGATGGCCATTACCGCCTCCCCCCACACCTCGTCGAAAACACCGATCACCGCGGCTTCGAGTATCTTGGGGTTACGGTAGAGGACGTCTTCTATCTCCGCCGGGTAGATGTTCTCTCCACCGGAGATGATCATGTCCTTCTTGCGGTCCACAACGTAGTAGAAGCCCTCCTCGTCCATGCGCACCATATCGCCGGAGTGGAACCATCCTCCCCGCAACGCCTCGGCGGTGGCCTCGGGGTTCTTGTAATATTCCTTCATGACCGTGGGGCCCCGGTAGACGATCTCGCCGACCTCTCCCACGGGGACGTCGTTATCATCCTCGTCCACCACCCGTATCTCCACGTTGACCACCGCCTGACCCACCGAGGCCGTGCGCCCCGTGGCGTGGGAGGGTTTGAGTATGGTGGTTACCGGGCTCATCTCCGTCTGGCCGAAGACATCGAAGAGCTTGACGTTGGGGAAGGCCTCGCCCAACTGGCGCCTCGTCTCCGTGGGCAGGATGGCCGCCCCGGAAAGCAATATGCGCAGGCTGGAGGTGTCGTATTTGGCGACATCGACGGTATTGAGGACGAAGGTGGACATCACAGGGGGCATGAAGGTAGCCGTGATGGCCTCGTTCTCGATCTGCTTCATCAGCTTCTCCGGCTCGAAGAAGCGCAGGATGAACATGGTGCCGTTCTGGAACAGGGTAGCGATGGCCAGGGCCAGGGCGGCTTCGTGGAAGAGGGGGGCCACGAACTGGATTCTCTCGTGATCCTGCCACTGCACTTCCTTGGAGGCCTCCATCAGCGTGTTGACCACGTTCATGATCTGATTCTTGTGGGTGAGCACGGCCCCCTTGGGCTTGCCGGTGGTGCCAGACGTGTACATGATGAAGGCGGGATCATCGTCGTAGATGGCAACGTTCGGATAATCCTCGCTCCCCCTGGAGAGAAAGTCCTCGTAGGCCATGGCGAAGGCGGGGATGGTCGATCCGATGCATATGTAATCGAGATCGGGAGCCTCGGCGGATACCTCCTCGACCACGGGGGTGAACTCTTCTCCGAAGAGCAAGGCCTTGGATTCACTGTTCTCGAGCTGGTAAAGGATCTCCCCGGCCGTGAGGCGGAAGTTGAGGGGCACGCTGATGCCGCCCACCTTGGCCACAGCCAGGTAGCCCTCTACTAGTTCGCTGCAGTTGAACATCACCTGGGCGACCTTGGTGCCCTTGTCGTAACCGCGGTCGATCATGGCGTTGGCCAGCATGTTGGTCCTGGTGTCGAATTCGCGGTAGCTGTAGCGCCTGCCCTCGAAGACGACTGCCTCCCTGTTTGGCATCTTGCGCGCGTTGCGCGCCAGTATCTCCCCGAGGCTCAGCTGCCACATATTCACGAGCCTTGCATCCTGGTCATGCATGCGGATTCACCCCCGTGTCTTCTTATCTGACCCCGATCTACCTGCTTACCTATCTATCTGGCTCGAGAGAAATGCTCATATATAACTTGCGGTGAGGCGAGCTGGCAAGCGCTGCGGATCTGCGGCGACCTCCCTCCAGCCGTCCCGGCATTCACATGCCGGTGGAGGGTATGGTACAGATGAAGCGTAATAGTTGTTCGCCGGCATTCTTTATCTGGTGCAGCTCCTCACCGGGGATGAAAACGGCGGTGCCCGGCCGCACGGCCTCACTCCCCTCTTCCTGCACCATCTCTCCCTCCCCGGAGAGGATGTATATCTCGTGTTCCCAGGGGTGGCGGTGTAGGGGAGAGTAGCCTCCGGGTGCGATCTCGAATACCCGCATGTAATAGGTGGGCGCTCCATCTTCCTCGGAAATGACCCATCTTATGGTGACACCCCGGGTTTCTCCACCCGGATTCTCAGCCGGAACCTCGGTATAGTGCACTATTTTCATGCAACAATTATACATGACGGCGCCTGATGAGCAGCCCTCCGCCCAGGATGAGAAGGGTGGAGAGGACGAAGGCGAACACGCCTACGTGTGGAAAGGCGGTTATGGAAAGGCGCTCGCGGATCACCGATTCAACCAGCGGACCCACCATGGGAAGGCTCCTCACGAATTCCAGCAACTGCCTGTAGAAGCCGAGGAAGTCATAGGCATCCTCGATGAGGCTGATGATGTAGGCGGCGGAACCGCCGAGGAGCAGGAGAGAGGTGGCAATGGCGATACTTCCCGCGCGGCGCCTCCAGAAAAGGCCCGCCATGCACAGGGCCGCGATGGATATGAGTGCGGCGGCGAGCCAGGGATTGTCCGTGAGCCGGAACGTGAATATCCCCAGGCCCACGTCCGTCTCGAAGAGCATGCTCCTCCAGGTTACGTCGGCTCTTGCCCAGGGAAGCGCGGTTGCGGCCGTTATGCAGAGTACGCAACCGCCGGCGACCATTACCTCGCCCAAGAAACGCTTGCAGAGGCTGGCGCCGTTCCGGGACTCTGCCGGCTGCGTTACGACATCTTCAGGCTGATATACGGCCAGGGCAGCTGCCTCCCCCAAATATCCGGGCAAAAACATACTTGAGGTAATTATATTAGCGGACGAAAAGAATAACAGAAGAAGTGTAGAGCAAAGCCGGGGCGGGACGTTGAATATGGTGAAGTCATATTCGACCGAAGGGATACGAAATGAAGAAGCGGACAGAGCCAGGATATCTCATCTCCGAAGGCGGCATCCACTGCCCCCTCTGCGGAGGCCGCATGGCCAGGGGCTCGCTCCTCTGCGGGCACTGCCGGCGCGCCGGACGCTTCCACGTGGATGCGAGCAAGGTGCAGGTCGCGAGCAGGGAGGTCTACCTGCCCCGCGCATCCCTCCGCCACCACCTCCGGCATAGTGCCTGAGGGGTGCACCGGGCCGTGACCATTGGCCCGGTTGTTTGAATGCTTTATCCTTATAATGTCTACGTCGCCGTACAGCCATGCCTGCTTTATTGATGGTTTGGCGTCCACGCCGAATGGAGGTGGCCGGAAGATGAGGAGAAGAGGGCTAGCGAGCCAGCTGGCGGCCTGTGGCGCCGCTTCCCTGGGTATGGCGGGTGGTTTCACCGCGGGATGGACCTGGGCACTGCACGATCGTTTCCGCCGCAACCTCGAGGAGGCTCCGCGATATGAAACCCCGCGTGAGGCGGGAAACGGCAGGAGTATGCAGGCGGTCGCCTCCAGCCTGCGCGGCGTCCCCTTCAATCCCGGAAAGCCGTACCTCTACAGCCTGGCCGCCGCCTTCGGGCCCGATCTCCTGCCCATGAGTCTGGACGTTCGCCGTTCCACCGCGGGTTACGTCTATCCCTATCCACCGCAGTTCGAGAAAGTTAACTTTTCCAGCCTGGATGGGACCCCACTCGTCGCAATGCTCGCATTGCACCGGGATGGCCGCAAGAGACCCGGCGTGGTCTTCTCGCACGGGCTGTTCGGCTCCAAGAATCAGAACTACGTCATGAACCCGGCCCTGGAAGCTTTCTCGGGATGGGGATACAACGTTATGGCCCTTGATCTGCGCAACTTCGGCGAGAGCCAGAAGCTCTCGCATTCTCCCACCACCGGCGGCTGGAAGGAAGGGCAGGATATCCTGGGTGCCTGCCGGTTTCTGGGAGAACAAGAAGAGGTCACCAGCACAGCGGCGGTGGGATACAGCCTGGGAGCCGGCTCGGTGATGAACGCTTCCTTGCAGAACCGCGACTATCCTTATCTCACCGGAGGAGCCGTTGCCTGGAACGGATATGCCTCCATGCGGCGCATGGTCGAACATATAAGTACGCGCCCGCCCGCCGCGGACATGTTCTTCCCCGTATATCTCGCTTTCTCCTATCTACATGAGATGCGCCGCCAGGACATGCGGCGTTACGTGGACATGCCGGTAGCCCGTGAATACCTGGCCGGCCGTCCCTTCTCCGTGGATTTCCGGCGCTATATGAGCGACGTGGTAGCCCCGCACTACGGACTCGAGGAGGATGAGATATACGCGCTCTCCAGCCCCGGACGGTTTATCCACGAGGTAGAGACCCCTCTACTCGTCGTGCACGCGGAGGATGACCCCATATGTCCCATGGTGGAGATGGAGGAGCTGAGCGATGCGGCGCGCGGAAATCCCAACGTGGATATCTGGGTATTGCCCACCGGTTCGCATTGTGCGTTCGACGGGTTCGACCGCCCCTGGTACTGGCGCGTGTTGCGCGGGTTCCTGGATTACTGGGCCGAGTGGCCGCGCGAGGCGCCGCTGCCGGCCGGTATTTACCGGGGCGGCGGGGAGTAGCAGGCGATGAACCTCCTGGACCGGGTCATGAGCAAAGACGGCCGTATGACGGCACCCCTGGCGGGTTATCCCGGTATCAGGCTGATCGGGCGATCGGTGCGTGAAGCCCTGCACGATCCGCTCGTGCAGCTGGCGGCCTTGCGGGCGTTGGAGAACCGCTTGAAACCCGATATCGTCTTCACTCTCCTTGATCTCAGCGTGGAGGCGGAATCCATGGGCCTGGAGGTGGACTTTTTCGATAAAATGCCCCCCAGCCTGTCCGAGCAGCGACTGCCGAAGCTGGAGAGGTTCTACGAACTCGGCCTCCCCGACCCCGAGAAGACGGCGCGCATGCCCCATTTTCTGGATGTTGCCGAAAGCCTGAGCGATGGCGAGGAGAGGATGAGCGGTGCCTACGTTACCGGTCCCTTCACTCTGCTGGCTCAGCTCATGGGAATGCAGGAACTGCTGGACAGCGTGAAGCTGGGGGATACCCTGACGGAGCCACTCGGGTTCACTACCTCCATCATCGCGGAATACGCCGCCGCCCTGGCCGCGCGCGTGGATATGGTCGTGGTGGTAGATCCCGCGGCCGAGGCGCTCAAGGCGCAGGAATACGGCCTGCTATGCCGCCCTTACCTTGGCGGGCTGGCGGGGATCATCAGGTCCTCGGGCGCCATCTCCCTGCTGCATGTATGTGGCGATGTAGCCCATCTGCTCGAGGAGTTGACGTTAACCGGAGTCGAGGGCATCTGCCTCGACTCCAAAGTCAACCTCCCGCGTGAGCTCGACAGGGTCCCGGCCAACATGGTCATCTTCGGCAATATCGATCCCAAGCGTATCATTCAACGCGGTACGCCCGATGACGTGCGCTGGGAGGTGCGGCGCCTGCTCCGACATATGCACAAGGCGCGCAACTTCGTCCTCTCCACGGGATGCGACGTGCCCCTGGATGCACCGATACGCAACCTGGAGGCGATGATGGAGGAAGCACGCAACTGGAGGCCGCGCAGCAGCATGTTCTGAATCATCTCGCCTCACCCGTGTTTCTTCCGCCTCAGCGGCGCTTTACCGGCCCCCCGATAGCCGGATAACATAACGAGGTGAGTGATCCAGCGTTAAGGAGGTGCCCTTGGGTTGCTACCAGGTGCGTGGAGGGGCGGTGGCCAAGCGGTGGGCGGCAGTGCTGGTGGCCGTAACGATGCTCGCGGTACTGGCGGCCCCGGCTCACGTCCTGCACGCCCAGGATCAACAGCCCGCGCTGCAGTTGCCGATACTGCTGCTCAACGGCGCCATCTACATGCAGGACTACGATGCGGGCGCCATCCCCGCATCCTTCAGGATGGACGGGTATCCCTCCGAGGTGACGGCGCTGTACCTGGTGCAGTGCATGGGGTCCATCAAGGAAGTATGGGTGGAAGACCTGCGCCGTATAGGGGGAGAGCCCCGGGGCTACCTGCCCTATAATACGCTGATGGTGGGGATGAACGGGGACACCCGTTCCCGCATGGGGGAGCTGGATTTCGTGGCGTGGTACGGCCTGTACCAGCCTTATTTCAAGGTATCCCCCGCCCTGCAACTCCGACTCTCGCAGGGCGGCGAGGTGAATGTCATGGTGGAGGTGTTTTCAGCCCGCTTCCTGGAGGATACCCTGGCCGCCCTGACGGACCTGCCGGTACAGATCATCGGTGCGCAGGCGGATGCCTGGTGCGGGGTGATCGCGCTGCGCATGCCCGTCAGTGCGCTGAGCGACGTGGCCTCCCTGCCCGCGGTGGAGTGGATGGAGCTCTGCACGGACGGCACGCTCCCGGGAGTAGACGCCGGCGGACTCGACCGGCCGGGGACGGATGCGGTACTCCTCCAGACGGCGACGGCCGGGGAAGAGCCGGTTGCGCTGGGGGATACGGGCCTGGGGACCGGGAGCCTGCAGGGTATCCCGGCCATGCTGGCCGGGAATATACTCTCGCTGGATTCGCTGCGGGGAGACGATGGCGCCGATCCCAATGGTCACGGCACGGCGGTGGCGGGATGCGTCTCGAGCCTCGAGTACCCGGTTGTAGCAGCAAGTCCATACATGCGGCCGGCGATCATCGCCTATGCCACCGGGTACGGCCTGGGTCGCCCGCCACAACCCCTTTCCCTCTACTCACTGCTGGATAACGCGATCGCGCGCGGAGCGATGGTCTTTCTCTCGGGGAGCGTGCCCGAGGGGAGGGAATCACTGGGCGCATACGGTATCTATGCATCACAGCGTGATGCCTTTATATGGAAGAATCCCTCCATGCTGGTGGTGGAGCCGGCGGGAAACGAGGGGACAGATGCCGACGGAGACGGTGTGGTAGATAATGGCAATTTGTTGGGCGGGGCGACGGCGAAAAACGTGCTCAGCGTGGGAGGATGCGAGAGCCCCGCTCCCGCTTCCGACAGCGAGCCCGCCCTACGCTATGCAGAGCTCGAGGGGACCTTGCCGGGCCGTTTCCCTCGCGGACCCCTGCGGGACGACTCCAGCACGGGCACCCCTACGGGTATGGCTGCCTTCAGTTCCCGTGGCCTCACGCGGGACGGCAGAATAAAGCCGGACCTGGTAGCGCCGGCAACGGATATCCTCACCGTCGCCTCGGGCGGCGCGGAGACGGCGGACGGCATCATCGCTGTGGCGAGCCCCGGATTCGTACGTGCTTATGGCACCAGTATGGCTGCCGCACAGGCTGCGGCGTGCCTGGCCTCCATGCGGTTGCCGTTGAGCGTGGTGCAGGAGATCGAGCCCTCGGCAGCGCTGCTCAAGGCCTTCCTCGTTAACGGGGCGGTGGACCTGGCCCCCGGTCAATATGGAGAGAAGAACCCGGAGATACCGCAAGCCCCCAACGCGGTGGAGGGATGGGGCAAGTTGGATCTCGAGGCTTTCGCACTGACCGGCTCCTGGGTCAAAGTACTCGACGACACGGAGGGAATGCGCCTGGAGGAGTCGCGAGTCTACCGCATAGAGGTGACGGCAGGAAGGGAGTTGCGGGTGACCCTTGCCTGGTCCGATTATCCCTCCCTCCCCGAGGCCAGGCTGCACCTGGTAAACGATCTGGATATGCGGCTGGTTGATCCCGAGGGTAACGTTTACTATCCCAACGGCAGGAGCTCCCGGGATCCCCTGAACAACGTGGAGAGGATTGTCCTTGATATAACGGACAAGCCCGGGGACTACACCATCGAGCTCGAGGCCTGGAATACCCCGTTCTCCCCCCAGCCCTTCGCCCTGGTGGCCCAGGTCCTGTAAGGAAGATGGAAGACGGTATGCGGTGATAGCCCCTATACGGCGTCTACGTGAAAGTGGGGAATAGGAGAGCATGACTTCAGAGTGGGAGCATGGCGCAAATGAGGATGTTTATCATTTGTTACGGGAGTTCCTCGACGGTTTCCCCCTAGGTTTTCCCGCCACCGCGTCCGGCGTGGAGATAAGAATATTGCGGAAGCTCTTCTCCCCCGAGGAAGCGGAGACCGCCGTGCTGCTCTCCCCCATGCCGGAGGAAGTCGAGCGGATAGCGGCGCGCTCCGGACGCGATGCGGAGACACTCGCTGAGATGCTCGAGACCATGTCCGGTAAGGGGCTGGTGTTCCGCTCCCGGCACGAAGGCAGGACGCTTTACAATGCCGCTCCCTTCATGATCGGGCTCTATGAGTATTCGGTGGGGAAGATGGACGGGGAACTCGCCGCCCTCTACAAGGAGTACTACGAGACGGCTTACCTGGAGGAGATGGGGGCGAGCGGCGTACCCGGTTTTCGGGTCTTCCCCGTCGCTGAGAGCATCGAGGCGGACGTCACGCTCTACCCCTTCCTCGACCTGGTAGAGCGGGTAAAGGAGGCGCGGGTGATCTCGGTGGCGGAGTGTATCTGCCGCAAGGAGGCGCACCTGACCGGCGGCGGATGCGACCGCCCCATGGAGACCTGCCTGAGCTTCGGGGTCGCGGCGGAGTACTATATCGAGAACGGTATCGGGCGCGAGATATCCCCCGCGGAAGCCATCGCCATCCTGGAGGAGGCGGACGGGGCGGGCCTGGTGCATGCCGGCGTCAATACCAGGCACCTCTCCAATATCTGCAACTGCTGCCCCTGCTGCTGCGCGTCCATGAAGGGGATAACGCGGGAAGGCATGGACAAACACCTCTTCATGAACGCCCTCTTCGAAGCCGTCGTGGACGAGGATGCCTGCACCGCATGCGGTGACTGTGTCGAACGCTGCCCCGTGGGAGCCATCGCCCTGGAGGATACGGCACGGGTGGACAGGGGGAAGTGCCTGGGGTGTGGGCTCTGTGCCGGCGCCTGCCCCGGAAAGGCGGTTCGGATGCTCCTGCGGGACGATCGCGAGGAACCGTTCGACCGCGTCTTGCACATGGGGATGGCCATCATGGAGGGCAAGCGCAAGGCATACGAGGGTAAGAAGCGGTCACACGATGGTGTCGAGGCAGGCGGCGCTGATGCCGGCTCAATGCACGGGGAAGGTTAAAAGAATCCCCGCGCCGACGCATAGGATGATGATCGCAAACGTCAACAACGTGATCTGCAGCCACCGCTGCTTGAATTTCGTGCACATGCCGGCGAAGAAGAGGACCGAAGCGAAAAATACCGCGAGCAGGACATAGTTGTCCGAACGTTGATTATCGTTCAGGGCGTCCTTCCGATATGAATCGGCGAGTGTGTCATACGATTGGGAGAGCTCGAGCCCCCTGCTCTTGTACTCCGGCATGACGAAGGGGGATGTCGGAGAATCGGGATTGTCTATAGGGTCCAGGGCCAGCCACGCGTCCGTAGCCGCGTTCAATTCTTCGGAAAACCACCGCTCCTTGATGAAATCCGCCAGCTCCTGCTGTTCGTCTACGACGGCGTTGACATATTCCATGAATATTCCCACGTCCACCTGGATCAGCTGCCCGCCCGCCGTCTGTGTCTTCGTCGACTGGGTCCTAGCCGTGTTGGACTTGGCGAAGCTGATGGTCATCAAGCCGCTCCAGCGCGCGGACTGGTAGGCGCACCAGGCGGTGGCGATGGTCGCCAGGGCCAGGATGGCCGCGGAGAGGATCTCTACCCATTCCGCACGAAACTTTATGGAGGCTCTTTCAAAGAGTCCGGCCTTCTTCCTGGGTGGTTGAGCGATCTCCCCGGATGGTTCCATGTCCTTCTATCCTTTTTCTCTTTCCGGTTCGGTACTTATTCTGCCGTCAAGCCTGTGACGAACGATGCGTGCAGCCTGCTCGATAGCTCCCTTACCTGTCGGGTTCATCTTAGGGACTCTTTCGTTCCTTTCAGATAGAACTCCTGGCCCTCCTGGTCGGTGATGACGTCAACCTCGCCTATATCGCCCGACACGGTCCATTCCTCGACCCCGATTTCGTTGCCCTCCGAGTCGACGAACGTGAGTTTCGCCCGATTACCATCGTCCGTCTGGAAGACCTCGTAGGCCCCGTTCTCCACCTTTTCGCCCGCGACCAATCTGAAGGAGCCATCCTCGCCGAAGACTATCAGGTCTCCCTCGTACCCTTCGTAGGTCCAGCTCTCGCCGTCCATCAACATCTTGTCGAGATTTACAATCTGGCCCCTGCTATTGCATCCGGATATGGCAACCAGGCCGGCTACAACCAGGATCATGATTAGGGCAACCAGGGCTTTCCTCATCTTAGACCTCACCTTGCCTGGGTTTATACACATTTCCAGCTCAGGTTGACGATATTTTACCACAACACTCGCTCTTTCAAGCCGGGACTGGATCAGGCAAGGGGGTCGGCCCTAAACCTATGCCGGAGGGGGCCGGGAGCGGCAGAGGATTAGCGGGTGATGTCGCTTGCATGCGTATGCACCGGCCCTGGACCTATGCCTGAGGGGGCCGGGAGTGGAGAGGGGAGAGGAGGCAATCTGCGAACACAAATGCCCAATTATGGCGACGGAAGCAATGGTTGCGGGTGATGGCGGGCTATAATGGCGGTAAGAATGCGGGGCTGATACTTGTGGAGGTGTGGACGTGGCCAGAGAAAACAAGGTCTTGAGCGTAGGTGACAAGGCGCCGGAGTTCGCACTGCCGGACGCTGCGACAGGTGAAGTGGTCGGGCTTGCCGATCTGCTGGGGCAACCCCTGTTGATCTATTTCGGCCGGGGCACCTGGTGACCGCACTGCCGCGAGTATATGGGTCATATACGCGAGATTTATCCGGAGCTCGAGAAGCGCGGCACCCGGGCGGCGGTGGTCCTTGCCGAAAAACTGGAGCGCATACGGAACTACCTCGAACAGCAAGCATATCCCTTCCCGGTGCTCTCGGACGCCGGGCGCAACGTGGTGAAAGAGTACGGGGTATACGTGAGGGTCAACTTCGAGTCGGTGCATATCGCCAGGCCCGCCAACTTCATCCTCGACGGCGGGGGCATCGTCAAGTATGTCTTCATCGCCAGCATACAGACGGAATACGCCGGGGACGCCGATCTTTTCGCGACGTTGGACGCCATACAGACCTGACGTGCAAACCATGACCTTGCCGCAGGGAATTGGCGCGACGGACATCGATATTACAGGATCTACTGCTTCTGTTCTGCATCACGGCGCGGCCATGAGCTGCCCGGTGATCGCGGAGCGAGCCATGTACGGCGGCAACCGCGCCTGGGGGCATAACTCCATCGGGGTGACCACCCCCACCCCCATCTGGTACCTGGCCGAGGGATGCACGGGCGGGGACTTCGAGACCTGGGTGCTGGTACAGAATCCCAATGCCGAATCCACCCACGTCAAGCTGACCTTCATGACCGAGAAGGGCGTCATCCCCGGCCCGGAGATGGACCTGGCGGGCAACTCCCGCCATTCCTTCCCGCTCAAGAACTACGTCACCTCCTACGACGTCTCCACCAAGGTGGAGGCGGACCGCGCGGTGATCGCGGAGCGAGCCATGTACGGCGGCAACCGCGCCTGGGGGCATGACTCCATCGGATACGCGCCGTAAATGTGGTTAAATAACCATATATGAACTTTTGAAGTAACAGAGAAAATCAAACACGAATAAGGCCCGGGTACAATACGAGAGTTCAATCTCAATATTTCTAAGTGCGTATATCTTTGGAGGAATGATGATACCCGTCGAAGGATATGTCGAATACAAGCGGAGAGAATTCTGTAAAGACGTGGAATGCCCGGTGCAAATGGAGTTGAATGCGCTTGAAGAAGGATCGGCAGCTTATGAAGAAAGAAGGCTCGTCTGCAAAGAACATTGCAGGTTCACGACTTACCAATTTCATCATTGGCTGATCGAAAAGGGGTACATTATTATTCGTCCTGGGATGTAGCTTGATATGCACAGCGGGATCGTGCACCAGGATGGATTCACCAAAAGATATACTTGAAGAATCTATTAATTTTGAGGAGGTCTTGAAATGCCGGACGCAGGAGAAATTCTCGAGGCGCGGGATGTATCCGAGATGAACGCGAGAGGAACCGCGACCGCTAAGGGGAAATGCATAAAAGGAGCCGAGCATATGGACTGGGGGATGAGGAACCGTCTGTCACGACTGATCCAGGAGGACGGCCACTGCTTTTTCATGCCCATCGACCATGGTTATTTCCAGGGACCGACACGCTGTCTGGAACGGCCGGGCGAAACGGTTTGCGATCTTCTCGCATACTGCGACGCCCTGTTCGTGACCCGTGGGGTCCTGCGAAGCGATATAGACCCGGATAGAAACACCCCGATCATCCTCCGCGTATCGGGAGGGACCAGCGTGGTGGGGAAGGACCTGGCGGACGAGATCATCACGACATCCATCGATGACATCATCAGGCTGAACGTTTGCGCGGTGGGAGTGTCCGTATTCATCGGCACCGATTATGAAAAGCAGTCCCTCGGCAACCTCAGCTCCCTGGTGAACGAATGCGAAAAGTACGGCATGCCAGTGATGGCGGTAACCGCGGTCGGCAAGGAGCTCGAGAAAAGGGACGACCGCTACCTGAGCCTGTGTTGCCGCATCGTGGCGGAGCTCGGCGCGAAGGTGGTCAAGACCTACTGGTGCGAGAATTTCGAGAAGGTCACAGGCGGCTGTCCCGTCCCGGTGGTGATGGCGGGTGGACCAAAATGCGAAACCGAGCTCGAGGTCTTCGATTTCGTCTACGACGGGATACAGAAGGGCGCGATCGGTGTGAACCTGGGAAGAAACGTGTGGCAGAACCCGGCCCCCGTTGCCATGGCGAAAGCCCTCCACGCGGTTATCCACGAGGAGGCGACGCCGCAAGAAGCGGCTGAGATCTATGCAAATACGAAAGAGTGCTGAAACGAGGTGGCCGGACCTTGCGCGTAGCGAAATACTATAACAACAGCGATATCAGGATCGAGGAGTTGCCGGTCCCGGACATTGGGCCAAAGGAGATGCTGGTCAAGGTCATGGCGAGCGGCATCTGTGGAAGCGATGTCATGGAATGGTACCGTATCAAGAAGGCCCCCCTGGTGTTGGGACACGAAATCGCCGGGGAGATCGCGAAGACCGGAGATAAGGTCAGCCGCTACCGGGCGGGTCAGCGTGTGTTCGTCTCGCACCATATACCATGCAACACGTGCAGATACTGCCTCAGCGGGAACCATACGGCGTGCGAGACGCTGCACTCCACCAATTTCTTCCCCGGAGGGTTTGCCGAATACCTTCGCGTACCGGAGCTCAATGTGGACCGCGGTGTCTTCCCCCTCCCTGATGACATGACCTACGACCAGGGCTCTTTCATCGAGCCGCTCGCCTGCGTCCTGCG
This sequence comes from Actinomycetota bacterium, assembly GCA_003598015.1. Lineage (GTDB taxonomy): Bacteria > Actinomycetota > Geothermincolia > Geothermincolales > RBG-13-55-18 > SURF-21. The sequence goes on along the minus strand of QZKE01000013.1, from coordinate 33,339 downwards.
CGGCCAGAGGGTCGCCCGGCTCGAGCCCGGACAGAGCGTACTCGTACTGGGGAGCGGTATATCGGGACTGCTGCACATAGCCCTGGCGAAGGCCCTCGGGGCGGGGCGGATAATCGCGACCGACATCAGCGAGTACCGATTGGACGCGGCGAAACGCTTCGGGGCGGACGCGGCGATATCGGCGCACGAGGACGTACCGGCGCGCGCCAGTGAGCTGAACGGCGGAAGGCCGGCCGACCTGGCCATCGTATGCGCGGGGGCGCTCTCGGCTTTCGAGCAGGCGCTCGCGTCCCTCGATCGAGGCGGCAAGCTGCTCTGTTTTGCGCCGACCGAACCCGGTGTCACCCTGCCGGTGCCGATAAACGACTTCTGGCGCAACGGCATCACCATACTGCCGTCCTACGGCGGGAGCCCCAAGGATATCATGACGGCGATGGACCTCATCGGGGCGCGGCGCGTACCGGTGGAGGAGATGATCACCCACCGCCTCCCCCTGGAACAGGCCGGCGAGGGATTCAGGCTGGTCGCGGAGGCGTCGGAGTCGATAAAGGTAATCCTCCTGCCGCATGCCGGATGAACAATCCGCCTGGATAACGGGGTCAGGTCTCGAAAATCGCAAAGACTTCCATTTAATGGTTGCAGACTACATATTCGAGACCTGACCCCCTAACTGGTGGTGCGCCCGGAAGGACTCGAACCTTCAACCTTGGGATTAAGAGTCCCCTGCTCTGCCAAATTGAGCTACGGGCGCACGCGAATATATATTATGGAATCCGGGGTGTAAAAAGGCAAGGGTAGAGAAACAGGCGTAGAGAAACAGGGTGAGGGACAGGGTGTAGAGGAACCGAGAGGGGCGGCAGCGGGGTACGATAGAGCCGCTCCCCAGTGGGGGGAGCGGCTTACATGTAAAACGAAGAAGTTGTGTCGTATGCGTTTCACGCGGCCTACTTCTTGCCCGCTACGGCTTCCTTGAGAGCGGCGCCGGGCTTGAAGGACACGGCCTTGGTCGCCTTGATCTTGATGGCCTCACCGGTCTGGGGGTTCACTCCCTTGCGGGCTGCCCTCTTTCTTACCTCCCAGGTGCCGAAGCCGACGAGAGTTACCTTATCTCCCTTCTTCAACGCATCGGTAACGATCTTGATCGTCGCATCGACGGCGGCGCCGGCATCTTTCTTGCTCATCTTCGCATCACTGGCGACAGCATCGATCAGTTCCGCCTTATTCATGTCTCACCTCCTTTGATTCATACGATCGTCTGAGAATAAATTCTTTGTCATACTGATTTTCCCTTTATTCATCGAAAATAAACGGGTTTCAGCGATATCGTCCCATTTTTCTGAAACCTGGTGATGCGGAATGGGCAGGGACATATCCGGGATCAGTCGTCCCCGCCGCCTTCCCCTATGGCCTGCAGCGCGGCCACGATCGCCTCCAGTACCTTGTCCCTGCCTTCTCGCGCCTGGGCGGAGAGCAAGGGTTCGATGGCACGATCGCTTCCGATCCTCCCCAGGGATCTCGCGGCCTCGAGGATATCGCTCTCGATGTCGCTCTCGAGCATGGGCAGCAGGCAGTCGATAGCCCGCAGGCTGTGCATGTCTCCCAGTGCGCGGGCCGCGACTGCCCGTACGCCGGCGGAGGAATCACCCAGCATCTCGCTGATGGGGGCCCACAGGCTGGGTTCGTCCATGCGGGAAAGGGACTCCACGGCACGCAGGCGCACGATGCTGGCGGAATCGCTCAAGGCCTCGACGAGGAAAGGGATGGCCTTGCGGTCGCCCAGCTTCCCCAATGCCCTGACTGCGCTGTAGCGAAGGGAAAGGCTGTGGCTGCGCGTGGCCTTGCAGAGTTCGCCCACTACCTGGGGATCGCCGATATCGGCCAGGGCATCCACGACGAACTGGCTGACACCGGAGCTCTCCTTCTCCAGGCGATCCAGGAGCGGCCGCACCGCCCGCCGGTCGCCGAGAATCCCCAGGGCCCTGGCGGCTCCTTTCCTGATGTCAGGATTGTCGTTGGACAGCGCCTCCACGAGATAGGGGAAGGCGCTCCCGCCCTGGGTGGCCAGGAGATCGGAGGCCGCCAGGCGCATAAAAGGCTGGGAATGTCCCATGGCCTCGACTAGAGCGTGCAGATCGCCCGTGGCTGCCAGTTTCTGTAAATCCTCGCGGTCTTTCATGTCAAAGATTATAGACTATAGGTTGCCTACTGTCCCATGGCCAGCCTCTGGGCCAGGAAAGGGGGCAGGCCGGCGGCGATGATCTTCGCCTGGGTCACCGCAACGTCGTATCGCAGCAGGCGGAACTCCACCGTCATGCCGGTGGTATCCATGATACACATGGTGGCGAGGGGGAGTCCGCCCCGGTACTGCCCGCAGCTGCCGGAGTTGAACATGTAATGCGCCCCCGGTTTGATCGAGAAACGGTCGCCGCTCACCACTGCTTTTTCTCCAACCCGGTGGTTCTCGGGGTCGAAGACGTAGGCTGCGCAGACGTGGGTATGGCCGATGAAACACAGGAGGTTGGCGGGAAGTGCGTGCTCGAAGGCCAGTGACTTGAAGGCATAGGCGGCTTCGAAGGGGTCGAAGATATACTCGTCGGGATCGGCGGGAGAGCCGTGAAAGAGGTAGAAAGAATCCTCTACCGCCAGTTCCTCGGGCAGTGACAGCAACCAGTCCCGGTTATCGCTGCTCAGCGTTTCGCTGGTGAATAACAGGGCTTCCATGGCCACGGGGTTCATGTTCGGCTCCAGGCCCCCGTCCAGATCGCGCAGGCCGCGTTCATGATTGCCCTGGATACAGCGGACGCCCTTCGACCTCACCAGCTCCACGCAGGCGTTGGGATCGGCATTGTACCCGACGATATCGCCGCAGCAGAGAAGAGCCTCAGCTCCCAGGCGTTCCGCTTCGTCCAGCACGACCTGCAGTCCCTCCAGATTGGAGTGGATGTCTGAGAAGACCGCGAACCTCACTGCGCCACCCCCGTTTCGTCTTTCTAGATTATATACGACGGTGCCGGCAAGCTCCTTATCTGCGTCATATACTCCCGCAACCCGGGGCGGTTTTTCCTCCGTGGTGGTATATCCCGTTGCGTTGGCCAGGTTGTGTTGCATGGCCTATTATGTGGAGGAGGAAAGGAGAACAAGATGCGACGTATGGCTATCGCCCTGTTCGTGGTCGTGACGGTCGCTTGCCTTGCCGGATGCGGGGGAGGATCGGGTGCATCGGATACATCGGATGCCATAGCGCTGCTCATGGCCTCCACGCAGGCCATGTCGGAACTCTCGGGCTATCGCATGAGCGGGACCGTCACCTTGAGCTCGGGAGACGATGCCGGCGGGCAGAGCCAACCGGTAAGCATGGAGATAACGGCGGATATCCAGAACGCCGACGGCGAGATGCGGCAGCACATGTTCGTGACCATCGGCGGGTACGAGGTCGAGGCCTATATAATAGGTGGGATTTACTATCAGAACGTTCCGGGGCAGGGATGGCAGAAGAGCAGCGTGGGGGCGTATCAGGCCCAAGGCATAAACCTGGGGCTGGTGGGCGCGGACCAGATGGAGCTCATGGCGCAGATGGCCAGGGATGCCCGTGTCGCAGATGACAGCGACGAGACGGTGACCATCTCCATCCACCTCGACCAGGAATATTTTCATGCCTCCATCGATATCTACCGCGATTATATCGAGGAAGCGAACGAGCAGATGCCCGAGGAGTGGCTTGCCATGGTGGAGGAGATCAACGATTTCCAGGCGGATATGAATATCTCTCTGCGCAAGGCGGACGATCTTTTCCAGAGTATGGATATGTCCTATACGATGTCCGGATTGACGCAGGTTGGAACGGTATCCAGCTCCATGCAAGTCGATTTCTTCGATTACGACAAGGACATCGTGGTCGAGCTGCCTCCGGAAGCCGCGCAAGCCCAGGAGGTCGTCCTTTCGCAGTAGCCTCCCGGTATACTTCGCGTTGGACCTGGAACGTGCCCGCAGGCATACCTGGGGTCTGGCCCGGAACGAGCCCGGGAGATAGCCTCATGAGCTTCACGTCTACGAAATAGTGCGGATCGCCGCGTAGCTGCGTTTCTCACAACGGACCCGTAGAGAGCCCGGGGGACGGGCCCGGACGTTCTCGGTCACCCCGTCGTTTTGCTGTAGAATGATATTGTCGTATCGATAGCTTGCGTACCGGGAGGTTGAGGATATGTCCGATTACGTGGAGGGCAGGAGCCGCTGGTGGGGGTGGGGCGACCTAGACCAGGGATTCGACGCCGAGAACCGCGAGAACATCATGCCGTTCCTGAGAGAGAACCTGGGCATGGAGCTGGACCGGGACAGGTTCACCGATCCCACCCTGGACGAGATCGATCTGCCCGCGTCCCGCATCGGGGACGATGTCATGGGGACACTGCGCGAGATATGCGGTCCGGAGAACGTATCCACCGATAGATTCCAGCGCGTCAGCCACTGTATGGGCAAGAGCTACCGGGATACCCTGCGCCTGCGCATGCGGCGGGTGGAGAGGCCAGTGGACGTGGTGGTGTGGGCCCGGGAGGAAGGGGAGATCGTAGAGATACTGCGTCTGGCCGAGGAGAAGAACCTGGAGGTGATTCCCTTCGGGGGAGGTTCCAGCGTGACCGGGGGCGTTGAGCCCATGGCCGGGGATAAGGCCGGCGCCATCAGCCTGGATATGGCGCGCCTGAACCGCGTCCTGCGCGTGGATGCCACCTCGCAGACGGCGGTCATCCAGGCGGGTGCGCTCGGACCCGAGATCGAGGAACAGCTCAACGAACAGGGTTACACCTTGGGCCATTTCCCCGAGAGCTTCGACCACTCCGCCCTGGGGGGATGGCTGGCCACCCGCGCCTCGGGACGCCAGTCAACGGGATACGGAGATATAGAGGACATGGTGCTGGCTCTACGCATGGTCACCCCGAGAGGCATTATCGACACTCGCAGGGTCCCCTCGACTTCGGCGGGACCCTCCATTCTCCAGCTCTGCGTGGGCTCGGAGGGCTTCCTGGGCGTAATCACCGAAGCCACCATGAAGATCCGCCCCTACCCGAACGTCTTCGACTACCGCGGGCTTATCTTCAGGAATTTCGCGGCTGGAGTGTCCGCCATACGCGAGATGCTGCAGCAGGGTATGGTGCCGGCATGCGTACGCCTCTCGGACCGCACGGAGACGGCTCTGGCGCAGGCCTTCCGCTCAACTACGGGAAACAAGTGGAAGAGAAAGGCCGAGGATACGGCCCTCAAGCTCCTGGCCAGCAGGGGATACTCCTTCGACGACGGTGCTTTCATGGTCCTGGGCCTGGAGGGTGAGCGGGAGGAAGTCGAATACCTCAGGGCGGGGATCCTGCGGCTCTGCCGTAAGCTGGGCGGCTTCCATCTGGGCACCAGCCCGGGCAAGCAGTGGTACCGCAGCCGGCACGAGACCGCCTACTTCCGCGAACAGCTCATCAACTGGGGAGTGCTGGTGGATACCATCGAGACCGCTACTACCTGGGACAACCTGCTCCACCTCTATGGAGAGGTACGCAGTGCGCTGCGCACCGCCCTGGAGGATGACGGCGGGAAGAGCATGGTTGCCTGCCACGTATCCCATTCCTACCGCGAGGGCTCCTCGCTCTACTACACTTTCTTCGCTCCCATGGCCGCGGAGGGCGGGGAGGAGGAGCAGTGGGAAGGGGTCAAACGGGCCGTCTCCGAAGCCATCATGGAATACGGCGGGACCATAAGCCATCACCATGGTGTGGGGTACGAGCACGCCCCCTGGATGCGCCAGGAGGTCGGGGACATCTCGCTGCAGGCTCTGCGGGCCGTGAAGGAGGTCATGGACCCCGCGGATATCCTGAACCCCGGCAAGCTCCTGCCGGCACGCTGATCCACCTGAAAGCCGTAAGGCCCGACACGGCGTTAACGATAATCATGGCCGATGATCGCATGGACCGGGGCGGAGATCATGAGCGGAGCTAAGAAGCGGGTGGCGGAATCCGCACCCGCCCGCATCGGGATCGGCTTGATCGCCCTCGACGGCCGATCTTCCACGCTTCTGGAGGGGTGCCGGAAGCGGCTCGAGGACTATCTCTCCACCACCTTCACCGCGTTCGCATGGCTCATCCAGCAAGAGGATTGGGACGTGCATTGGACGGACCCCCTTTACCTTCTCGACAGGGTTCAGGCCAGTATGGAGGAATATGGCTGGCAATTCTGTTTCATAGTCACCGGCACAAAGGATCACCCTCCCGTGGGCAACTCCCCGGAAACCTTGTCCTATAGTCATTCCGCTGCCTTGATCGATCTCTCCGGCGTCATCCCGGACAGCGGAAGAATGGATGATGGAAAGGCGGTCGCGGCATGTTGCCGGCTTATACTCGCCTCCTTCGCCCGCCTCAATGGCCTGCCGCGCCTGGAAGATGCGTCTCCCTCTGCCTGCGACTTCGAGGAAAGCGCTCCCCTCACCGCGGAGGAGAAGAAGGAACTGGAGGGTGCGCTGCAGAGCCTGGCCGACGGCATATTGCGGCGCGGCGTGAAGGAGATCAGGGGCCTGGCCCTATATGCAAGGATAATCTTCACGCGCCCCATGCGCGTGCTGCGCACGGTGTTGAGTCACCGCCCCCTGCGCATGGTATTCAGTCTCGGTAAACTCGTTTTCGCGGCCATGGCGGCTCTGGTGCTGGCGCTTCTATCCACGGAGCTCTGGTACCTGGGGGTGGGGATAAACATCTGGAGGCTCATACTCATCGCCACCGCCGCACTGCTTGCCGCCACGTTCTATGTCGTGTTCCGCCAGCGCCTCTACGTGCGCAGGGTGTCACGTTCCCTCTCCGAACAGGCGGCCTTCTTCAACCTCACCAGTTCTCTCACCGTGTTCAGCGTGCTGCTCATGCTCTTCGTGATCATCTTCGCCGTGACCCTGCTTGTCACTTCGGGGGTTTATCCCCGTTATATCATCGAGGATTGGGTGTTGCGCGGAGAGGTGGGTTTCGGCGACTACGTGAGGGTCTCCCTGCTCATCAGCTCCATGGCCATGGTGGTGGGAGCCCTGGGCGCGGGCCTCGAGGAGAACGAGCATTTCAGGCAAGTGATGTATACTGATAAAAACCGTTGATTCATCGCCATGGATATGATACCTGTTTTCGTCTACGGGACGCTCAAGCCGGGGGAGAAGATGTTCCGGCACATCAGCCACACGGTGCGGGATGCCGTACCGGCGGTCATAAACGGGCGTCTCTACGATACCCCCTTCGGTTATCCACTGCTGGTCGAGCCCGGCTGCGGGGAAGAAGCCATCGTCAACGGCGTATTGCTCATCCCCATCGACGATCAGTACGAGGAGATGCTGGGCATCATAGATGTCATCGAGGGTGAGGCAGGATTCGAAAGGGACGAGATGGAGGTGACCCTGGAGAGCGGGCAGAGGGTCACGGCTATAATCTATTTCTACCGCGAAGCGCCCCCCTACGCGCGTCCTTATCACGGCACGGATTGGCCTTGATACGCCGCGGTCCGGGTATCAGGCCTTCTGGTATTCCCTGGGACGTACGTTGAAGACGATGCTGGAGGGCTCGAGGGAGGACCACTCCACTTCCGCTTCCTTGTCCTCCGCGACCTCGAAGAGCGCCGCCATCTGTCCGGCCAGGAGATGTTCGTTGTAAGGATTCTCCACGGTGACCGACAAGCCATCGTAGCTGTAGCGGTAATCCACCGGGTTTCCCTGGCCACGTAGCGGCAGTGTAGCCAGGGCGTTCTCGTAGATGCTCTCCCTCTCGCGGCGCGGTAGTACGGCACCTTCCGCCGCGCCGGCAATCCCCAGTTCGCGCATGCGGCGGTGAGTGTAGTCTTTCTCGGCCTGGATGATCAACGGATAGATCTCCTCGCCGAGCTCCTTCTCCAGCTCACGGAAGACGCTGGTCGGGACGTAACCATCCAGGAAAGCCAGCCTCGTATTGCGGCGGTTGTCGATGATCGTACCATCCTCTTCGTTCCAGCGCAGGTAGGTGAGCTCGCGTGGCGTCCCGCAGGACGGGCAGCGCGGCATATGAAAATGCCCTGGCTTCAGCTCCGGATACTCGAGTTCGAGGCGCTCGGAGATCTCCGGCCTTTGTGCGGCCGGCTTTATGGAGATCACGTCCTCTTCACCCAGTCTCCTCCACGTATGCTCGAAGGGCATCCTCTCCAGGCTCTCGAAAGCACCCAGGATGATGGCGGCCATGAGCTCGCGGTTGTAGGGATTGCGCACTATCGCCTCCCCGCCCATGCCTGGCTTGTAGTCGATTGCCCTGGCGTATGCCTGCCCGAGCCAGACGGAGAGGCGGCAGAAAGCATGGACGACTATGCGTCTATTCGGTCCCCAGCGGCCGACGAAGAAAGGGAATTTATCCAGTTGGGAGTTGATGGTATGCACGGAAGCGTTGCGTTGCGCCTCGAAGACGAGGTGGGAGATGGACAGTCCCAGGCTTTCCTCGATGCGCGAGAAGAGATGCGTCAGGAAATCCGATTCGATGATCACTACGCGGTAGTCCGGATTGACCGCCATGGTAATGGTGCCGTTCTCGTTCCAGAGGATGAGTTTGCTCAACCAGTAGGGGAATCCACACTCCCTGCATTTTCTCATGGCCATGCTCGTGTCCATTTCCCTGATTGTCCATTCGACAGGAACTCTCGAGATTATATCTTAATCGTTCCGGCATGTTTCGAACAAATCCTTTCGGGGTGGCCCATTCCCGGGGAGCCGGCCGCCGGCATAGGTTGCAGGTCGTATCCACGTCGCCCCCCCGCATCCCGTGCAGGTCCTCACGGGGGACACGAAGCCGTCAGCGATCCTCGAAGAACGAGATGAAGAAGGAAAAGCCGCTCTCTCCCACCGTCTCGAGCCTCAATTCTCCTCCTGTTTCCCTCACCATGGCGCTGGCCAGCCTGTATTCCATGCTGAGCGTGGCCATCTCCGTCTCCTTTTCCTGGGGAGGCCATATCCGGATGGCGACGATCTCGCGAGAGCCCAGGGCCGATTTATGGCAGCGGAGGTGCAGGGTCAGCTTGGGTGCCTTGAAGGAACACCAGACCGAGATCATGTTGTTGTCTTCGGAACAGCGCATACAGATATCCAGGAGGTTATAGCAGAGATCGAAGAACTGCGATGGGTCGCTCTGCATCAACGGTATATCACCATGGAAACGCAGGGCGATCCTCAGGCCTCTCTCCGCGTAGATATCTTCTAGGGTCCCGCAGACCTCGTCGATTATCTCGTTGAGGTTCATGCTCACGATCTGCGGTCTCGGGAAGCCCTTCGACAGCTCCATTATACGCAGCAAGTCGTTGGACATGGCCTCCAATCTCGATGAAGATATCTTGATATAGTCGACGAAAGCGCGCTTCTTTTCATCATCGAACTTGTCCCAGTACTCGCGCAGGGTGAGGGCATAGCCCACGATAGACGTCAGGGGGTGCTTCATCTCGCCGGCTGCTATCCCCGCCATCTGGCGCATCTCCTCGCTGTGCGCAAGAAGGGCCGACAGTTCTTCCAGCGACTCCGATTGTTGCTCGTACTTTTCGTTGAGCAGAGCCGTAGCTTTTCTGCGGTCCCTTTCGGCTCCCAGGAGGTAGCCGGTGATCAGGCATACCGGGAGGCTCACAAAGACCAGGATGGCAGCGGCGGGGAACTCCCGCAGCAACTGGCCGGGCGTTCCGTCGGAGACGATATAGTGCAGCACGAAAAGGAGGCCGCAATACGATGCGGCGATGAGGAATCCGTAAACGGCGTAACGGTAGCGGTACGCCCTCACGATAACCCCCTTTCCCTTTCCTGGTATTTATACATTCCCCGGTTGACGGGATATCTAACATGGAACCAGGCCTTGGCCCCAGGCCTACGAGGCGGGAAGGCTTGGCGGGCGCACCTGGGTATCGACCCCGATGAGCTTCCCCTCACGATAAAGGAGGATCGCTTTTGCGTAGACGATGATGGTGTTCTCAGGCAAGAGGCTGTCCTGTACCTCCTGCGTATACAGGGGTTCGCCCAGGAGCCGGGTGGCTTCCGCCTCGCTGAGCGTGGCGTTGAAATCCTGGGGTCGCAGGTCGGTAGGGGGGTACTCGGCCGCATTATCCTCGATGGGTTCCTCTCCCCAAAGGCGCCCGTTATCGAAGTCCACGGCCTTTCCCCGCGAGAAATACGTCCATCTCTCCACACGGTCGGAGCTTACGGGGTCGAAGGAGATGAAGAAATGGTCGGGGTATCCCAGCTCATCCACGGTCCTGCTCTGATCGGCGGAAAGCCCCGCTATGTACTCCACGACAGGTTCCTCGTCCCCCGCCGGCCGGAGTGGAGGCTCCGCATCGCGACATGCGGTGAAGGAAAGGATGAGGAAAAGAACCGCGGCAAGCATTAACGCGAGCAGCGGCGTGACGCCCGCCGCATTGCCGTTTCTGCGAGCACCGGGAGCAAGTCCTTTCATAACCTTGATTATACCCGGATAAGCATGGCGGTCCTTCGCCGGTGAGGGCGGGGGGCCCGACGCGCCTGACCGTGCAGGAACATGATCGCGGCTATACGGGGTCATATATGGCGTGCCCGACCGGGGCATGGTATAAAGCATTTACCAGCAGGCATGCGGCGGAGCTGCAACAGGCGGAAGGGTTGTAATTTGCTCAAGAGGAATTGCGTCGCCATAGCGCTCATTGCCTTATTGACCTTGTCCCTTATGCTGCCCGCGGGCTGCGGCGGGGGAGGCGAGGGGGGGATAAACGAGGTTGTCCTCGGCGGCCCGTTGCTGCAGGATTCCTTCGCCCTTTATTATCCCGTATCGGCCGCCACCGCCGCACGCGTTCCGGCGTATACGGTGAGCCCGGACCTCGCGGGTGTAGTAGGGGTGAATGCGGCCAATATCCCGGCGACGCTCAGGCGCACGCTGAGCGTACAGGGATTCGTGGCCACGGCGGGGACGAGCGACAGCATATACCAGGCCTACCAGGACACCGCTGGCGCGAAGTTCGTCACCGTGGACGCCCTCCTGGACGCGTTCCATTCTCTCTGTGCATACTCGCTGCGCGACGCGGAGGAGAGCAGGCTCGCCGGCGACCTGCAGGGATTGGTGATTTCCCTCTACGATACTATCGAACGCATGTATCGGGGCAGCGAAGGGGAGGTACGGGAGGCCGCTCTCGGCGACCTTGCCTACCTGGCCGTCGCCGCGGGCTTACTGGGTGTGGAGGTTACCGTACCGAACGAAGTCGCGGGAATGGTCACCGGCGAGCTGGCATTGATCGCCGGCCATACCGGGACGGCGACCTCACCCATCTTCGCATACAGTGAGGATTATGGAAGCTATGTACCGGCCGGGTATTACGCCGACACCGCAGATCTCCAGGGCTATTTCCAGGCCATGGCCTGGTTGGGCAGGATGTGTTTCTACGCGGACCCGGGGGCCGGCCCCGGGGACATCGCGACCGGGAGGGAGATGACCCGGCAGGCGTTGCTGCTGGTGTGCGCGCTGCACGCTGCGGAGGTCGATGGAGAGTCCGCGTACGTGGTATGGGATCGTATCTACCAGCCGTACTCCTGGCTTGCCTCGTACGCCGATGATCTCAACGCCTATACCTACACCAGCCTGGTGCGGGAGATCTACGGTGGCGATTTCCCCCTGAGCCGCCTGGAGGATGACGCGCTCCTGGACGAGTTCATCTCCCGGGCATTACAGGAACAGGCGCCTCTCATCGTGTCGATGGCGGGCGAGGGGGAGAGCGTATACCAGGGCTCTCCCGCCTTCAGGCTGTTCGGGCGGACCACATATCCTGATGACTATATCCTCCAGGAACTGTCAGCTCCACAGGTCCCCGACAGGCTGATGCCCCGGGGGTTGGATGTGCCGGCGGCCTTGGGCTCCGATCGCGCTACGCAGGTCCTCGCTGAGGTTTACGGGGAGATGAGCTATGAGGGATACGGGGAGAACCTGCAGGCCTTGCGCGGCTTGTTCAAGAACCTGGATCCAGCCCAGGCGCACTCAAATGCCTATTGGAGCTGCCTCGATATCCTGCGCTTGCCACTGAAGCCCTACGGTGAGGGATATCCCTCCTTCATGCGTACGGCTGCGTGGCAGGACCGCGCCCTATACGACTTCCTGGGGGCGTGGACCGGCGCGCGCCACTACGATGCCGACTTTGGCGGAAGCGAGAGCGCGGAGCTTCGAGATACTCAGGCGACGGCCGAGCAGGGATACGTGGAGCCCTGTCCGGAGGCTTTCGCCCGACTCGCCGCCGCGACCGACGTGGCGCGCAGGGGGCTCGGAGAGCGCGGTCTTGCCTCTGCGCCGGTACGGGAACGCCTCGACCGGCTCTACGAGCTTCTGCTCGAACTCAAGGCGATGGCCGAGAAAGAACTGGCTGGAGAGTCTCTGAACGCGGAGGAGTATGCGGCCATCGCGGACATCGGCTGGACCCTGCAATACCTGGTCACCTTTCCGCGGGGGGAGGGAGTGGAGGCATCCTTCGTAGCGGATGTCTCCATGCCGGTGGTGGATGAAGTATACTTCGATGAAAATTACGGCGAGGTCCTCCAGGAGGCGGTGGGCCGGCCGGTAATCTATTACGTCATAGCCCCGGTGGCGGGAAAGCCCACCCTCACCGTGGGGGCCGGGTACTCATACTACGAGCTCATCAAGGCCGCGGATGGTGCCTTGACAGACGCAGCGTGGCTGGATGCGGTCGAGTCGGGGCAGTTGCCGGAGATGCCCGCCTGGACCGCCTCTTTCCTGCAATAAGATCGTTGGGGTCAGCCCCGGACATGGGACAAAGTCAGGATATGATGTGAGCGTTTGTCTGGTTTTTGTCCCGTGTCCGGGGCTGACCCCTGACCGAAAGGGCCCCGGTCGCCCGGGGCCCTGCGCTCTCTTCGCCGTTTATCCGGCAAAGGCGATGTATCCTACTTGAACTGGTACTGCAGCAGACCGACCCACCACAGGCCATAGTAGAGCAGGGACCAGGTGGAGTCCCTCATGTCGAGCAGGCCGAAATCGTTGTTGACGTAGTAGTTACCGGCTTGACCCGCGATGACATGGTGCCCTTTCTCGCATCCCCACGGAGGCCAGGTGCACAGCTTGTAGTAAGGAGCCACCTGTTTCCAGTTACGCTGTCCGCAAACCCAGACCTTGTAGGTGCCCGACTTGAGCCCGCGGAATTGATAGTACCCATTGGCATTGGTGGTGGTTGAGGATATCTTCCAGCCGTACTTGTTGGTCAGGATGACGGTCCAGCCGGACAGTCTCTGCTCCGCCCATTGCCTGGTAAGATCGGCATTGGCGTCGCTCCAGACTACCCCCGAGATGGTTACCGTTGTGGACTGTATCTGGTATCCGCTGAGAGGATTGTCGGGATCGGAAGCCAGGGGAGCGAACCATTTATAGTGCAGACCGAAGTAATCCCAGAGCTCGACTTCCCGAACGGTGCCGTTCAAGGCGTTGAAGGTGCTGTCCAGGACGAGCTCCATCTTGTATTTCGTCGGCCTGTCGGTCCTTACGGGTAGAGCGTTCCAGCCCGCCCATCCGTGCTGGTAGACAGGGTTGGGATCCCCCTCGTAACCGAACACGCCGTATCCACCTATGCCCGTTTTCTGGCTGCCTACCAGGGTATAGGGAGTCCAGGTCGTACGATCATCATTCTGGTCCGAGCGGTAAAGGTTAACAGTGATACCATCGACGAGCTCTTCATCGCTATACTCCGCGTCCGGATTGATGCTGTCGTCCCAGACCAGTACCTCGATTATGCCCGCATTGCGGATAACCGGCGCCGCTTCTGTCGTTGCCTCGGTTGTCTCCTGCGGTGGCTCGGCCTCTTCCGCCAGGGCCGTGACCGTGCCCGCCAGCAAGGCCATTGCCGCCATGGTCAGCACCAGCAGGAGAACCAGCCCTTTTGTAGCCCTTCTCATCATCGCATCTACCTCCTCGTATTCCGCATCCCTCGCAGAGGAAGCGCCCGCGTGGACCGCGCTTCCGGTCACCACGCTACGGGAAACCCGAACGGACGGGTGAGGGGGCGGAATGGGGGCGGCGTATAACATGCATTTAATGAAGATGAAGGAGAGATGCCTGAATATCTACGCCGAATAAGCCCCGGTTGCTATGCCCGCTTATCGGGGGCTCTCTGCTCCCCTATTGTGCCCTGCCGCGTCTTGCGTCCGGTTTGGTCTCCCTTCTTTGTGTTCGTTCTTGCCCTATATAAAAAGCCCGGTCACCCAACATGACCGGGTCTTTGACCGTTGACCGCATGAGGTTCCGGACCGCTTGCGAAATCGACATCTTGAGTCACCTTGCAGCCCCTGCTTCCGTAGCCCCGTTTGCATTGTCCATCCCTGGGAGCCAGCTGTTTATGATATGCTACCATTCAGTAACTATAAAGTCAAACACTTCTATCCCGCTTTGTTCGTGTCTGCAGGTACGGATCAGAGTGGATGTCCCTCCTTGACCAGCGAGGAAACGGCCAGGGCGCTGGCCGCGGCCAGCTCGGTGCCGATGCCGCGGGCTCCCGCCTCCGTCCCTACCAGGTACAATCCCCGTATGGGAGTGACGGGGGACGGCTTGTCCACGCCAACCTGTCCGGGCACCTGTGCCAGACCCACGCAATCAGCGTAACGCGGGTGGCCGGTAGTCGCCTGGATGTGTTCGGCATGCACCTCCTCCCTCCAGGAAACATGCTGCTCAAAACCGGGGAAGAGGGAGAAGATGCGTCTCTCCATGATCTCGATGACAGCGTGTGAATCGCCCTGCGAGGGACGGTTGGGTGCGGCGGCACCCGCGATCACCAGTTGCTTGCCCTCCGGCACCAGGCTGGAATCCCAGAGATCGATGACCGGCATGAATATGTATACATCGTGGGGCATGTTGTCGGCACACGTGTAGGAGAACATCTCCTCGGCGTCCGTATCGGGGATATAGACGACGAACGGATACTCAACCACCGGTTCATCCAGGATATACTTGACCACCACCGCCGAGTCGGAGTAGATGAGGCCCCTGGACATCTCCACGTACTCTTGACCCATGTTCTCCGCCCCGGCCATGGCGACGGTGGCATGTATGCCGGCATTCGATACAACCACGTCCCCCTCGATCTCTCCCGTGTCAACGAGTACCCCCTTGACGCCGCCGTCTTCGCATAGGATGCTCTGGACCCCCACGCCGAGGTGGAGTCTTCCGCCGCTGTTCTCCAGTCCCAGCCGGTAGGCGTCGGGTATCGCTCCCGAAGAGCCCTTGACGTAGCCGAAGTTGGCGGCGTTGAACATATCGCGGAAGCAGTAGATGAACTCCCCCGCCGAGGCGCGCCCGTAAGGAACCGTGAACATCATGAAGGAGAGCACGTTGATAAAGCGGTGGAGTTGCGGATCATCGGTATATTCCAGGAGGAAATCCCTTATGGTCATATCGTCCTTGGCGGCGACGAACTCCTCGTCGGCTTTGAGCATGCGCTGGAAAAGGCGGTAGACACCAAAGAGATTGGATAGCTTCACCCCCATGTTCCTGGCCATGCGCACGCGGTTGCCAAGGGGGCGGATGTCCAGCCGCTGCGGGTAAGAACGAGCCCCGCCGCCCAGGCCATCCACTATCATGGCCGCCGGGTCCTGGAGGATGAACTCCAGGTCCACGCCCAGTTCGGCCGCTATAGCCGCATGCGGGCCCTTACCCCCGAGCGGAAAGGCATGTACGAAGTTGTCGATTATGAATCCCTTCATCTCGGTGGCGCTGCATCTGCCGCCGGCGAAAGGGTTCTTATCGAACACCTCGACCTCGTACCCCGCCCTGGCCAGCAAAGCTCCGCAGCCCAGGCCTCCTATACCCGCTCCGATGACGATGACCCTGGTCATATCTCGACCTCCCCATTGCCGTTCCAGCACGTTGCCATGTAATGATATCCTACCTGAAATTACCACAGCCGGGACCCCTATTCCCAGCGGGCACGCGGTTGCGCTGCCGCGAGCCGTACGGGGGAGGCGTCGTGATCACGGTATTACCAAAGATGCGGCTTTTTGATAGTATTTGTTCTTGTGTGAGAACCAAAATATCAAGTTCCGGTTGGTACTCTTTGCGGAGAAGGCCGGTCCGGCGGCTACACGAAGAAACCGCATGTCCCGGGGGGCTCAGAGCCGCGGCTATGCGTGAAGGCGGGCGGGACGCCTGTTGCGGCCATGATGGATAGAGATAGGGGGATCATGGATACCGACGGAAACGGTCTGGGACTTTCGCTGTTCTATGACTATGACAGGTGCGAGGAATGCGGGGACTGCCTATACCGCTGCCAGGTGATGGGGCTCTCACGGAAAGAAGCGCAGGACGAGATAAAGCGGCTGCGAGCGGGTGAGAGAACGCGCCATATAGACTCCCGCTGTGCCAGTTGCTATTCCTGCAACCTCTTCTGCCCCAACGAATGCTCTCCCTACGGCCTCATCCTCTACCGCTGGTTCCAGCGCTACCGGGAGAAGGGTCTGCCGGTACGGGCGCAGCTGGCCATGCCCCTGGAGGAGATCAACTTCAACTCCATGGCCCGCCGGCACCATACCGCCCGGGAGCGAGAGCTGGTGACCCGCTGGGAGGAGAACGCGTCCTCTCCCGAGGCGGTGGCCGCGGCGGGAGGTACCGTCCTCTACGCAGGGTGTAATGCCCAGATATTCCCATGCCTTCTCGACACCTCCATGCTGGGCGACTTCACGATCATCGGCGCGCGGGAGCTGTGCTGCGGTGAGCTCTATTTCCGTCTCGGCATCATGGACGTGGTGGAGAGGCAGGCGCGCGTGCTGGAGGAGCGCTTCCGGCGCCTCGGTATAAAGCGTATGTACGTCTTCTGCACGGCCGGATTCAATATACTTTCCAATGTCCTGCCCCACATTTTCGGGGCGCGTTTCGATTTCGAGATACTCTACTTCTACGACTGGCTGCTGCAACGGGTGGACGCGGGCGAGGCGGCTTTCGGCCACCCCTGGATGGGCTCGGCCGTGGTGCAGGAATCCTGCCACGCCAAGGTGCTGGGCCGCCGCTACGCGGACGTCCCCCGCGAGCTCATGCGCCGCGCGGGCCTGGAGGTGGTGGAGATGGCCCATGCCAGGGAACTCTCCGTCTGCTGCGGAGCGGCCTGCGGGGCGCGGGGACACAATCCCGTCGACATGGGGCTGCAATCCCTGCGGCAGTGGAAGGAAGCGCGGGAGAGCGGTGCCGACCGCATGGTTTCCTACTGCGCCACCTGCCTGCTGCTGCTGCACATGGGAAGGATGATCCGTCCCACCCGCATGCCCCTCTACCACCTCATGGAGGTGCTGATGCAGGCGGCGGGGGAGGAGGCCCCCCACGACCTGGTGGCCTCCCGCGCCCGGTACATATTCACCCACATCATGGCGAGGGGGGCTCCCCGCATGATCTCGCCCAGAAGGGTGAGGCTGTAAAGCCCGGAGCCAGGCGCCTGGCGGGCTTGATGATAGACGGCATCGTGAGCGGCGGCGCAGGAGTGTCCCGAGAAGGAGAATGCCGCGGCGCTTCGCTTCTCGCCACGGTACGGATGGAACCAGGCCTCGTTCCAGGCCTGATGTGCGATAGTCGCGGATAAGAAAGGCTGTACGAGAAGGGGGAGGTGCGGCATGCTCGTCTTTGATTACCTGGAGAAATGGGCGAAAGAGCGGCCAGAGCGAGAGGCCATCGTCTACGCCGACCGGCGTATCACCTATGCGGATTACAACCGCGAGGTGGATCGGGTGGCCCGAGGCCTGCTCAGGCTGGGTGTGCGACGGGGGGACAAGGTCGGCCTGTATATCCCCAACCACCCGGAGTTCGTCTTCTGCTACCTCGCATGCGCCAAGCTGGGCGCGGCGGCGGTGCCGGTCACCTGGCGTTTTTCCGCCGCGGAGGTAAAGTACATCCTGGGCCACTCCGAATCCTCGGTAGTGATCATGGAGACGGCGTTCATGGACTCCGATCTCATCGCCAAGTTGGGCGAGGTGCGGGACGATCTGCCGCAGCTGCGCGATATCGTGGTCATCGGGTCCGCGGAGGACGCGGCCAAGCTCCCGGGGGCCATGACCTACGACGAGTTCCTCTGCGACGATTCCGAGCTGGACGAGGAGCTGGCCGTGCGGAAGAAGGAGGTAGAGGAGGAAGACATGGTCCTCATGCTCTTCACCTCCGGGACTACCGGCCGGCCCAAGGCCCCCATGCTCACCCAGCGCAACCTCGAACAGTACGTGGCGGGGCAGATAGAATCCTCGGGCATCAGCGAGGACGAAAGGCTGCTCATGGACATCCCCAACAACCACGTCGGGGGAGCGGTGATGGCCATCTTCAGCGTTCTTTACAGCGGCAACACGCTGGTGATGATGGACACCTTCATCCCGCAGCAGGTGCTCCAGACCGTGCAGGACGAGCGCATCTCGGTGATGGGACAGGTACCGGCCCAGTACATCCTGCTCTTCATGCAGCCGGATTTCGATTCCTACGACCTCTCCAGCGTAAAATTCGCGGTGACCTCGGGCGCCCCGGTGCCCCCGGAGCTCATCGACCAGATCGAGGAGAAGATGGGGATAGTCCCCTTCGTGGGCTACGGCCTCACCGAGACCAGCGGGGCCATCACCTTCACCCGCCAGGAGCATCCGCGGGAGAAGATCACCGGCTCCATCGGCATACCCAACGAGGGCATCGAGGTGCGCATCATGAGCCCGGAGCGCGAGGAGATGCCGACGGGGGATGCGGGGGAGATAACCGTGCGCGGCGGAGCGGTGATGAAGGGATACTACAAGCAGCCGGAAGCCACGGCGGAGGTCTTCGACGACGACGGCTTCTTCTACACCGGAGACATGGGATATATAGATAAGGACGGGTTCGTGCACATCATGGGGCGGAAAAAAGAGATGTACATAAGGGGAGGGGAGAACGTATATCCCCCCGAGGTCGAGGACGTCCTGATGCAGCACCCCAAGGTCCTCTTCGCCGCCGTGCTGGGATATCCCGACCCGGTGATGGGGGAGAAGGGGAGGGCCTATATCGTCCCCCAGCCGGGCGCCGAGGTCACGGAGGAGGAGATAAAGGATTTCTGCCGCGAGCATCTCGCCAAGTACAAGGTGCCCGACCAGGTGGTGTTCAGGGATGCGCTTCCCCTGACCCCGTTGGGAAAGGTGCACAAATTCGTGCTCTACGAGGAGATGAAGGAGGAGGCGTAGTACCCCCCCGGGGGGAGCGCACGGCTCAGGACCTGAGCCGAGATAATGCTATCACCCTCCACCCGACGCTGGCGCGAGGGCTCCGGGGGGGACATCGATGGATGTCTGGGACCCCAGGGAATGGAAGTCGAAACGGTAATGGGACCGCCCCATATCCGGTATCTCGATGATGTAGTCGATGGCTACCAGGAGGTCGGTCGAGTTATCAACGTAGAGTTCTCCCTGGTAATGATAGACGATCTCGTAGTCGCCCAGCATCGACTCCTCGACCATTTTCACGTCCTTGTCGAAGGAGAGGACTTTGCACATGTGGCCGTTGACTTCCTGCAGCCCCTCGCCTTCGCTGATGGGCAGCTTGCCCGTGAAAGTCGTATCCCAGATGGGATTCGCGCCCAGCTGCTCTTCGGAGGCCGGGCCCAGGTTCCTCCACACCCCGGAGTAGCTGTCCAGCTCGTACAGGGTACCCTCGATGATACGCAGCCCGTAAGACTCCCTGGATTGCAGCGAATTGGCGGTGAGCGAGAATCGGTCGGGGCCCTGGAACTCCAGCGCTCCTTCCCAGCTGTTTCCCAGGTAAAACGATAGTACGTCCACGGGATAGTCGCTGGAATCGACGCGTATGTCGGCCTCCCATCCCGTAAGCCTCTCCATGTTGTCGAAGACGCCCTCCAGGTAGGAACTGGAGCCGGAGCTGTGGGTCAGGAACCAGGCAAGCGAGAAGATCACGGCCACCAGCAACACCGCCAGCATTATCCACACGGCGGCCGGTACCTTGCGTATCGGCCGTACGGCGAGCACCTGCGCGGGTTTTCCGGATATGGGGTCGCCGATCATGGGCGGCCGGCCGCCCGGCGTGTATTGCGGGGGCGGAGGCGGTTGCACGGGCGGGCCCGTGCCGTTTAGGACTCCCTCCATCCCGAAGGGATGATAACATTCCTTGCAGTTGCGGAACCCCTCCGGATTCATCGCCCCGCATTTCGGACACTGGATCATGCCCTTGTCTCCTTTTCCGGCTGGAGCTGCTGCATCAAGGCACCGGCCCGCTCGTCCGAATACACCATTGTGACTATCATGACTATCGACAGTTCAAGGCGGGCGATTAAATGCTTCACGGCGGGGGTACGGGAAGAGCGATCCAGGAGCGTGTAAGAAAGCAGGAACGCTGCCGTTTTAAGGGATAGGAGCGGAATATGTCCCTGGTGCCGATGGACCAGGAAAGAGAGAAGGAGTTAGTACTAGAGGCAAGGACCTCCATGGACGCCTTCGCCGAGCTGTACGGACATTACGTGGACGGGATCCACGCATACATCCTCAGGCGGGTGGGAAACGAGAGCGACGCCGAGGATATCACGGCCCGCACCTTCGAGAAGGCCCTGGGGGGGATCGGAGATTTCAAGTGGAAGGGCGTCTCTTTCTGTTCCTGGCTGGTGCGTATCGCCTCCAACTCCGTCGTGGACCATTACCGGCGGGAGGGGAAGGCCAAGATGGTGGACCTCGAGGAAGTCCTGCCGCACCTGGAAGGAGAGGAGGATCCCACCGGGGGCATAGAGCGCGAGGAGGAGCGCCGGCTCTTGCTGAAGGCTTTGGGCGCCCTTCCTGAGAAGAACCGAGTGGTATTGGAACTGAAGTTCGTGCACGAAATGGACAACCAGATTATCGCCGAGATCACCGGGTGCAGCAAGGGAAACCTTGCGGTGCGCCTGCACCGGGCGTTGAAGGCCCTGCGGCGGGAAGTGGAGAAGCTGGAGAAGGAGGGATTGCGGTGAGCGATAAGTATTACTCGCAATACCTCCTCCGCGCCCTGGACGGCGAGGAACTGCGGCTCGATGCCGAACTGGGCGGGCTGGTGGAGCTGGGAGAGAGGGTACGCCATGCGATGCCGGCCGTCCCCCCGCTGGCCGAGGAAGCCCGCAACAGGATATGGAGCAGGGCGGTCTCGACGCGAAGTGAACCGGAGATCCCCCGGCTGCGCGTCGGCCGCGTTCCGCGTCTTGCGTGGGCTGGAGCAGCGGTGTTCGTCCTGGCTCTCATCGCCGTTCTCGCCGCCGTCTTCGTGAACACCGGCGGCCCCGTGCCGGAACCCGCGGAGATAGCTTCCCTGTACGTGGAGCGCGGCGAGGTGACCATAAAGAACGCGCGGGGCGATGAGCGCCCGGGCCGGGATGGTGAGCCCATAGCCGCGGGGGACGTGATCTTGGCCGCCGCGGACGCCCGGGGCATAGTCGAGTTCGCGTCGGGGTGCATCATGCGCCTGGACGGAATGGCCGAGATCGCCCTCTATGACGGTGAAGACGGAGTGGACGCCGAGGTCTTCAAGGGAAAGAGCTATCACCGTATCGTGGAGGGGACGCCGTATGCCGTCCGTTCGGGGAACGTCGAAGTCACGGCCCTGGGGACAGCCTTTGCCTTCGACGTGGAGGAAGGGGCGGGCAAGGTCATCTCGCTGCATTCCTCCGTGCGGGTAGCCATGGACAGCGAGGATCCCGAGGACTGGGCCTCCGAGCTGGAAGAGGGAGACGTATTCCTCTACGGGGAGGGGATGGAGACGCGGGTCCTGGACGTAACGCGTGAGGAACTGGACAGCGAGTGGTTTAGATGGAACAAGGCTCTTGACGAGGCGTTGGGCCTTCCCGTCGGAGCGCTGTCCCTTCTGGAGGAGGAAGAGGAGGCGGCGGGTGGGCAGGATACGCAACCCGGAGAGACGGAGGCGCCGGCCACCGGCGGGCAGGAGCCGCAACCGACCCCGCAGCCGCTCCCGCAGCCGCAGCCCGATCCACAACCGCAGCCCGATCCGCAGCCGCCGCAGCCGCCGGCTGAAGGGAGCCTGGTGCTCTCCGCGTCGGCCAGGGAGGGAGCGGTCGACTTCAACTGGACGCTGAGCGGTTACACCGCCTACCAGGGTTTCAAGCTTTGCCGTTCCGAGACCAACCCCGCGCCGTCCTATCCCGGCGACTGGTGGATGTACATAGACGGTGCGGATACCCGCTCGGCCACGGATACCAGCGTGCAGGCCGGGCACACCTACTACTACCGCCTGGCGGTATACAACCAGGGTTCGGTGCTTGGATACAGCAACGCTGTTCAGGTCGCGGTTCCCGCAGCGCCACAGGAGCTGTCCATCAGCCTGAGCGGGAAGGTGGAGGGCGGCAAGGTCGTGCTGAACTGGACGGTGAGTGGAGAGGGCAGCTACTCCGGCTTCAAAGTCTGCCGTTCCGAGACCAACCCCAACCCGGCATATCCCGGCGATACATGCACTTTCGTGGATGCCGCGCAGAGGTCATACACGGATAGCGGCGTGGTTTCCGGAAAGACCTACTATTACCGCGTGGGCATCTACAAGGATGGTGCGGTCACCAGGTACAGTAACGCCGTCACGGTGGTCGTTCCTTGAGTTCTACTCCTGACCTTACCCCACCCTACGGGGAACAGATCGAAGCGTGGGTGGTAGGTAATGGGGAATGGGGTCAGGTCTTGACACCTCTCGCCTTCGGCTCGAGGCGTAAGACCTTACCCCACCCTACGGGGAACAGATCGAAGCGTGGGTGGTAGGTAATGGGGAATGGGGTCAGGTCTTGACACCTCTCGCCTTCGGCTCGAGGCGCCCCCTCCGGGGACAAGCAAAACGCTGACCCACACCCTACGGGGAACAGATCGTTACGTGGGAGGTAAGTAATGGGGGTTATGGGTGGACTCTAGTCTTCGTCATCCTTGCCGAGCTCCCTTTCCAGGAAACCCGGTTTGCGCGGGCGCATGGTATAGGGCTCCAGGACAAAGGGGATGATGAACACCACCAGCACGGCTATGACGAGAATGATCCAGTCCGAAGAGGTCGTGTTCGTCTCGGGCTCGCTCAAGGGCATGTTCGAACCGCCGCTTTCCGCGATATTCAGGGAAGAGAAAGACGAGGCGGGGATCTCCCCGGATCCCACGATGTAGTCCCTGAAGAAGCCGGACCAATCGCGACCGGTCAAGTCGGTCATGGCCGCGAGGATCTCGTCGTTTGTTAATGGCTCGGGGGCACTGCTCATATCCGAGAGGTTGCGCAGAAAGGAGGGCAGGTCCACGGTATAGGGTTGCATGGAACGCAGCTCAGCGTCGAAGGAGGCGCAAGCCGAGGCGCCGCCGCAAGTGAGGACGATGGCTCCCTCCTCGGATTCGTAGCCCAGGACTCCCGACTCGGCCAGTGAACCCGTGAATACCGCCCGGGCTTTCCGGTAGGCGTCGTAATGGGCGTTGAAACGGTCCCAGAACAGGCTGGCGCCCCACAGGCCGGCCTCGTAGGGGATGAGATCCTGGAGATACCATGCGGAGCCTTCCCTCAGCCACAGGGTTTCACTGCCGACCTCCAGCTCCCGGGAGAGCAGGAGTGAGACCATGCCGCGCGCTGTCGCCTCAATGCTTGCATCGGATAGTGGATCGTTGCCGGACCCGGCCGGGATGACCACGCTGTCGGCGAAAGAGGAGCCGGGATAGTATGAATCTCCCAGGAGGTCGCCTTCGCCGCGGTAGAGCAGGGCCAGAAGCAGCCTCTGGCCTTCCTGCAGGTCCAGGCCGCCGAGGAGGCTCTCGCTCTTCTCCAGCAGCGCCTGGGCCTTGCCGGCATACTCCTCCAGGGCGCCCCCCGCGGCGGCCGGAGCATCCGCGGGAAGGGCGAGCAGGAGCGCGCCTTGCTCGCGGATGGACAAGTCGCCGGCGTAGATGGGATTGTTCAACAGCTCGGCGAAGCTGGCCGGCTGATCCGCCCACGCACGGGCCTGCTGCCATTGGGGAGGCAGCATCATCTCCAACTCGGGCACGATGCCCTCGATCTGGCGCGGCCGCACGATCACTGCGTAACCAGGCAGGTAGGCGAGGTCGGATTCCAGCATGGGAAAATATGGCCAGGGTGTTCCCGATCCCGCCAGGGAATCCAGGTATGCCGTCCCCGTCTCGTATCCCGTTACCTTCACCTTGTAACTGAAAGTAACCTCGCCGCTATGGTCTATGGTCCACGTATCGCCGTCTCTGCGCACCTGCAGTTCCTTGCCGGACCCATCCACCGCCTTCTCGTCGAAGACATGGGAGGATAGACCGGCAGCCAGCCCGTTTCCATAAGAGTCCGGAAGCTCCAGCACCAGTGGCTGCACGATGTCTCCCATCTCCATGGCAACCGCGATCTCACCCGTATCTGGTGATGTCAGATCCAGGCGGTAGACCACGCCACCCAGGACGTCCGCGAGCGCTCCCGCGCCCGGTACGAGGAGGGAGGTGAGGATGAGAACGAGGGGCAATGCAAAAATAACTCTTCTCATAAATAACACCAGGCATCATTATCCCAGAAAGGTGTCTTTATATGAAGCGCCGGGAGCAAGCGGAGCGAACAGGGCGGATAGAGGCAGTGGGTCGAGAAGACCCCGCCGTGATAGCGGTCACTGCACGAAATACGACTTTCTGACGGGCACCAGCAGATCCTTTACCACGAACTCGTAGGAGAAGGAATACCTGATCGCCTCGCTCAGCTGCCGCAGGTCCCCCGTGAATGCTATCCTCTCCGCCACCACGGCCAGGTCCTCGTCCGTGATGGCCAGGACGTTCTCCCCTTTCGGGAACACGGTGTCGATGACCAGGGCCTGGTTCCCGTTCTCCGGGTCGATGATATACCACTCGATCCTGGCAATCTCCGAGAGCTCGAAGATGAACTGAGGGATCTCTCCCGCCGCCTCGAACCTCAACCCGCTCATGCGCGGGGGTTCTCCGGTGATCTTCCTGATCAGAGGCGGTACGCTAGGATCCGGATTCCTGGCATAGAAGACAAACTCGCTGTCGACCACGCTCCAGGCCGCCTCCTGCTTTACTTCCGTTACTATCCCCCAGCTCCCTCCGTCATAGGAGACGATGCCCTCGATCTGGATCAGCGCGGAGACGATGATGAGAACGATGAAGACGCCCTTCAAGGCCTGCCTGGTGATCTTGTCGCGGATATTTTCAAAGAACTCAAGTGCCGGGATGAAGAGGATGCACAGAAACGGCAACGCGTCTATGAGCAGGCGGTTTCCGAAGCTCTCACCTCCCGTCCAGGCGGTCCACTTGGAGATCATCAGCAGATGAAGGAGGAAGACGGCGGCGAAAGTGAAATAGAGCCCCCGGTAGCGGTTCCTCTCCCTGCCCGCTTTGGAGAAGAGGCTGAGAAAGCCACAGGCCGAACCGAGAAGAACGGGAGAGGTGGTGAAGATGCCGCGGCTGGGGCTGATGAGGTTTCCGAAGAACCCCGTAAAGAAAGGCGTATTCCACGATCCCTCCGCCTCGTGCACCAGGTAACTGTATTCCTGCGGGAAGTACTTGGTGCGGGCCATGATGGGAAAGGTGAAGGGGGAACCGGAGCTCATGTAATTGTACAGGCCGGTGAGCGCGAGCCCCGGCGAGAGAAAGAGAAGGAAGGGAACGATCTGTGAGCGTTTCCTCCATACGATGTAGACCAAGACCGGAAGTATGGCGACGAGGGTGTTTGTCCTGACCAGTACGGCCAGGCCGAGCGGCAGGCCCGCCAGGGCCGTAAAGCGCGGCTGTTCCTCGCCCCTTACGAGAAAATATACCGCCAGGGAAGACAGGAAGAGCGCGGGTGAGTGCTGCCAGTACATCTGGGAGGCCGTACAGAAGACCGGGGTGAGCAAGGCGTAGATGAGAGTGGCGATCAAGGCCCACCGGTCCCGGGTGATCCTGCGCATGGCGGCGTAGAGTAGGGCCGCGCTCAAGGCGACGTAGAAGGCGGCGATGGCCTTGCTGAGATAGAGGATGGTCATGCGGGATGGCATCTCCTGGAAGATAGTGAACGGGAGATAGAAGGGGATGGCGAAGAGCGGCGCCCCGATGCCGTAGGGCGAGTAATAGCTCCCATTGTAGGGGTAGGCGTAATAATGCACTTCCGCGGTGAAGATCTTCGGAAAGAAATCAAGGGTGACGGACCCGTGCTTCAGCATGGATATGGGGAGGTACATGTTCGGGGTGCAATCGTAGGAGAAATTTATCTTCAGGGTAATGTTGTAGAGGACAAACAAGGCGAGAAAGAGCAGTAAGACCTTCTTGTTATCGCGGCAGGCTCTCCAGAATCGGGCCAGAGCCCTCCTCGGGAAGCCGTGCGGCTCCTCACCCGGGTTATCGGTGTTCATGCTCTCTTCGATGAAAGCATTCATCGAGCGCTTTTCTCTATTTGTTCCTTCTCTGCCAGCGCGTACGCTTGAGCAGCTTCTTATGCTTCTTCTTGCGCATCTTCTTGCGGCGCTTCTTCACTACCGAACTCAAGTATCACCACCTGTTGGCTCGCTTTGCTATAGCAAATCCCATTCATTATACATTATACCTAGTGCACAGTCCCTTAGATATATTGACGCTCTCGGTGCGTCAATATATCTAAGGGACGGTGCACTGGCCGGCAACCCAAAACGTCCAGCCGGAACAGGTTTATCCCGGGTCTGATCCCGAGGCCGGACCGTCCAGTCTCACCATCGATTCACCCATACTTCCCGGAGAAGAGCCTCACCCCATCTCGGCGGCAAACGACGCCAGGCGCCTCAGCGCTCGCTCCCGCTCGCTCTTTTCGTCGCGCATGGAGCGCACCGCTTGCATGAGTACGGCGATGGAGGAGTCGTAGGTATCCCGGTCGACCGGGTAGGGGTAGCCGTCCTTGCCACCGTGGGCGAAGCTGTAGCGGGCGGGATCCTCCCAGCTGAGGTGGGTACCGTGGATAAGCTCGGAGATGAGGGCCAGGGCGCGCAAGGTCTTCGCACCGACACCGGGCATCCCCAGCAGGGTCACGAAATCCTCGGGCTGGCGTTCGTAGGTGAGCAGCAATACCTTGCGGATGGAATCGGGATGCAGGTCCGCGAGGAAGAGCTGGTGGCGCCGGGGCAGCCGCAGGCACTTCAGCCGCTTCAGCTCCCCCACGAGCTTGTCGGGTTTCTCGGCGGCCAGCGCCCCCATTGCCTCCCTGGTCTCGTGGCTGCCGTCGGCCACCATGTTCAAGGTCAGCCCGCGCGCCTCGGAACATATGGCCGCATGCGGTTCCCGCGTAAAGTCCTCGAGCTCCCGCGACAGCCAGTGATAGCGGCGCGCGTATCCCGCCGCTTCGTTCATCCCCTGCTGCACCACCGCCCATTCCCCGGCGGACGTGAACAGGAAGAAGTGATGGTATATCTGATAGCCGTCCTGCAGCGCATTGTTGTCCACCTTGGCGGACAGGCGGCTGGCCCGCACCAGCGATTCCGCCTCCGCCCCCAGGCCGAGCCGTTCGCCATGAGCCTCTATCTCCGCGGGGGTGCGCCGCGAGGCGGCGCCCTTGCCGCCCGCCGCGAAAAGCCCCAGGTCTTGCCGGTAGCGTAAGGCCTCTTTCACCGCCCCGCAGGTGGTGGTGGTCACCCCGCTGCTATGCCAATCGAAGCCGAGCACGCATCCCAGGGACTGGAACCAGAAGGGATCGGAGAAGCGGCTCAGGGTCTCGCCCGGACCCAGCTCCTCTACCATGTACGCGAGTATGCAGCCGCTCAGGCGCACCATGCGCTCGAATAACCAGCGCGGAGCTTTTCCCCCATGCAGGGGGAGGTTGGCCGTTCCGGTCCTTTGTGCCACCGCGTCACATCTCCCTACTCATAGTGGGATTCTATCATCCGCCTGCGACACCCTGCGGACCGAAAAGAGTTAGAATAGCAATGATAACGGTGTCTATGCGGGAGAACGGCATGAGGGAATTCGTCAGTGGAAAACTGGTGAGCGGCGGCGGCATCTGCGAGGGGTGCGGAAAACGGATGCACGGCGGAGAGAAGGTATTTGCGCTGGCTGTTGAGGTGGACGACATACAGGAATACCTTTACTGCCAGGAATGCCGTCCGGATGAGGGCGACCTGCCCGGGGGCGTATTGAGCCTGGAGCCCGCCCAGGCCGTGGACGAATTGGGCCTGGACGAGCGCCGTATGGGTTTCGAAGTCGTGGCGGGTTCCTCGTGCACGCGCTGCGGCCATTATTTCGACGTCGACGAGTGGCTGTTCGTGGGAGTGGTCGAAGGTCTTTCCAGCGGCGCCGTCTACTGCAACGAGTGCTACGAATCCGAGGTCGGGCAGGAAGAATAGGCTACCTGCCATGCGGGACATGTTCCACTTCGATCCTCTTGTGCGATAATTGGCTGCCAACCATCCGATCCGTTTTGTGCCAGCCCTGCCGGTATACGATTTCGAGGTAAAAGAAGGGAAAGGAAAGATATAAGACATGGATGACAAGTACGTTATCGCTTTCAATTCCAGTCCGCGCAAAGAAAAGGGTTTCACCGCCATGGTACTCGAGCGCTTCATGGCCGGGGCGGCAAGCGAGGGTGCCGAGACGGAGACCGTCTACCTCGCCGGGAAGAAGATCGCCGATTGCCTGGGATGTACCTGGTGCTGGTTCAAGACCCCCGGCATGTGCCGCCACAAGGACGACGTTCCCGCCCTGCATGAGAAGATGCTGTCGGCCGATGTCATCATCCATGCCTCGCCGCTGTACATATGCAATATGAACGGGATAATGAAGCGCTTTCTCGATCGCATCATGCCCCTGGCCGAGCCCTACCAGGAATACCACGACGGGGTATGCACCCATCCGCACGAGCAGAACCCGGAGATCAGGCACGTGCTCGTCTCCACCTGCGGCTTCCCCGGACTGCGCAACTTCGACCCCCTGGTGCTGGCCGCCGAGCGCATGGCCGAGGTGGGAGGCGGCCACCTTCACGCTGCCGTCCTCTTCCCCTCCTCGGTGCTGCTGGCTCGCGACCCCTGTCCGGCGGAGGAACAACTCGACTATGTCTTCCGCGCCGGCAGGGAGGTGGTAGGCGAGGGGATAAGCGAGGAGACGGTGCGGGGCTACAGCCGTCCCTACGTGGAACCGCAGGCCTACGTCGACGAGTTGAACGAACTCTTCCGGGTACTGCGGGAAAACGCCCTGCGCAAATCCTGACAGTTATTGCAGGGGGTTCTTCTCCGGGAAGCGGGGGTGATGAGACGGGTAGCGTGCGGGGGTGGGTCAGGTCCTTTATCTTGCATGTGAAGAAACAGCCAGCATAGAACGGACAGCTGGCAAAAGCGCTGGATTCATGACCTGATCCCGAAGGCTCCGAAGCTGCGCATGATCCTCGGAGAAGAACCTCAAAGGGAGCGCCTCTTGGTGGACTCGGCGAGGTCCAGGTTGTGTATGTGCCTCAACGACGGGAATTCGGAGAGCACCATGAGGGCGATGACCAGCACGCCGGTGATGACGAAGGTCCACACGGAGATGGCTGGCGTGAAGGAGAAGAGGTCGTTCTCGTACAGCTTCATGGCCTGGACCATGACGATACGGGCCGCGATGTAACCCGGGATAAGGCCCAACAGACCCATCATCACGTTCTCCAGGGTGAGGGATAATGACGCTTTCCACTGCGGCACCCCCAGGGTGAGCATGGTGGCGACCTCCTGCTCCCTTTCCATGATGTTGATGGTGGAGGTGTTGAAGACCAGCGAGAAAGCCATGATGATCCCGAAGACCAGCATCACGGCGATGACGATATAAAGCAGGGCCATGTAGGAATCGATCTCCTTCTTTATCTGGCTGAGGTCGACGAGGGTGAGCACCTCGGGCATCTCGTAGAGGGCATCGCGCACCTGCTGGTAGTAACCCTCGTCTACCTGGATGTAGAAGGCCGATGACTTGGTGCCGTAGCCGAGCAGCTGCCGCGCCTCCTCCACCGGGACGTACACGAAGGAGCCCATGGGCTCCATGATGAAGTCGGAGACCACGAAGGAGCGGGAACGCCCGATGGAGGTGACCTCCACCATATCGCCGACGGCGATGCCCAGTTCCTCGCGGTAGTTCCTGCTCATCAGGCAGTGGTTGGGCGTGATCTCCACCTCGCGGTTCTTCTCGTCCAGGAAGCCGCGCATCACCGTGTCGGCCAGCGCCCCCATGAGTATGCTCTCCACGTCCTTGTCGCCGCTGCTTATGGTGCAGGGGGAGCCCACGGTGGGTTCGACCAGGGTGACACCCGGTATCTCCTCGATCTTCTTCTGCGTCACGCGCGTCTGCGGGTCCAGGAAGAGCACGGCGATATCGAAGGTGAAAAGGTGGTTGAAGGCCTGGTCCATGTTGGCGTTCACGGTATCGTTGATCCCCAGGTTCAGCATGATGAGGATGATGGCGAACATGATGCCGATGACGGTGAAGGCGGTGCGCCTGCGGTTGCGGAATACGTTGCGCAGCGGCAGCCTCCAGAACACGCGAAGCCGGGAGATGCGGGGCAGCAGCCTTTCCACCCAGGAGACCTTGCCGTACCTGATCGGGTCGACCACGCCGCGCAGGGCCTCGGTGGGCTGCACCGCCGCCGACCTGCGCGCCGGCACGAGTCCCGCGAGGGCGCAGAAACCGATGGCCAGGAAGAATCCATATATGAAGACCTCGGGATAGACGCCGTACTTCACGAAGGGGATCTTCATGGTGCTGGAGTAGATCTTGGAGATCAAGCCGGTGGCGGCCAGCCCCAGCAGGCTGCCCATGACAATCCCGACCAGGCCCACCACCAGGGCGAAGGACATGTAATGGAAGAGCACCGTGCGGGCGGAATAGCCGATGGCGCGCATGAGGCCGATGATGGGCCTCTGGGTGCGCACCAGGCGGGAGAGGATCATGTAGATGCTGAAGGCGGCGATGGAGAAGAAGAGTATGGGGAAGAAGAGGGCGAAGTCGTGAAACTGCCGCAAGTCCATCTCCAGCAGGGTCTTGGATATCTGATTGTCCCGGGTGGTGGTCTCCTCGATGCCATAGGGCTTGAGGATCTCGCGTACCTGGGCCTCGGTGGTCTCCAGCAGGGCATAATCCTTGAGGGTGAAGGCGAACTCGTTGTATGAGTTGGAGGGAAAGCTAGTGAGAGCGCGGGCCTGGTCCATGTCGAAATAGAAGACGCCGTAGACGGTAGCCGAGGTCATGGGGAACTGGCGGTTGCGGAAGACTACCATGTACTCGGGGCTGGAGACCACGCCCGCGATGCGTACGGGCAACCTTTCCCCGCCCTTGACCGCGTAGATCATATCGCCCTCGTGCAGGTCGTTGAAGGAGGCGAAGTGGTTCTCGACCAGGCAGGTCAGTTCCTGCTCCTGGCCCGTGAGGCCGTTGCCCTCGCGTATGTAGAGCATGTTGACGTAGGGTTCGCTGGCGGGCGTGCCGATGATCTGCCCGGTGATGCGGGTCCCGTCCTCCAGTTCCATGCCCAGGGGATCGCTCACACGAGGCGTGAGCATCTCGACGTTGGGAAGGGCGCTCAGGCGCTCGACCACGCGTTCCGGGGCGCGGTCGACGCGCACGAGTAATTCTTCGAAATTGAGCCGGTCGTAGGTGTACTGGTAGGACTTGGAGAGGTTGAGGAAGGACATATAGGAGGCGGTGAAGAGGATTATCCCTATGGCTACCACGGAGGCGATGGCAAAGAAACGGAACTTGGATTCCATTATCTCCCGCAGCAGTTTCTTACGCAGCAGCTTCATACCGTATCCCGCCTCAACCTGCAAGATGGGCCATTCTTGATATCGGTTCCGTATGGCCGGACGGTTAGCCGGCCTGCGAACATTATGGACCAAATGCCGTTTCCGTCAAAGGGGAGGCGTCAGCGGCGGCTCCGGCCAGGCAATCGGTAAGCGGGGCCAGGCTGGCGGCCCCCCGGCCCCCATGCCCGATGCCCATACTTTTCGCAGAAGAACCGAGTAATAATATCCGTCGCTACTTGGGGCGCGTGAAGAAGGACGTGCTGGTCACGGTTTCGCCGTCCAGCCTCAGCTCCCAGCTGTAGCGCAGGGACGGGTTCAAGGGAAGGCGGTGGAAGTTGATGGCCTGCATGAAGCGGAGGGGCATACCCGCCGGGTGACCGGCGGGGCGGCCTACCTCGAAGTTTCCCTGCATGCGTATCTCGCGCGGGGGGTCCCCGGCGCTCACCATGTTGCCGTCCTCATCCAGCAGGAACAGCTCCATCTCGTGGCGGCGGTTGGCCTGGTCCCAGGGGACGTCCAGTAGTACCACCACGGCCATGTTGGGCAAGCGCGAGCTGCGGCCGACCCAGCCCCCGCCAAGGACGAAGACCCGGTCGCCCACCACCTCAGCCGCGTCGCAGAGGAGTAGATATGCCTGCATGACATCAGTCTATAAGACATGATGGCGGCCGTCCAATGGGTCAGGCCTCACTTCTCACTGAAGAACCTACAATATATAATCGAAGCGGAACGCAGGACGATGATCCCCGGCATACGGGAATCGGGAAGGGAGGGAATACGTTGCTACCCTATGACAGCTTCCTCATCGATCCTCCGTGGCTGGTATCACTCGGGTTCGTATACGCGAAGGTCACGGACAAGATCGGGGATGCGGAGAAGAAAGCCAAGGTAAGGAAATTTCTGGATATCTCAACCATCGGCATCTTCTACGTGACCAGCATCAGCTTATACTTCGACCGGGAGTGGACGCGATGGATATGGGAGATGTGCAAGGCTGAATCCGGACGGGACTGGATGATCAATTCCGGGGTCTTCCATTTCGACTACAAGAACGTCAGCCCCAAGGGGCACGCCATCTCCGCGGCCATGTTCGCCACCTACCCCCTGGCGCTGAAGCTGGGATACAAGCTGGCGGAACGCAAGGGATGCAAGTGCGCTGAATAGCAGCGAAAGCCGACACCGGAGGCCGGCCGGTAAGGCCGGCCTTCTTGCTGTAAGGGGACGCCGGGGCGGAGTGAAAACCTCCGCCCGATCCCGGAGGAAGCGGTCACCGCGGCGGACATAATTGGCCTGTCACCCGGTTGATCTCGATGCGGCGAGAACGGAGCTGCCAATGCGGGAGAAATGGAAGTATCACCTGCTGCTGTTTCTTGTCTGCTGGATCTGGGGCCTGGCCTTCATCGCCATGAAGACCCTCCTGGACGAGGTATCGTATCTGACCTTGAACCTGGCCCGCTTCCTGATCTCCTCGCTTTTCCTACTTCCGGTCGTAGCGGCGATATGGCGCAAGCGACCGCGCCTCAGCGTGGGCGAGTGGACGCTGGTCTTTCTGGCGGGCATGGCCGCGGTCTACGGCTACCACCTGGCCATAACCTACGGGGAGACCTTGGTGCCCGCGGGCACGGCGGGTCTCGTCGCCAATAT
>QZKE01000089.1 GCA_003598015.1 Actinomycetota bacterium | reverse complement strand
CATTCCCGCCACTCCTTCAATGCGGGGGAATACGTATACGAATACGACGTCTCTACACGGGTCGAGGCCACGGGCAACGTGGCCTGCGAGCGTTCCATGTACTGGGACAACCGTGCGGGGATGCACGGATCAGTCGGCGTCAGCTCGCCCTCCACTACCTGGTACCTGGCCGAGGGCTGCACCGCGGGAGGCTTCGAGACGTGGATCATGGTGCAGAACCCCGGGGACGAGGCGGTGGACGTCACCCTCAACTTCATGACCGGGAGCGGCGAGGTGGCGGGACCCGCCGCGACGCTTCCGCCACGCTCCCGCCGCACCTTCAACGCGGGAGAGTACGTCGCGGATTACGAGGTCTCCACACGCGTGAGCGCATCGGGAGGGGTGGTTTGCGAGCGCTCCATGTACTGGGGGCGGGGATCAATCGGAACAGCAGGCCATAACTCCATCGGTTCGCCCTACTGAAACCCGACCTCACATCCGAGACAAGAGCTCACGCAGATCGTCCACGGTCATCAGCTGCACGCCCTTGTTCTGCATGGCAAGCAGGCCTTCGTCATTGACCTGCGTGCATGCATCGGGGACCAGCCCCACGCGGTAGTCCCGGTCCGTTGCGCTGAGCTGCGCGGCCAGAACGCAGTTGGGAAAGGTGATCCCAATGATGACCACGCTGTCGAGACCCCGGGCGCTGAGGAAATCCTCCAGGGAAGTGGCGTGAAAAGCGCTGAAACGCGGCTTGTAGAGCACGTACTCGCGGGGCGTGAGCTCCTGCATCTCGCCGGCGAGCAGCGCTTCGGCGTCCAGTTCGGCGCCGGTGGGATTAGTCGAGGCGACGAGCTGCGAGCCCCAGGTTCCCGGGATGACGGCACGCAGCTCCCCTTTTTCCAACTGCCACCTGCGGCAGGGGTCCACGTTGCTCCCATCTTCCTTGTACAGGCGGACGACGTGCACGATGGGCAGCTCAGCGCCGCGAAACAAGTCGATAACCCCGCAGATCACGGGTATCACATGCGCGAGATCCGGCATGGGATAGGCACCCTTGGTGTCGCCATAGTCG
Organism: Actinomycetota bacterium; assembly: GCA_003598015.1. Classification (GTDB taxonomy): domain Bacteria; phylum Actinomycetota; class Geothermincolia; order Geothermincolales; family RBG-13-55-18; genus SURF-21. The sequence goes on along the minus strand of QZKE01000089.1, from coordinate 60,763 downwards.
TTCTGAGTGTCGATTACAAGCAGGGCGCAACTGCCCCCGTTGAGTTTGGTGTAAGGCGTCGCCAGGTTCTCGTATGGAGCCTTCATGGTCGTCCCCCCTTGGATTGTTATACCCTCCCCCACATGATGTTCTCTGGACGGTGCGCGTACTCGCCCGGGATATATTCGATCATTCCCTGATAGCCGCCCTTTTTCGAAAGGAACGCCTTTATCCTCAAGCCTTTGGGATAGTATCCGTTGAACCAGGCTATCTTCTTTCTCAACTCCAGGTGCTTGTTGATGTCCTTGTATCCACACACCCCGTAGTCGGCGATGCTCTCGGGAGTCAGGTCGATTATCTCTGTATCCGCAGCGTTTTCCCACCAGGCTTTGCTGTCATCCCCTCCTCCTGACATGTGCCACGACACGGGGCCAGGCCTGAACCCCGGGCTTGAACGAGATGATATAAATATATAATAAATGAAGGACATAGACGGCCCATTATCTGATAGGTGCTTCATGTTCAGGAAAGTAGCCGCTCTCGCTCTGGCTTTTCTGCTCCTGGCGATGGTCATTGCGTCCGCTGCCTGCGGTAGGCAGGAGGACGGCATGGACGGTGAAGGGAAAGCAGCGGGTACTCGAGATATCTCCGCTTCGCTGCAATACGACGGTGTTGAGCGCACCTATCTCCTCCATCTCCCACCTTCCTACAACGGAGAGGACGAGCTGCCCATGGTCTTCGTCTTCCACGGGGGTGGGGGCGGAGGAGAGGGGATGGCACGGGTGACTCATATGAGCGATGTCGCCGACGAGCGGGGATTCATCGCTGTCTATCCCGACGGCATCGACAAGAATTGGAACGACGGCAGACCGGAGATCAATCCGGGAATAAACGATGTTGCCTTCATCTCCGCGCTCATAGAAGAGTTGAAAAGCGGCTATAGCGTCGATGCCGAAAGGATTTATTCCACCGGTATTTCCAACGGGGGTATGTTTTCATTGCGCCTTGCCTGCGAGCTGTCGGACAAGATAGCCGCGGTGGCACCCGTCGCCGCCCTCATGGGCGAGGCCCTTTCTCACGCCTGTACGCCCCCGCGTCCCATCCCGGTAATGTTCGTCATGGGAACGGACGACCCCCTCGTGCCCTGGGAGGGGGGAGATATCGGGACGGACAGGGTCTACCGCGGCCGTGCCCTGTCGGCCGTGGATTCGGTCTCCTTCTGGGTGGCGGTGGACGGCTGCTCCGAGACACCGGTCGTGACCGAACTTGCGGACGAGGACCCCGGCGACGGCACAAGAGCGCGCAGAGAGGTCTATGCGGGGGGCCGTGACGGCAGCGAGGTGGTAATGCTGGCGGTGGAGGGCGGGGGTCATACCTGGCCCGGCGGCGAACAGTATATGCGAGAGGCGATCATCGGAAGGACGTGCCGCGACTTCGATGCCGGCGAAGCGATCTGGGGCTTCTTCGACAGGTTTACCCTCGATAGTAATGAGTCCGGAGACGCTGACGCATAGGTATCCACCCAGACCCTGCCCTTCAGTGGAGTCGGGAACAGCAGCAATACCGTCTACGGTTTATTGACCAATCTGCCGAAATTTGTATAGTAATGGTGAATAGTTGCAAGCCGGATACCACGATGCATCAGTGGAGACGAGGAAACGGGAATGGATACAAAAAAGTATAAGGTAGTCATCGTAGGGGGAGGGCCGGCGGGATCCTTGACCGCCCTCTCCCTTCTGCGTCTGCGGCCCGAGTTGGAGGGTGACATTCTGCTGCTCGAAGCCAAGGCTTTTCCGCGCGAGAAGGTGTGTGGTGGAGGTGTCAGCGGCAGGGTGACGGACACGCTGGATTCCCTCGGGGTTTCCCTGGAAGGATTACCCAGGATACCGGTACACAGGTTCTCCGTCTATTTCGAGGAAGAGGTATGCAACCCTGTCTTTGGCAACGACAAGTGTTTCGTCACCAGGCGCAGCGCCTTCGACGATCTCCTGCTGACCGCTGCCGCGGAACGGGGAACCGAGGTGCGTACCCACACCCCGGTGATCGGAGCATACCGGGAGCGCAAGGGAATAGCGGTGCTGGACAGGGCTGGAAACACCTATCACGCCGAAGTACTGGTTGGGGCGGACGGCGTGAACGGTAAGAGCAGGGTCTGGTTCGGAATGCCGCATCGGGGCCGCAAGTCGCTCCTGCTCCAGACGGAATTCCCCCGCGACAAGGGATGCCCGTCTCTCGAGGACAGCATGTTGATGGATTTCAGCGTCCCCAAATACGGTATACCCGGCTATGCATGGTTCTTCCCTTCCCTGGGAGAGAATGGAGAGCCGGTGATCAACGCAGGTATATCAGGCGGGGCGTTCTGCAAGGGAAGCTACTCCGCGCTGAGGGAGGCTTTTTCAGCCATCCTGCGGCATCATCCCGAGATAAAGGAGATGGCGCCGTCACATATCCACTTCAAGCCTTACCCGGAGCGGGAGTATTTTCCCTTTCAGGCCGGGGCAAGGGAGAGGGTTGTCTTCGTGGGCGAACAACTGGGCGTGGACCCGTTTACCGGTGAGGGCTTGAGCGTCTGTGCCGACTCAGCGGAGGCCGCGGCACAGGAGATCGTCATGGCCCTGGAGGTTGGGGAGTTTTCTTTCAAGGGCTATGGCCGCAGGATCAGGACGGCGCAGTTCTTTCCCCTCTACGTGGTGGGAAAGACCTACTGCCTGCAGAATAACGGCATCCAGCCCAACTTCTTCTTCGCCATGTCCACCCGGCACAAGCCGCCCGGAAAGTGGAACGTGGTGGACTACTACACCGCCACCTTCTCGGGGAAGGAAGAGAGTACGGTTCTGTATTCCCCCACTTTCTGGGGGATGGTGGTGCGCGACATCGCCGCCGTCCTGCCCGGGTGGATGCGGGATATCAGTGGAATATCATCTTCTCGAAAATGACCCTCCCGCTCTGCTGCTCTTTCACTCCTGCGAGGTCCACCGAGAGCTCCAGTTCCGCGTCGAAGTCGTAATAGAGCGGGTTGGCGAAGATATGCACCAGGGGCTTTTTCCATGCGGGCATATCCTCGGTCATATCCAGTACCTCGATGAGCTTGGGATTGCGGATGGCAAGCTCCACCTTTCCCCCCTCATCCTCCCAACGGAAGTCGAGCTTGGTAGGGTAGGTCTGGCCCTTGGGGCCATCAACCTCGTCGCTCGTCTCCAGGATAAGGGGCAGCCCATCGTCGGTGAGTATGCGGTCTCCCTTGGCCAGGAAGAAAACGGGCAACTTGATACCACCCAGGCCGAATATCTTGATGGTGACCAGTTGGGCGAAGATGATGCTGAAATCACCGACATGTGCTCTCCCCCAGAACCAGTGATCGAGCATATTCCCCATGACGGCATTGCCCCAGTTGTGGTCATGATAGACCGTGCCCTGGACGGCCACGGGTTTCCCCCCTCGCGTGATGGTCCCCTTCACCTTTCCGTAGGGCACGGGCACCACCCAGGCGAAATATTTGGTCTTCGCGGAATTGAAATAGCTCACCGCCGCGCCGGGACGCCACGAGGGGCCTTCTCGCTGCAGGGAAAGATCGATAGCTATGTCTTCCGCCTCCACGTGCAGTTCGTACGAAGCCAGGTCGCCGCGGACCCAGTTGGGCCCGATGCGCACATCGCATTGCTCGGTCGATGCTGAGAGATCGGCCGGAACGAACTTGGGCGCATGAGAGAATCTCTCCCCGTCCCGCGTCCTGAAAATAATGAGCACGACGGGTGAGAGTGGCCCCTTGGGCTTGGTGTGCGGTTTGGTGGAGAAGGTTATCACGGCGGTGGAGCCGTCGTCCAGCTGGGCGTCGAAGTACCACCATTCGAAAGCGTCCGCTTCCTCGGCGGTACGGTAGCCGTCCTCCCATACCTCTACGACGTCCGGCTTCAGGCCGAGACGCTGGAGAGCGGCGGCGTTCTCCTCGGCGGCTTGCTTCCTCAACTCCGGTGTTACTTGAAGTTCCCCACTCATTCTCTTGACCTCCATCATCCGCGAAAGAATTACCCGTCTCTATGCAACTTCGGTAGCAATCATCCGCAGCTTGACAGGCTACTATGCGTAGCTCAAGGAAACTGGCCAGCACAGGTGAAACCAGGCTGCGGAGGTGAGCGTCAGAACGACTACAGGACGATTGAAGGGAAGGTGGCAAAGGTGCATAAAATGGATGGACAAAAAAGGGCATTCGTGGTGGCAAGCATGGTGGCGGTCTTCTTAATGACTGCCATGATAGTCCCGATGGCTGGCTGCAGCACAAAGGCAGCCGGCGATGGTGGAGAGAAGTGCGGTGAATGCGGCTCTCACGATGTAGTACCCATCGTCTACGGCCTGCCCGGTCCCGAACTGATAGAGCAGGCGGAGGCGGGCGAGGTCGTTCTCGGCGGTTGTGTGGTCGAGGACGGCAGCCCGGTCTGGCACTGCAACGGCTGCGGATACGAATGGGGACGTTTTGGGGATACCCATATGGATATCTGACTTACCCCCGGTCGATACGCCCGATCATCTCGATAACCAGTTGTAAGGCCACCGCCAGGGACGCGGGCCGTACGTTCTCGATTGTGTCGTGCCGGGTATGGTAGTTAGGCATCAGCCGGGCGGCATTGTAGCAGCAGATGGACACGGATGGTATGTCTTCCCGGACAAAGGCGCTGGCGTCGGTGGCGCCTACTGCCATTATCGTTGTGGTGATGTCCTTGCCGTTGGCGGCCGCTGCTTCCCTGGACAGCTCTATCAGGTAGGGGTCCATTTTCGCCCCACACCAAACCTCGCGCTTGAAGACGGTGAGATAACGCTCGTCGGTGATATTGTCCAGGAAGATGGCATGGGTAGGGATCTGCAGGTATTCTTTCTTGTGCCGGGCGGCGTAACGCTTGGCTCCCCGCAGTCCCGCCTCCTCGGAGGAGAGGGCCAGCAGCACTACCTCGGTGTTCTCGGGATAGAAACCACCCCCACCCCTGGAGTCCTGCAGGTATCTGCCCAGCCCCGCCAGCACGGCAATGCCCGCCATGTCGTCCATGGCACCGGGGACCACGTCCCTGGTATGGAAAAAGAAGAACATCCCCACGATGGGGGAGAGCGCGATCAGGGCTATGCCCAGGGCGGTGTACACGGCGTTCTCGGGCACCCCGGACGAATCCGCGATGGTGCGGGCCAGGCTCGCTCCGAGGAGGAGGACGGGCGCGCTGAAGGCCAGGATCATGGCCGGGACGGAAAGACCTTTCAGCCAGTACCACACCTTGAACTCGTAGGCGGAGTCGAGATGCGCCGAGACGATCACCCTCTTCCTGGTCTCACCGCTAGGTTTCACGAAACCGGCTACGTTCTCTCCCTTGCGCTTGGGGAAGAAGGGGTCTATAAACTCGCGGTAGCGGACGACCTCGTAGAAGAGGACCGCGATGCCGATGGCGGATAGGATGACGGAGACCGGGGGATAGAAATAATAGAGCACCACGCCGGCCAGGTAGAGGAGTACCAGGTAGGGGAAGAAGCCCAGAAAAGCCTTAGGACTGCAGGTGAATTCCTCCACCTCTACGCGCTCGCAGACCGGCTTGATCTCCTGTGCGAAGAGGCTGCCCAGCCGTTTCTCTTCCTCGCTGCATGACTCCCGGGGACCGATATCCGATACCGCCCGGTCCACCAGCTCGTACATATAGTCCCTGTATCGATCCGCCGTTGCCATGGCCCCTCCCTGTCTCCGGCCGTATCCTCCTGCCCTAGTCTACCAGGGATTATGAATGGGGTCAGCCCTGGACATGGGACACGTTGAAGCTGAACGAAACGAGCGTGAGCGCCGTTCTTCCGTCATCGCGACCGTTAGCGAAGCGATCTCATCCGGACCGCGATCAACCTCCGCAGGAGATTGCTTCGTCGGCTCCGCCTCCTCGCAATGACGTCAGCGGAGGATGTCCCTTGTCCGTGGCTGACCTCATTCTCTCCCTGACCCCACGTGTTATATTATCTACTAGTCCGATCTGCCATTGCGCATACAATTGGAGGTAATCGGGATGACAGCTTCATTGCCCCCGACCCACGAAAGGGTCATCGCGGCGCTGGAAAAGCGCGAGCCGGACCGCGTGCCCGTGATGGACATGACCATGGAATACAGGATTATTTACGAAGCACTGGGCAAGAAAGCGCCCCCCCTTGGTTATCTGTTTGTAAACCCCTACACAGCAAGGATCATCGATTGGCTCTTTCCCCGCATCGATCAATCCAGGATCGTCGACGTGACCATGGACGCCTTCACCTACGACAAGACCAAGGCGGCGGTGACGGTGGGTTACGATGCCGCATGGGTGATGCATGTGCCTATCTTTCGATACGAGAGTTCCAAGTCAATGTACGATATCTACGGACGGTGCTACAGTACGATCGTCGACAAGGATTACAGCCTGGGATCACCGATGTACAGGGAGGGGTTCATACACAGCCCTGCGGACTGGGACGCCTGGGACAAGAAGGCCATCCTCCAGATGCCGGCGAAGAGCCACCGCGCATACTCCAAGGTGCAGAAGGACTTCGGGGACCGCGTATTCATCTTCGGCATGTTCAGCGGGGGGCTCTTCGAGCTCACGTCCCAGGCTATGGGCTTTGACCGCTTCGCGGTGGCCATCCGCAAGGAAAAAGAATTCATGAAGCGCTACGTCAGGTTCTACGAGGACCTCTACTGCGTGATGATCGAGGCATTCGCGGACGTAGGCCTTCCAGGGGTGATGTACACCGACGATCTGGCCTACCGCTCCGGGCCCATGCTCAACCCCAGGGCATATGACGAACTCTACGGCGACGCCTACCGGCACATGACCGAGACAGCCCACTCACTGGGCATGAAGATAACCATCCACTCATGCGGCAACGTCTACCCCCTTCTCGACTGGTTCGCGGACTGCGGTTTCGATGGCGTACATGCTCTCGAGCCCACCGCCGGCGTGGAACTGGCTAAGGCCAAGGAGATGGTGGGCGACCGCCTCTGTCTCATGGGCAACATTGATATCACCCATATCCTGGTTGATGCCCCGAAAGAAGAGGTCTTCGCGGCGGTGCGGCAGGCCATACGGGACGCCGGCGCCGGTGGTGGCTACATAGTTGCCCCCACCAATACCCACCCCGACATGAACCTGGAGCGCCTGCGCTGGATGGTGGAGGCGGCGGATAAGTACGGCCATTATCCCCTGCAACTCGACTGACATGCAGGCAGGCTCAGGATAGGGCGGAGGAGGATCCATGCAGGACATTGAGAACATCGCCTACATAGACGGGGAACTGTTCGCCGATATGGCGGACCGGACTGTGACGGCTGCCATCGTTTCCAATGAGGCGGGTATCCTCTCCGGTGTCGCTGCCGCATGCACGCGAGGGGATGAACTGGGAATTGACGTCGCAAACATCCGGGAAGAAGGCAGCGAGATCAAGGAGGGCGAGGAGGTCGCCCGTTTCACCGGCCCCCCCAGGCAGATAGCGCTGGCGGGAGAGTCGCTCATCGGCCTCCTGGCCAAGCCGTCGGGTATCGCCACCGCGGCGCGAGCTTGCGTGAAGGCCGCCGGCAGGAAGCCGAAGGTAGTCTGCAGCGCCTGGAAGAAGATGCCGCCGGCGTATAACGAGGCCGTCCGCCAGGCGATAGTGACCGGCGGCGCACTACCTCATATCGCAGCCGATCCATTCGTCTATCTCGATGCGAACCATATCGAGATGTTGGGAGGTATAAGGCAGGCCATCGAGGCCGTCACGAGGGTGGCGGAAGGCCAGACGGCAGTGGTCCAGATCAAAGGAAAGCAAGCAAGCATTATCAAAGAAGCCCTGGAGGCGGCTGAAAGCGGCGCGGGCATTATCTTCGTGGATACGGGAGTCCAGCTCGACGTCATGGAGGTGACCTACGAATTGGAGCGCGCCGGTCTGCGCAAAAAGGTCAAGGTCGCCTTTGGTGGCAACATCACACTCAAGGACTTGCGTAAATTGAAGGGACAGGACATCGATATGGTCGATACGGGACGCGAGATCGCCGATGCGCCGTTCCTGGACATGCGCCTCGAGGTCGTAGATGTCGCGGAATCGTAGGGATGAGGAGTGAAAACATGGATTATCTACGCATGACCGCCCCCTGTGGACTGGCCTGCTTCAACTGTGGATATTTTCTGGCAAATGAAGATGTAAAAGGAAGACGAAAGCTGGAGAGGGACGAGAGGCTGAACGGTATCCCCACCGAAGTATGGTTGTGTAAGGGCTGTAGAAACCAGGAGGGGATCCTGAAAAGCCACGAGCTGTTCTTTGGCAGATCCGGGCCTTGTCGTGTCTACAAATGCACCAAGGAGAAGAACATAGATTTCTGCTTCGAATGCTCCGAATTCCCCTGCGACGACCTGCATCCTTACGCGGACAGGGCCGCTCAGGTGCCGCATAACACCAAGATTTTCAACTTGTGCCTGATAAAGAAACTGGGATTACAGCTTTGGGCGGAAAGCAAGGCAGCCGCGGTATACGAAACCTATTTTCACAAGTGGTTCAGCCTGTGAGGCGGAGTCCTCGGGCGTCGAACCGCGGGCAAACGTAGGGCTCATGCTGGCAACGGCATCTCGCACACGTTCTGTTCTCTCGATCAGAGGTTCCATCCCGCATGCGCGTCGCATAGCTCGCGCATATAGGGATACAACCACGGCTCCGTCTCCCGGGAGATATAGAAGGTGGGGTAAAGCAGGTTCTGGCCGGGAGCTATCACTCCTTCGCGCAGGGCGATAGCGTGCATCTCGCAGCCGGGATATATCCTGATGCCAACCGTCACGCCAACCATATCCGGAGCCAGTTCCAGCATGAGCTCCACGCTCTCCTTGACCGTCTTCTCGTTCTCCCCGGGTCCACCCAGCAGGAGGAAGCAATTGATGCGAAAGCCCAGCTCCTTGGCATCCTTGACGGCCTCGATCACCTCTTTCCTGGTAAATCCCTTCTTCAGGGACTGCAGGATGTCCTCGGAGCCGCTCTCGTTGCCGATGCTGATGCCGGCGCACCCGGCCTCCCTCATGAGCGCCATCGTCTCATGCTCGCAATACAGTGGATTGAGGTTGGCGATCCAGCGCAGGGTCAGCTTTCTCGAGATGATCTCCCGGCAGAGCTCCCTGGTATAGTCCGCGGGGTAGTTGAAGAGGGAGTCCACAAAGGAGGCCAGGCTTATGCCGTAGTCTTTTTCCAGTGAAGCGAGCTCGTCGGCTACCTTTCCCGGCTCGCGCACGCGCACCACTCGGCCCTCAACCGTGGGCGAGCTGCAATAGATACAGCGCATGTGACAGCCGCGCCGTGACTGCAGGTTGGCGACGAAGGGCGGCGTTTCGCCGGGCTTCCAATCGTAACGGGTGACGTCGAAGAGTTCGCGATCGGGGGGCGGAAAAAGGCCGGGCCAGGCGTGGGGACCGGGTGGGTTTATCCGGCTCGCTCCGCCGCGGCGCAGCGCCAGACCCGCCATATCGTCGACCGCGGCGCCGGCCTCCAGACGAGCCAGGAGCTCGACGAAGGATCTCTCGCCCTCGCCCACGATACCCATCTCCAGGTCCATATACTCCAGACATTCCAGGGGGAAGATGGTAAAGCCGGCTCCGCCCAGGACGATGGGCGCTCGGCTCCCGCTTTTCGCGGCATCGGCGATCTCCTTCGCGGCGGGAACATAGAACTCGTTCGCGCCGCTGTCCTGATTATCGATGTTACGCACGGACAGCCCTATGCAGTCGGGCTCGATAGCTTGGATGCGCTCGAGCGTATCCGCGCCGGGATCGCTGGAGAACATGAGGTCGAGGCACGAGACCTCGTAGCCGGCCTGCTTCGCCGCGGCGGCGATACAGGCTATACCCAGCGGGTAGGGGATGAGGTTCTCCCGGCAACGGTTATCGCTGATCATCAGGACCTTCATGCACGCACCTGCTCTCTGGCCGCGATCCTTAATCCCTCATGTCTGTAAACATAGCACAGCCAGGGAGGAGTCTGGTTGTGCGACGCCCCCGGCTGAGCTCGCTTTCAAAGTACCCGGTCCATAGACGCGGCCGCGTATCGGGATAATCCGTGAGGGGATGCGAAGGAGGCTGCATACGCAAGTGTTCATGGATTGTGGTACCGGGTTGGTGGTATGGGAACCGGCCGCATTATAATTGGGGTTCTTCTGCGAAAAATGTGGGTAGCTACCGTCAGGCACAGGGGTCAGGCCTCGGAATGTGCCTGAGCTGGCCGCTTGGCATGGGTGACGGGCAAGCTCGATCCTCCCTGCCATCGCTGCATATTGAACGAAACCGGAAGGCTCAGGCACATTCCGAGGCCTGACCCCTGTGCCTGACAAACTCGACTCTATCACATATTCACCCGCGCTTTTTGCAGAAGAACCATAATTGGGTACACTATGACGGTATCGGGAACAGGCTGCACTGATTCGTTGGGAACCGGGGCTCTAGCATGCCTGGAAGTATGGAGGTGAGAGATGAGCGCAGATACGTCACTGGGAAGCCAGTCACTTTTCTCGGGAGAGGGCGGCATGCAGGACTTCGGGAACGGGCTGTACATGCTGCAGCTCTTCGCCAATATCTGTATGGTCGAGACCGGCGAGGGCGTGGTCCTCTTCGACCTGGGATTGCCCATCGACGGACCCCGCATCGTGCAGGAGCTGAGGGCCGTCACCGATATGCCGGTGCGTTACATGATCTACGGGCATGGACATGCCGACCATGCCTTCGGCTCCCGGGCGGTGCTCGAGGACGCCGCGGAGCGCGGGCATGACAAGCCGGTTATCGTGGCCCATGAAAGCCTGCCCAGGCGGTTCGACCGCTACCAGAGGATGCTGCCCTATCACGAGCATATCAACCGCATCCAGTTCGGCATCCCGGAGGGCATTCCCGCATTTCCCTGGGATTACATCTACCCCGACGAGGTCTTCCGTGACGAGATGACCTTCTGCCTCGGAGACACCACCTTTGCGTTGAAGCACGCGCGCGGCGAGACGGATGACCATATATGGATGTGGATACCCGAGCGGAATGCGGTGTGCGCATCGGATTTCTGGGTGTGGTCGTGCCCCAACGTCGGCAATCCCTTCAAGGTGCAGCGCTATGCCCTGGAGTGGGCGCAGGCCCTGGAGGATATGGCGTCGCTTTCCCCCGAGCTGATGCTGCCCGGCCACGGTGCCGCCATCAGCGGCGCTGCCGAGGTGGAGGAGGCATGCCACACGGTGGCGCGAGCCCTCAGGCTCCTCGACGATCAGGTAGTGGAGATGCTCAACGAGGGTAAATGGCAGGAGGAGGTCCTGCTCTCTTTCGCGTGGCCGCAGGAGTTCGCCGCCAGCCCTTACCTGGCGCCTATTTACGGACACCCTTATTTCGTCGTCCAGGCGCTGCTGCGCCAGTACCACGGATGGTATGACGGAAACCCCTCCCATCTCTTCCCCGCCGGAAGTGGGGAGTTGGCGGCTCAGGTCCTGGAGCTTGCGGGCGGTGCCGGTTTGGTCCTGGCAAAGGCACGCGAGCTCGCGGAAGCAGGAAAGACCCAACTGGCGCTTCACGTCGTTGACTACGTGCTGGATGCCGGCGCCGAGCCGCGGCGTGAGGCGCTGGAGCTGAAAACCTCTCTCCTGGAGGCACTGGCCGCAAAGGAAAGGAGCCTCATAGCGAGGAACATCTTCCTGGGGGGCGTGCGGCAGATAAAGAAGGAATTGCAGGGATAGCAAAAGACCGGGAGCGAGGCGGGATGTAATGCAGGTCCTTACCATCGCGCTGGCGGCGCTGGCGGTGTCCTTCGTCTTCTCCATGATGGGGGCGGGCGGCTCCCAGATACTGGTGCCGATACTCTTCTGGCTGGGCCTGGACTTCAAAACCGGCGCCATTCCCATCGGTCTCCTGGCTGCGGCCATCACCTGTTTCTCCGCGGGAGGACTGTACTGGCGGCGCGGATTGGTACGCCTGTCGACGGCCTGGCCTTTCGCCCTGGCGGTGCTGGCTGGCAGCCCCCTGGGAGCTTTGCTGGCCAAGCCCACCTCGTCCACCACGCTAATGATCGTCTTCGCGGTGGTCAACATCGCGGTGGGCTTGCTGGTGCTGCGGGGCCGCAGCGTGGTAAGCGGAGAGCTGTCCCGCCGCAGGGAGCTGACCATCGGCCTCCTCGTGGGGTTCGGGATAGGTTTCATGATCGGCTTCATCGCCCGCGACGGCGGTCCCTTCACCATGGCCATCCTCGTGCTCATGGGCTTCGAGGCGAAGGATGCCGCGGGCACCGCGCCGGTGATAGTCGCGGCGGGCTGTCTGGTCGCCTTCGGAGTGCATGCCCCGGGCATGACCGCCGGCTGGACCATCGTGCTGGCTGTTTCCCTGGCCAGCCTGGTGGGCTCACAGGTGGGTGCCCGTTACATGAGTGAGCGCATGGAATCCCGTACCATCAGGCTGCTATTCACCGCGGTGATGATCCTCGTAGGCGTGGTCATCCTTGTGCAAGCCCTCTAGCAGGAGCGGCTTCCCCCGGTCTTTTCTACGATTTCCAGGAGTGAAAATCAGGTCGTCCTGCTTATGCGGCACCCAGGGGCTTGCATCGCTCGTTTGGGTTAGAATGTAGAAAGGCAAGTCGGACAGAATGGCTGCAGGCGTTTGCTTTGCGAATGGGGGAGGATCATGGGAGAGATTCACGGAGGCCATGTCGTCGCCAGGTACCTGAAAGAGGTCGAGGGCACAGGCACCATATTCGCGCTTTCGGGAGGGCATATCATGCCCATCCTGGACGGCTGCCTGGAATACGGCATAAGGGTCATCGACGTGCGCCACGAACAGGCCGCCGCCATGATGGCCCACGCCTGGTCCATATACAGGGGCAGGCCGGGGGTGTGCCTGGTCACCGCGGGCCCCGGATTCACCAACACCCTCACCGGAGTAGCCAACGCCTACCACGAAGGCGCACCCATGGTGGTATTGAGCGGTGTGGGCTCCTTGCGCGAGCTGGACAAGGGGGCCTTGCAGGACGTGAACCAGGTGGACATGATCAAGCCCGTCACCAAGTGGACGGGGAAATGCCACGATGTCGCGAGGATCCCCGAATACATGGAGGCGGCGTTCAGCCACGCTATATCCGGCCGGCCCGGCCCCGTTTACCTGGAGCTTCCCCCGGATATCCTCATTCCACCGCTAGGAGAGGATGGGATCTCCTACCCCACCACACGCAGCACCAGGCTCGCCGCGATATCCGAGGAGGGCTTGCTGGCGAAGGCCGCCGAGCTCCTCAACAACGCCGAGAAACCGCTCCTGATTGGAGGGGACGGCATCTGCTGGAGTGACGCCGATGCGGAACTCCAGGAGCTGGTGGAGAAAGCGGGCATCCCCACCCTGCTGCTCAACAACGCGCGGGGGACCATCCCGGACGAGCATCCCCTCTCCCTCTGGCGGGGGGGCTTCACGGGATTGATCGCCGCCCTGTCCATGGCCGACGTGGTGCTGGCGGTAGGCATAAGGTTCAACTGGCTCCTGAACTACGGGGACTACGTGGCCAACGCCAAGGTGATAAGGGTGGATATCGATCCCGTCGAGGTGAACAGGAACCGGGCCGCGGACGTCGCCCTGGTGGGAGATGCCGGCGCGGTGCTGCGGCAACTCAACCCCAAAGTCGACGGGAAGGACCGCGGGGGATGGCTCGACACACTCGGGGGTATCCAGGCCACCCTGAGCGAGGGTGACCGGCGGCAGATGGAGACCCCCTCCGATCCTGTCCATCCCTTCCGGCTCATGCATCAACTGCGGCAGGCGGCGGGTGACGATGCCATCTATGTCATAGATGGGGGAGATACCGTCTATTTCGGCCTCATCGCCCTGCGGGCGAGCGTAAAGGCGGGCGTTATCGCGAACGGGTTGCAGTTCGGCAGCCTGGGGATAGGCATGCCCTTCGCCATGGCCGCCAGACTGGCCCGCCCCGACACCAAGGTCATCCTCGTCTCCGGCGACGGCTCCTTCGGGTTCAACGCCATGGAGTTCGAGACCGCCTCCCGCCACTGCATACCCGTGGTCTCCGTCATCTGCAACGATCAGGCGTGGGGCTCGGCCAAGCATTCCCAGGAGCTGTGTTACGCGATGGACCGCGTATGCGGGACCGAGCTCGGTGTCGTGCACTACGAACGGCTGGTAGAGGCCCTGGGCGGTCATGGGGAGTTCGTCACCAGAGACGGGGAGATAATCCCGGCCATCGAGAGGGCACTGGAATCGGGCAAGCCCGCCTGCGTCAACGTGCTCACCGATCCCGAGGTGACCAGCCCCTCGACACTCATCTACGCCGAGAGCCTGAAGAGCTGGTGAGCCGAAGGAAGATGTGGTTCAGGCGGGTTCTCCCTTTGCCTGCAAAGAGGCCGGGTCTCGGAGTAGTCAGGAATAATATGGCAAGGAACTCGAATTTCGAGACCTGACCCCCCAGCGGCGGTTGATGATGAGCGCGCAGATATAGAAGACAATGGGCGCGGCCACCCAGATGAGGATAGGGAGAAGGGTGAAGGGGGAGTCGCCTATCTTGAAGAGGGAGGGATTGTACCAGCGCGACTGGTACAGCCACATCCCTCCCCCGATGGAGAGGAATTCGACCGCTATCTCCTGCAGCACGCCCCATGCCAGCATTATCCCGAGTTCGGCCCAGCGGAAGCGCACCAGGTGGGGCGGCTTGAGGAACTTGTAGACCAGCGCCACGCCGATCATGAACAGACCGCCGTCCCAGAAACAGTGGGCTATGTGCAGGATGATGGGGGGGAAGGGCGGCTCGGTGCTGAAGACGTAGATAGGCGCGGACGAGAACTTCGGGCCCAGGAAATAGAAACCTATCTCCCAGGTGGCCCCGATGAACACCCCGATCCAGAACATGTACCACGTGGCGGGGGAGAATCGCCGGCTGAAATGCATGCAGGTGAAGAACCCCAACACCGCAGCGGCGATGACGATATCGACCACGAAGAAAGCGCTTCCCAATATAGAACCTCCTGATGGGTCTCTTGATTGTACATCATCGTGATCGACGGAGCGTCAGCCCTACAGGCCCTCCAGCAGGTTGACGAGCTTCCCCGCGGTTGTCGTGGCGAGCATGTACTGGCTGCCGGGTTGGGACCCCTCGAGCTCGGGCCCGGGCATGAGGTTCATGAAGACGCAGACGGTCAGGCCCTCCTCGGGATTGCTCGCCGCGTAGCTCGAATACCCGGGCACCGCCCCGTTGTGCCAGTAGAAGCCGCCCGCCTCGATTATCCCCTGCCGGTAATCGCCCGGCTTCCCGTCCCCGGTGGGCACCACGGCTATCTGTTCCTCATAGGTGGAGGGGCTGATGAGGGAACCGTCCGCCACCGCTTCTATCCATACCCTCAGGTCGTCGATGTCGGTGGTCACCGAGCCGGCCGCCCAGGTCCACGAGGTGCTCGCCGCGGTGGCATCGACGTATTTGTCCTCGCCCGGTTGGGCCTCGTCCCAGGCGTAGCCGTTGGAGTGCTGCCGGCTCAGCAGGAAAGAACAGTCCGCGTCGAGGCGCGTATCTGTGAGGCCCAGGGGCTCCGCGAAGCGGGCCTGGATGGCCTGGTCGAGGCTCATCCCGGTCACCTGCTCGACGATCATGCCCAGCAGGTAGTAGTTCCAGTTGCTGTAGTGGTAGGACTCCCCGGGCTGTGAAAGCACCGGCATGGCCTGGCCGTAGGCCATCACCTCTTCCTGGGTGAAGGCGTGCAGTGGTTCGGACGATTCGACCGCTATCATCTCCTCGTTTTCGTTGGAGGGATCGGGCAGGCCGGAGGTCTGGTTGAGCAGCATGCGGATGGTTATCCCGTCCGCGTTGGTGACGCCGCGGGCGAACTCGAAACCGGACAGCTTGTCGTCCAGGCCCAGCTTGCCCTCGCTGACCAGCTGCAGGACGAGGTTGCCGGTTATGGTCTTGGTGGTGCTGGCCGCCTTGAAGAGGTCGGCCGGGCTCATGGCGCGGCCGGTTGCGAGGTCCGCCTCACCATAAGCCATCACGTATTCCCCGTGCCCCTCCCACCAGATACCCACGATGGCCCCGGGCACCTTGTTGCGCTCCATGATCTTGGCGACCATGTCGTCTATCTCGTCGATGGTTGCCTGGTCGAAGGCCGGCGCGGTGGTCGCGGTATTGGTGCCGCACGAAGCAAGGCCGAGGGATGCAGCGGCGAGAAGCGCTCCCAGCACCGGGACTGCCAGTGCCCTCGATCTTCTGCGTGCCAAGGTTCGAAACATTCTCTACCTCCTGGAGTTGAAGCGGCCCGCCCGCCTCCGCCACCACGCTCTATTCTCTTCCCGCACCCCTGGCCTACAGGACCGATAAAGGATCTCTCGACCACACCCAGAGCCCTCTTCTCGACAATACCTTACCACAATCCCGCTGCCCGGCCGGGATCGGGTCTCGAATATCGATATTGTTGCCAGATAATGGTTATGAACTCGATTTTCGGAACCCGACCTCCCAGCTACCAGTTATTTCGTCACGCTTCGCGGTGATGTATCATAGCGGAGTGCTGTTTGAAAACAAGGCCGTTAGCTATAGAAGGAGGATTATCGATGTTCAACGGTATATTCCACATCCGCAAGCCGGAGAACGAGCCGGTTTACGGCTACGCGCCGGGGAGCAAGGAGCGGGCCGAGCTGAAGGCCACCCTGCAGGACATGCTCGACAACCCCGTCGAGGTCCCCTGCATCATCGGTGGGCGCGAGACATGCAGCGGCGACCTGGTGGAGATGCGCTGCCCCCACAACCTCTCGCAGGTGCTCGGGTCTTACCACCGCGCCGGCCCCAAGGAGGCGGAGATGGCCATCGACGCCGCCAACGAGGCAAAGGTGGCATGGAGCGAGATAGAGTGGTCTTCCCGGGCCACGGTGCTGCTCAAGGCGGCGGAACTCCTCTCGGGCAAGTACCGCCAGACCCTCAACGCCGCCACCATGCTGTGCATGAGCAAGACCTGCCACCAGGCGGAGATCGATTCCGCCTGCGAGCTCATCGACTTCTGGCGCTTCAACCCCTACTTCATGACCCAGATCTACGACGACCAGCCTATCTCCACCCATGGCGTGCTCAACTACATGGAACACCGCCCGCTGGAGGGGTTCGTCTTCGCCATCACCCCCTTCAACTTCACCTCCATCGCGGGGAACCTCCCCACGGCACCGGCGCTCATGGGCAACGCCGTGGTGTGGAAGCCGTCCTCGGATGCGGTACTGCCGGCCTACTACATCATGAAGATCCTCGAGGAGGCGGGGATGCCGGAGGGCGTGATAAACATGGTGCCCGGGCCCGGCCCCGTGGTGGCGCCGCCAGCCCTCAACCACCTCGACCTGGGCGGGGTACATTTCACCGGCTCCACCTACGTCTTCTCGACCATCTGGCTGACCATCGGGTCGGACATCCGCAAGTATTTCTCCTACCCGCGCATCGTCGGGGAGACGGGCGGCAAGGACTTTATCTTCGCCCATGCCTCGACGGATACAAGCGCCCTGGTGGCGGGCATCGTGCGCGGCGCCTTCGAGTATCAGGGCCAGAAGTGCTCCGCCCCCAGCCGGGTCTACATCCCGGACAGCATCTGGCCGAGGGTCAAGGAGCAGATGCTGGACGAGATAGCCACCATCAAGGTAGGTGACGTGTGCGATTTCTCCAACTACGTCAACGCGGTCATCGCCAAGGACTCCTTCGACAAGATCGCGGGCTACATCGAGTTCGCCCGCGAGGACCCCAACCTGGAGATACTCTGCGGTGGAACCTACGACGACTCCGAAGGGTATTTCATACAGCCCACGGTGGTGCAGACGAAAGACCCGCGCTCCAAGCTCATGGCGGAGGAGATCTTCGGACCCGTGGTCACCATATACGTCTATCCCGAGAAGCAGTACGAGGAGACCCTGGAACTGTGCAACACCACCAGCCCCTACGCCCTCACCGGAGCCATCTTCGGCCAGGACCGCTACGCCATCGTCAAGGCGGTGAAGAAACTGCGCCACGCCGCGGGCAACTTCTACATCAACGACAAGCCCACCGGCGCCGTGGTGGGGCAGCAGCCCTTCGGCGGTTCGCGCGCCTCGGGGACCAACGACAAGGCGGGGAGCTGGCTCAACCTGGAGCGTTGGATCTCCACGCGCTGTATCAAGGAGAACTTCCTCCCCCCGACAGACTACCGCTACGGTTTCATGGAGGAAGCCTAAGGGGTTACAACCCCGCTCAGGTCTCCTCCGGCAGTATGTACATGGTCGGATCGGCGGCCGTGTTGGGGTCGAAGGCACGCTTTATCCTGCGCTGCCATACCTGGTAACCATCGCAGAGCGGACCCATGGTATCGTGGCCGCACTTTCCCCTGGGGCCGTCGGTGAGCTGCTGGTGCAGTATATGTCCCAGGCGGAAGAGGTGCTCGGTCATCTGCCCGTCCAGGTCCTCCAGCAGTTCAATTACCGCGCCGCAAGCCGCGGGATCCGTTGACTTGTACATGGTCTCGTTCTCGCAGGCGGTGAGGTGGCCGTAGTCGAAGAGCGAACCCCAGCTGCCTTCCCCATAATCGTCCACCACCAGCCCCTTCTCGATGTATTTGTTGATGACGTCGATGGAGAGTTTCTCCGCCGCGGTGAAGGTGCGGCGCGAGCCGGTGAACAGACCCGGGTCGAAGAAGGCACCCGAGCGCTGGAAAACGATGTTCACCTTGTTGCCTCCCTTGAAGAGCAGCAGCGCCACCATCGACCTGACCTCCGGCACCTCGATGAGGGCGAAGTTCTGTCCGCCCGTCTCCTCCAGTATGCGCTCCACCACCTTCTGCTGGTATGCGAACTCCCGCGCCGAGTTGCACACCAGCACCAGGATGAAGGCGTAGCGGGGGAAGGTCTGCGCCACCGACTCCACCGTGTCCGAGGCCTCGCGGTTGGAGCCGCCCAGGCCCCAGGCCAGCAGTCCTCGGCCCATGAAGGAGGCGGAATAACCGACCTCGTTCTCGCCCAGCATCCACAGGGCGCGGTCCCTGTCCTCGGCGGTCTCGAAGAAGGGATAGTAGAGGGCGCAGTTCTCGGGGAACTCCTTGAGCAGGGTGGCGGCGGGATCGATGTTCTCGACCGGCATCTCCGTCGGTCCTCCCCACTGATAGAGCTTGGCCGCGATGCGGGTGAACACGCCGAGACCGCCGGCGGCTCCGTATTCCCCCCGCATAACGCCGCGCAGGGACGGTCCGGGACCGTCGCCGGAGAACCACCCCGCGCCGGAGCCCAGGGAGCCCAGGCGAAGGACCTCACCGTCGGGGAGGACCCACTCCACTCCCAGCACGTTTCTCTCGTTGAGCCCCATGGAGTAGTTGTTGTACCCGATGCCGTTGAACGAGGTGATGCTGGCCAGGGCGGAGCAGTTGCCCCCCGCCCCGATGGTCACGCAGTTCAGCCCGCGTTTCATGGTCTCCGCCTGCAGCGTCGACCATACCACGTATGGCTCGATCACCGCGTACATGTCTTCCTCGTTTATCTCCAGGATGCGGTTCATCCTGCGCAGGTCCATCTGGACCATGCCGGCGGTGCCGCAGCCCGACCAGGGCCCCCAGCCGGTGGAATGTGCCTTGAACTTGATGCCGTAACGGTTGCATGCCTTGACTATGGCCTGCACTTCGGCGGTGTCCGCGGGCAGGACGACGGCCACGGGCCGGAATCCGAACCTGCTCCCCCGCGGCGAGGCCAGGCTGGCCTCGTCCCCCGTCTCCTCCAGGTATGCGCTGGGCGCAAAGGCCTTCTCCGCGTAGGCTCCGTCCTCGGGTCCGTAGAGCTCGCATCCGAACTGCCACGCGTAGCCGTCCAGGACGGCGGGGTCCCGGGAGATGTTCTCCTCACCTACGATGCTCTCCAGCACGCGGTATGCTTCTTCTTTCAGGCGCATCTCCACCACCTCCTTATCCCGCCGCCTCTTGCACCAGCTCGACCACGTCGTAGACCGTTATCCCGTGGCCGTTTGCGGCGACGGCGTCCTTGAAGTTGCGCTCGCACCACGGGCATGCGGTGACCAGAGCTTCCGCCCCCGTGGACCGCGCTTCCTCGATCCTCTCCATGGCGGTCCAGGCGGCGAAGTCCTCGTAGGCCTCCAGTACTCCTCCGCCGGCCCCGCAGCACCAGGAGAACTCGCGGTTGCGCTCCATCTCCAGCAGTTGCAGCCCGGGGATGGCCTTGAGCACGTCGCGAGGAGGATCGTAAACGCCCCCCAGCCCCTTGTGCACCGGCTTGGGTGGATCGGAGACGATCACCCCGCCGTGTACCGTTTTCCACTCCCCGCTCCAGGGGGTGTACTCCTCACCCAGCCTGCCGAGATGGCAGGGATCGTGGTAGGTGACGCGCAGGGGCACCTCCTTGCAGAGAGCGATCCTCCCCTCCTTTATCAAGCGGTCGAGATACTCCGTGATGTGCACGATCTCCACGTCCAGTTTCTTGCCGATCATGGGGTAGAGGTGCTTGAAGGCGCTGTAGCAGTCGGAGCAGGAAGTGACCAGGGTGCTCGCACCGGAGGACCTCAGGCGGTTGGCGAAGTCGTCGGCGTATTTCTCCATCTCGCCCCGGTAGCCGATATCGAAAGCGCGTCCCCCGCAGCATGCCTCCTCCCCACCGGCGATGCCGACGTCCACGCCCGCCCCCCTGAGCAGGGAGATCCCCGTCCTGGCGATGCCCCGCAGATCCTGGTTGTAGGAATAGCGGCACCCGGCGTGGTAGAAGACCTCCGCCTCCCCGCTGTTGATGTCCTTCACATCCAGGCCCTCGGCCCACTTGCCGCGGTCCGCTTTCTTCTCCCCCAGCACGTTGTCCTCCTTGCGCATGCTGTCGATGATCATGGTGTGCTCGGGGAGGAGCATGCCCCGCTCCACCGCCAGGGTCCTCAGCTCGCGTATGATCTGCAGCGGCTCCAGGATCTCGTTGGAGAGGTGGCACATGACGTTGCAGGCCCCGTCGAGCTGGCAGCGGTAGATGACGTCGAGCAGCTCGTCGGTGATCTCGCTTCTCCCCTCGTGGACGGAGTGAGCGGCGATGACCCTCCCGCTGCCCGAATAGGCGTGGAAATTGAAGCGCTCGATGGCGGGGCAGACATTGGCGTAACGGTGGCTCTTTATGAACAGGAGCGGTATCCACTTGCAGTGGGAGCACCTGGAGCAGAAGTCCATCTCGAACTCGTAATCCCGTAGTGACATCTTCTCCACCCCCTCAGAAACAGAGCTTGCCCGGGTTCATGACATGGTTGGGATCGAAGATCCCTTTCACCTTTTTCAGGGCCGCCATGGACTGGCCGTCGCGGTTGAGCATCTTCTCCGCCAGCAGGTCGTAGGGGCGGGAGAAGAAGGCCCCGCGGTTCATGAGGGCATCGGCGGCCGAGAGATAGACTTCCCTGGCGCGCTCTTTTTCGCCTCTGCTCGCCGGATCGTACGGCAGTTGGAACTCGACGTGATAGCCGTGTCCCTGGTTGATGGGCTGTACGTAGGTTCCGGCCGGCGCGGTGAAGCGCGCCCTCGCCGCGCACTCGCGGAAGGTGCCGATGTGTCCCGGTATATCGGCGAGAGAGGAGATGAAGAAGAGCTCCTGGCATCCTCCCCTGTATCTGAGTTTCCAATAGGGATCCTCACAGGGCTTCCTGGTGATGTCCAGGAGCCGCTGCGCCCCCAGGCCGGAGACGGCCTCGGGGTTGATAGCAAGACCCAGGACCTTCGCGATATCGCTGATATCCTTCTCCTGGTAGTCCACCCGTTCCTGCGGGAAGATCTCGTATCCCGCCAGGTTGAAGAAGAGCATCCAGCGGGGCAGGTCATCACTCAAGCGCTCGATCTCTTGCGGCGTGTCCCCGACCAGGCTGGCAAGGGCATGGTTGTCCAGGATGAAGAGCTCGTCGCCCAGCCGCAATCTCACCAGTCGGTAGGCGAGGTCCAGGAGGTTGTCGATGCGCTGCGAAGGCACCAGGAAGGGCTTCTCGACCGCGGGCAGCACCTCACACCTCAGCGTAGCCCAGGTGACGATGCCCATGGTCCCCTGGGAACCCTGGAGTACGCGGTAGATGTCGGTCTGGAACCCCATGGGTGATTTCTGCCTGCGCCCCACCTCCCACTGCTCTTCTATGGAACCGGGACCCGCCGCCTCTCCGGTGTGGAAGAGGTCACCGCTGCCGAATACCACCTCGGTGCAGAGCAGGGGTTCCGATACGTCCAGGTGATACTTGGGGATGATGTGCGGTTCACGTTCCAGGCAGCTTCCCACCACCGACTTGCTGGAGCGGGGGCTGAGCGGCATGGGAAGCCGCAGGCCGTGTTCGCGCAGTTCCTCCTGGAGCCTGGCGTACCTCACCCCGGGTTCGATCATGGCCACCCGGTCCGGCCGGTCGACCTTGATGATGCGGTCCAGAAGGCTCAGGTCGACGACCACTCCTCCCATGGCCGGGACGGTATCTCCCCGCAGGTGGGGCGCTCCCGAGCTCACCGGGATGAGCGGCAGCTTGAGTTCGTTGGCAAGCTTCACTATTCCCTGGACCTCGCCGGCATCCCGGGGTTTCACCACGCAGGCCGGCATGTGCGGCGGCGCGAAACTGAAGTCCCTGGAGTATTCCTCCAGGGTCATCGGATCGTCAGAGACGTTTTCAGCGCCCGCCATCCTGCCAAGATCTTCCTTGACGGACATGTGCATCCTCCTTTCACAGGACTCCCGCCACAAAGGGCGGAGAAGAGCGTTCGTGACCAGGCACGCTGCCGTTGCCGGATATGCGGCTGCGTACCGCTAGCGCGGACAACGGCTGGAGCTTCTCGTTTCACATACCTGAAGTATTGCGCCCCTCCGGAAAGAACCGGCTGCCCCTAAGCAACTCCTATGCTTCCGGACGGTTGCTGCCGTGGGCCCTGGAGGGATGGTGGCCGCGAAGTGGATTGCGAATTTGCCTGGATGTTGTATAACATACCAGCCGTCCGGTATTTCTATTTAATCACCCTTCCTCGTGCGGGTCAAGGCGGGCTTCTCTGCATAAACTCGAGATTCTGGTCCAGGCAGGGGGGAGAGATGCGCGGGGGGAGAAATGGGGAGATGATGTGAGGGTTGAGGCACAGGTCCGGGGGAGACCCCCATTCCCGGACTCCTCCGGCAAACCCCGATCACACTTGCTCATGGGCTCCCCTCCCCGATCGCATGCGTGAAGGGAGGAAGTAGTCAGGATATGAAGGATTTCAGGCTGCGTATCAGCAGTTCCAGGTTGTAATCGTAGTCGACGAGTTGCGGGTCGCGCATGTACTGGATGGCCAGCCCGTCAAGGGTGGCGAAGAGGTGGATGACGAGAGACTCCGCCTCTTTCTTCGCAAGCTTCCTCTTGTTGGAGGGGTCAGCGGCGATGTCTTCCGCGAGTTGCTCCACGACCCCCCGGTAGAATCCCATGATCCTCTCGTTGATCTCGGGTATCCTCCGTCCGTAGATAGCAGACTCCTGGAGTATGGCCAGGTGTCCGGGATCTTTCTTGAATCCCTCCCAGAAATCCCTTATTCCCTTCTCTATCCTCTCCTCGTTGCTGGGATACCTGCGGAATATGTCCGCGATGCCGATGCTTATCTCGCGCACCACCTTCTTCACTACCTCGATGAGCAGGGTCTCCTTGTCCTCGAAGTAGTAATGGATCATGTATTTCGAGGTCCCGGCGCGGTTCGCGATCTTGCGGATACTTGCGCCTGAGAATCCGTCCTCCAGGAGGATGAGATAGGCGGCGTCCACTATCTCCCTGGCCTTCTTCGCGTTGACCGTGCCTTCCTCACCGGGCATGGCATCCTCCCGAATCTCCGGCCGGCATGTACCGCGCGCGGCTGGCACCACCCAGGCGGATTCTACTGCACGTTGAACCAGCAGGTTCTTCTCCGAGAAAACATGTGTGAATCGAAGATGGCGCTCGTCGAGCCAGACCCGACGGTTGCCACCCGTACTCCTCGGAAAGGAACCTTCCTAACGGATATCATAACCTACTTTGAGGGAAACAAGGCGCCGGCCAATACGGCGTTCAGGGCTCAGCGCTCTTTCAGGGGGGCCATGAACGCGCCGGCCGTGCGCTCCGACAAGGGCTCCATATCCTCGCATTCCCTGAGTTCCACCTCTCCGCCAGCGAAAAAACGACCCAGGCGGAGGGCTTGCTCCATTATCGCCTGCAGGGACCGCTTGGACACCTTCTCGAACAGGAACCATTTCAGTGTGGGCGGTTTGCCGTCATAGTCCCAAACACCCACGATCCTCCCGTCCGCCAGGATACTGCTGGTGGCGTTGCCCGAGCGGTCGAAGATGTATGAATAGAAGCGGTTTGCCAGATAGCGGTCCCTTTCCTTATAGGCCATGAGATAGGGGTCGAGGGCGGGGAGCAGGTCGACCAAGGGGCTCTTGAGCGCCAGCATCGCCGCAAGCACCGGCACCTCCTCGGTGAGCATGAAGCGATCGTGATCCAGGCCCTTGATTCCCACACGGGAGACCGCATCTCCCATGCTCTCGAGCATCTTCCTCACATCCCCGATGCGGAGTGCCGTCCACCAGGCGACATCGGAATCGGTTGCCGGCGCAAAGGCCGCCAGGTAAAGCCGCACCATGCTCTGGCGCGCCTCCTCCTCGCCTACGGATGCGAGATCGACACCGGGCATGTACTCCTCGAAGAGGTGATAGGTGTGGGCGTTGCTCCTCCATCCCCCCGCGGGGGCTCCGCGCACCAGCAGCCCATAATCGCACATGAGGTTGACCACCGGCGACACGCTCTTCTCCTCGCCTAAATTGCGCTTGATCTCGGGGGCGGTCATCCCCCTGCCGCTGAGCAGCTTCAGGATGCGGCGAGAGAGCTTAGCGTATTCTTCCTCCGTCCTGTCCATGTAGCGGTAGAACCGCTCCGAATTCGGGATGTTCATCCTCCGGTTGGACGCGAAGGCTATGGGGATCATCTGCCGTGTATGGATGTACACTGTCCCGCGTACGCAACGTATCTTGGCGAGGCTTCTCTTGACATAGAGCTCTTCCTCCAGCATCTCCTTGCGGAATCCCTCCATCCTGGCGAAGAGGGAGAGATAGGGAGTGATGGCGTTCGTAGCGTGAAGGCCTCCGACATCTGCGGCGATGCGTACGATATCGCCGCTCTCGCTCCTGGAATCATCCGAGAGGTGCTGCTTGTGCAGGACGAATAGGTTCACCCGCTCCAGGTCGAGGACCACCATCTCCTCCCCGGTGTTCTTCTTCCCTGTCAAAACGCCCTCCCCGTCTTCACCCGTATGCTCCCGTTGACCCACTTCGATTATAATGCCATGGATACGCCGTACGGACATGGACGCGCGGTAGCCAGATAGTCGCATGGATGTTATATATAAGACCTGCCGGGGGGGTATGTCCCGGAAAGCGCGGGGAGGATGATCGGTGATGCGGGATAGTTACGACACCATCGTGGTAGGAGCAGGGATCGCCGGCCTGGGTGTGGCGGCGATACTGGCGGCTGAAGCCGGGGAGAAGGTGCTGGTCCTGGACCGTTACGACCGCCCCGGGGGGCGGCTGATGAGCTATCCGGATACACCCGGCAGGGGCTGGAAGATCGATATAGGCCTGCACATGACCGAACTGGGGGATGCCTCCTCCATCCACGCCATAAACGAGCGGGTGGGGGTGGAGGTGTCCTGGGGCCCCTTTTCCGAGACGGTACAGTTCTACCACGACGGCCAGTTCATCAACATCGCGGAACTGGTGCCTATGAGCGGGGACGAGCGGCGCGCCTTCGGTTCCACCCTGCGGCTTATCGCCGAGATGGAGGATGCGGAGATAGCTGCCTGGGATGACCGTTCCCTGGCCGAATGGCTGGCGGAGAACGTCCCCAGCGAGGCGGTGCGCGACCTCTTCACCGATATGGGGATGATCATGACAACCATCCCCGAGGCTATAGACATGGCGGCCGGCGAGGTGCTCTATATCGGCCGGGACAACTTGCGCAAGAAGAGCCAGCTTCTCACCTCGAGTTATCCCCTAGGCGGCATGGATGCCGTCACGCGCGGCCTGGTCAAGGTCATCGAGGATAATCGGGGAAGGATCGAGACCGGACGCGAAGTGACGGAGGTTGCATTCAAGGGCAAAAGGGTAAACGGCGTCAAGGCGCTTAAGCACGCACGCGGAGGCCCGTACCCCGGCTACTACGCCATGCCGGAGCCGGAGGAGATAGGGGCCGCAAAGGTCGTCTGCGCGCTTCCCATCTACCAGCTGCCCGCCATCATCGATTTCGCCCCGGCGGCATCGGCCATGCCTTCCTGGTGGACGAAGAGGATCAAGGATATCATGCACGAGGTGACCTGCCTGGTGGGTTTCATGCTCGGCCTCTCCGAGCCGGTAACGGACATGCCCTGCTTTTTCAGCGCCCTGCGCACCCCCCACGCCGGCCTTCCTTTCCAGGCTTTCCCGGCGTCGAATTTCGACCCCGGGGTCGCCCCCGCCGGCAAGCAGCTACTCCACACCGACGTGGTCTGCGAGTACCCCGAGGCCTCCGATCCCTTCGAGCGCAGGCGCATACTCGAGCGCCTGTGGAAGGACCTGCTGGAGATGTTTCCCGGCCTCGACGACACGGTGGAGTGGAAGATCCCCTACTACGTGTCCGGATGCGACGGGCTGGCCCGCAAGCCCGGGCTGGTGGGGGACTTCAAGCCTAAACTGCAGGCGCCCGGTATCGATAACCTCTTTTTCGCCGGCGATACCTATATCGGCCGCGGCCTGGCCATGAACGGGGCCGCCCTTTCGGCCATGCACTGTGCGGACCTCATCCTTGGGGGCTTGGACTGAGGCGCGATTACCTGATCGATGTGGAGGTGAGGAGCGAGAGATGACGAGGCAAGAGAAGATACGCTGGCTGAGGAGGAGCTATTGGGTAGGAGCGGTGGCCGACGCGCTGACGCTCGTACCCATGCTCTCGCCCAAAGCGGGCGGGGCCATGTTCGGTATCGAGGACTTCGATCCTCCCTACGAATACAAGTACGCCATGGGGATGGGGGCGTCCCTGATGGCGGGCTGGACGCTGCTTCTGCTCTGGGCGGACCGCAAGCCGGCGGAAAGGAGGGGCGTGCTGCCGTTGACCATCTTCCCGGTCATCTTCGGGATCGCCCTCTCTGGGGCGATAACCGTGGCCAGGTCAGACCTGGTCGAGGCGAGGAAGATGATACCGCTTGCGATCTTCCAGGCAGCGATCACCGCTCTCTTCGCCTACAGCTATTTGGTTACCAGAGGCCTGGAGAAGAGGCCCTCCTGAAAAGGCTCGGCGCCAAAGGGGTTGAAATGATCGTGAAGAAGGACATCGATGCTTTGCTGCAACTGTCCCTGGAGGAAGGGGCTATAACGGCGAAGGCCATTGCGGCGCACGAGATCGTCTTCGACGAGAGGACCATCCATAAATGCCAGTTCGGGTGCCCGGCATACGGGCGCTACCTCACCTGCCCTCCCTATACACCGCAACCATCGGAGTTCGAAAAGGCCTTGCGCGCGTACAGGTGGGCCATATTGCTGGAGTGCGACCTCGCCGACCTCAACCGGCTGGTGGTGGAGGTGGAGAAGGCGGCCATGCGGAGCGGCTACTACCTGGCCCTGGGGCTGAAGGGGCACCGCTGCTACCTCTGCGATGAGTGCGTGCCCGCGGGGGAGTCATGCCGCGACCCCCTCAACGCCCGCCCCTCCATGTCCGGGCTCGGGATCAACGTGTTCGCCACGCTCGAGAAAGCAGGCCTGGAGCGCAAGCTGGCCGTAGATGGGGAAGATTACACCTCCTGGGGCATGGTCCTCATCGATTGAGATGGGGTCGTATCTTCACTATTCGGTTTGCTTGTGCAAGATTGCCTTAATAGTTGAGGTTCTTCTCCGAGAAGTGTGGGTGAGAATTTTTGGTGACCCCGAGGCCGGACGGAGAAGAACCATTGTTGATATACGGCAAACCGAATAGTGAAGATACGACCCCTATTCAGTAGTGGTGAAGGGGCGCCCGTCCTTGTGGCAGATGATCTGGATGACCTCGCGGCCCGATTGGGCCGCGGGGGGCAGGCCGCCGCCCGGCTTGACCCATTGCCCGATCATGTAGAAACCTTCCAGGCCAGGCAGGGTCATATCCATCCCCTTTATCATGCTCTCGCCCATGTTCGTGGTGGTCAGCAGCCAGCCCTCGAAACTGCCCTGCCAGTTGTTCGTGTAACGCTTGTAGGTGATGGGGGTTGCCACATCCACCATCTCGATCCGGCCCGTGACAGCCGGAAAACGCCCCTCGATAGCGGTTACGACGGCGTCGGCAATGCTCTTCTTCTCCTCCTTGTAACGATCGCGATCATCGTAGAGCTTTTCCCAGTAAAGGTACTCGGTCATGAAGGTAGTGATAAGGACGGTCTTACCTTCCGGCATCTGCACGGGATCGAACCTGTGGTTGATCACCTGCATGCGCTCGTGCTTCTGTCCCGCTATCTCGATGGGGCTCGGCAGGGGAAAGCTCACCGTCTGCGGTTCGTCCCGAAGCTCGCTGGCGACTCCCAACGCCACTTGGACCAGGGGCTCGAATATGGGCATGCTGTCGTAGCGCCTGTGTATCTTGTCGTCGGCATACTTCCCTTCCAGCATATCGAAGATGGTCGCGTGGCCGTCGGCGGCGGAGATGACGATATCCGCCCTGTGCTCACTTCCGTCAGATAGGCGTATTCCAACCGCGCGGCCCCCCTCCACCAATATCTTCTCCACCGCGGAGCTGTAGGAGATCTCTCCTCCCAGGTCGAGGTAGCGTCCCTCGATGGCCCGGGAAAATTCCAGCGACCCCCCTACGGGGTAGCCCGCATCACGATTGTTCAACCAGGCCATGGTGAACAGGAATGCAAGGAGAGGGAAATCCGGCAGGTCGAAGATGCCGGTGAAGGCCTCGTGCAGCAGGGGATCGGTGAAGCGCTCCGCGAAAGCTCTCAGGGATATTTTTCTATACTTCATCAGGGGCCGCATGAGCGGCAGCATCTTGGGCAGCATCTTCAATCCATCGAAGGGCGATGACACTTCCCGCGGTTTCGGCAGGGGCATGTCGACGCGGCCGATAGCCCTGATAGCTCCGGTCATCTCCTCTATGATTGCGGTGTCCGCCGGTGCAAGCTCCTTCATGTGCCGCTCCAGGCGGTCGACATCCGTATAGAGATCGAAGAATCTGCCACCCGTTCCCTCGAAACGGATGAACACCTCGTGGTTGACTACCTCCTTACCCTGTAGCGCCCCCAGTTCCCGCCAGATCCTGTTGAAGTTGGACGAGGGATTCGTACCCACCAACCAGTGGATACAACCGTCGACGGTGTAATCCTTACGCTTCCAGGCAGTGCACAGCCCACCCGGCTTATCGTGCAGTTCGAAGACACGGGTATCGTAGCCGTTCATCCGGCCGTAACACCCTGCGGAGAGGCCGGCGATGCCCGCCCCGATGATGACTATGGACTTGCCCATCTATTCCTCCTCCAACGCTTATCCGTATACGAGCAGGATAACATAGACTCCCTCCATGGATGCTTGCCGCATATGCGGAGATCCCGGAGGGGCACGAGAGCAGGGATCCGGATCATACACTCTACGTACATTTTCGATGAAACCGTTTGGCTGTGTGTTCGGATGCAGGGCGAACCGCTCACGGACCCGCGGCGGTCGCTTAACCGGATATGCCTCCGTTGCCCCCCCTTTTCATACCGTTTTCCAGCTGCGCTTTTCCATTGACCCGAGGGTACTAAGGCACAAATGGGCGTTTCCCAGAAAAATCTAGGTGTTTTGTATGGGAGGTATTAGGCTGAAAGCATACAGTTGGAAACCGAAAATTCGGCCAAAGGGAAAAGGAAAGGGGTGATGAGAGGTGTTCAGGATGAAGGACATGGTAGAGAGCGAGGGATTCATCTACCTGACAAGTTTTCTCGTGGTGGCCGTTATTTACGTACTCTATTTCGTGTGAGGGAGGTGAGAAAGTGGAGACCATCGAAGAAGCCATCAAGAAGTGCGAACGCAATCCTGGCAGATACAAGAGCTTCTTCGTGAAGCGGTTGGAGCAGCACCTGGCCGAGAAGGGAATTACCATCCCCGGCCGCATCTTTTCGCTGTTCGATACCCCCTTCGACAACTTCACGCCGGAATACGTCTCGATGTACGAGCAGAAAATCAAGGGGCAAGCGCTGTTCCACATCTTCTCGGACATGCTGGTCGAGATCTATCAGCGGCTCGATGCAGACAAGATAGGCTGGGAGTCCGCTGCTAATTTCCTCCAGGATACTCCGATGAAGGTCTGCGCTTTGCAGGCCCTGAAGAGGATAGACCAGCTGGAGGCGATGCCGGAGAACGATTATCTGTACATGGTCGAACAGTTCAGCGGCCTCGCCGCTTCAGCGATCACCCCCAAAGACCAGAAGTTCGGCGTGCGGCCCTACTCCGGTAATGGGAAGAACCGCTGGTGGAAGAAGGAGGAACCGAGGCTGGTGGCCAGCGGGGTATCCTGAGACCGATATCATATCTTTGATTTTATCTATTATCCCTATCTTTCAAAGGTCTTGAAATCCCCGCGAAAGGCGAAAACCGCATATATCCAGCCGAAGCGCCGGTTTTGCCGGCGCTTCGCTCATGCATGCAGCGGACTCTCCGCCTCCACCTCGAGCCTTACGGCGTCGACGTGGACCATCCCCTCCGCATCGGGCGGGTAGAGCCGGATATAACCATCGACCATCTCCGCAATGAAATCGTCGCGCATCCCTTCCGGAATACGCTGCGTAAAGGGCAGCCAGGTAGTGCGTATCCAGGCTGCCAGGCCCCCAGGCCCCTCGTGGGTCATGTCCTTGGTAACCAGTTCGATCCGGATAGGTTTCAAGCCGGCTTCCCGTAGCCACCCTTCGTACTCCCTGGGAGCGCAGAAACGGTAGGGCACGGTGAAATCGCTGAAGTACCTGCCCCACTCCTCGCGGGAGAGCAGGGACGCCAGGACCTGTACTACTCTGGCGGCGTTCCCCTTGCCTCCCATCTGAAAGAGCACTTTCCCACCCGGTTCGAGGCTTCTCTTGACGCCCTGCAGGACCCGGGGTTGTTCGGATACCCAGTGCAGTACGGCGTTGGAGAAAGCTATATCGAACCCGCCCTCGAAGCTCAGTTCTCGTGCGTCCATCACCTCCCAGGAGACATTGGGATGAGACTCCCGGGGAAAGGCGCTGCGGGCGTACGCGATCATCTCTGGAGAGCTATCGATGCCCACAACATGCCCCGAGGGTATCAACTCGGCTATCTCTGCGGTGAGCTTGCCATCTCCGCAACCTATATCCAGAATCCTCTCGCCGCCGCCGAGACGGAGTTTCGTGAGCAGCTCACGCCCCCACTTCTTCTGCTGGGATGAGGAATCACGATAATCCGCCGCGTCCCAGCGATAGCTCCCTCCAGCCTCGGCCATCCCCGTCCACCCCCTTCAGCTACATATCGGGCTTCAACCCTGAGAGCATATTATATGCGAGACATCCCGCCATTGCCGCTGCCTGAAAAGGGAATCCTGTGGGCTGGCAGCCTGTTCCAGCATCTGAAGAACCCGATTCGTATATCCGGTAGCATATCGAGAGCAGCAGGAAGCGGAGTACTTAGGACCATGGGTAATGCCTCCCCCTTCCATCCGCCCAGCCGTCTATCCCTCGTTCCGCGATGGCGTCCAGGTTTTCGTCTATAGTCCCTCTATGAAAACCCCGCAGAGGATCGAGCAGCTCGCACCCTCTGCGGTTCGCGCATTCCCAGCAGCCATCGAAGCCCTTCTCCCGTGCGCATTCCCTGACGAGGCAGCTGGGCCTGCCGCCGCCGGCGCGGCAGGGGGAGGGACAGCGCCATCCCGCAAGCGCGGCGAGCATCCTCTCGAAGGCGGGATAATCCTCGCATGCCGCGTCCCTGCGGGACAGCAGCTCCGCGTAGTCGTACAATCGGAGCTTTGCGGCAAGCTCCTGCAGCTCTTCGATCATCTCGAAGAGGCGCGTATTGGAGGGGATGCAGTCTCCGCAGTAAAGACCGCAATAGGCGGTGAGATCTCTATCCCGAGTCATGGCACACCCTCTTTGCAGGGCATTTATCCTGCTCAGTACCGATGTTCACTCAACGTGTCAATTCTAGCATTCGGGGATGAAAGGAGGAGCGAGGCCGCATATGCGCAGGTCTGCTCCTGGCCCCTCCTCGAGTTATTCTTCGCCCACGGACTTGGCGATATACCTGCGGAAGCTCTCCACCATCTCCTTGAAGGCGCGCTCCAGGTCCTCGAACTCGCCGCCTTCGTGAACCTGGATATCGACGTCGAGGTTCCCCTCCATCACCTCCCCCGCCGCGGCGGCAAGCTCTTCGATGGGCCTGGTGATGCGT
Organism: Actinomycetota bacterium; assembly: GCA_003598015.1. Taxonomy (GTDB): domain Bacteria; phylum Actinomycetota; class Geothermincolia; order Geothermincolales; family RBG-13-55-18; genus SURF-21. The sequence goes on along the minus strand of QZKE01000089.1, from coordinate 28,436 downwards.
TTGCGGATAAGGTAGCTGAGCACGAAGAAGGTTATGATGAACACCACGAACACGGAGCCGAGGATGACGATAGCCAATACCAGGTTGGTGTTCTTCTGTTCGCTCGCGAAGAAGTCATCAATATCCGAGACCTCCTCGGACATGGGCTTGGCCATGATGTTGACGTACTCAGTGCCCGTATCCGGGGCTACTGTCGTCTGCAGGACGAGGAGATATTCTCCACTCAGGGAGAGCTCCGGCACGCCATTTTCCATCCACAGGTACGGCTCGCCGTCTTCCACCGCCTGCAGGAGATAATCGGGCATCTCCCACTCGTAGACCAGGCTTTCGTCGCTTGAGAGGATCACCATGGGCTCAGGGTTGAGGGCCGTGGGCAAGAGCACGACCAGAACTTCCTCCAGACCCAGGACTCCGTTCTCCTTCATCCTGCGCAGCTCGGCGTCGACCTCTTCCTGGGCCGCGCTTATTTTCTTGTTCGTGAAGGCATCGCTGATCTCCGTAACGGAAAGATTGCCCATCGCGGTGGTGAAGGCGGCGGTCAGGATCTCGCCGATATACCCCGACGCGCTGGTGATATTGTCGACCTCGGTCTGGATCAGCTTGTCCTTGCTCTTCTGTACCAACCTGTCCTGGGATCCCCTGAACACCAGCCAGGAGGCCAGACCGAAGGCGATAAAGACCACCAGTACCAGGATGGTGATGAGATACAGGATGCGGGTTTTTTTCGCCCCGAATGTCGCATGCGCGCTGTTGCCGCTCAATAGAATCACCCCACCTCGGTTTTTTGCTTCAATTGCGCTGATTCTCAATCGGCATAATCCGGCCGCTTCTTTAAAAAGGGTGAACGCTTCACTGGCGTCGTGAGCAGCTCGTGGCAGGAGGCGATATCCCGGCTTGTTCTCCTGGTCCGTTTTGCATCCGCTTTTAAGAGGCGGTACGCCTGGAGATCTGATCCCTGACCGGGATTTTCTGGGAGGAAGGCCGGCATGACGGCTCTATGCGGATAAATGGATATTGGCGCACTCGGATCACGGGAATGAGAGTCTCAAACATCGGGCGGCGCCTGCCCTGTCATCCGCACGGGCTCCGGCAGGTTTACAACTGCGCTTCGTAATATGTACGTTCCTGGGTGAAGCCCATCTTGCGGTAGAAACCCGTTGCTCCCGCGTTGTCCAGTTCGGTGGACACGGCGAGGATGGAGCAGCCCATCTGCAGCGCATGCTTCTTCGCTTCCTCCACCAGGACGCGGCCTACTCCTTTACCCCTGGCCTTTTCCGTGACCACCATCTCGGTTATGGTGGCCCGGTTCATGCCGGTAGTAAGTGTGGGCCTGACGAAGAAGAGCACCAGGCCGGCTGCTTCGCCATCCTCCAGGGCGAGGAGGAAGACCCAGTCGGGAGAGGAAAGCATCTTCTTGAGCGTCGCCGACCAGATGCCTATATCGATGAGGGGCGCCTGCTCCGCGAAACCTACCGCATCTGCCAGCTCCCGGATGAGCTTGAAGATCTTCTCTTCGTCCTCGCTCGCAGCTTTTCTTATCTCAAGCATTTCCCCTCCTTCCCGGTCATGCGCCAACTTATCGGGCCTTTTTATAATATAGCGCATGGTCGCCGGGAGGGAAGCGGCGGTTACACAGTGGCAGAGAGACCAGGCCGTATCGCACGGTTCTCGACGATGCGATCACATGTGGATCGTCAGGGTCCGCTGCATGGTTGGTTCCCGTATCGGGCGTGCTATCATATCCCTAGCGGCGTTGCTGAATGAGTCCTCTTTATGGATACCCGGGGTGATCGCTGTGAGCGAAAAGGAACTGATAGAGGAAGCGGCTTCGATAATCAGCAGGTCGAGAAGGCTCGTCGCTTTCTCGGGCGCGGGGGTGTCCGAGGAGAGCGGCATCCCCACCTTTCGCGACCCGGGCGGGCTATGGGACCGTTTCGATCCTTTAGAGCTGGGCGGGGGGGACATCTTCACTTCCTTGTTCAGCGGAGCCAGCATCCCCCAGGCGGCGGTGGATTTCGTCGCGGAGATGGTAGCGGTCCTGGAGAAAGCGCAACCTAACCCGGGCCATTACGCCCTGGGGGAACTGGAGAAGATGGGGATACTGAAATCGGTCATCACTCAGAACATCGACAACCTGCACCGCGAGGGTGGCAATACGAGGGTGATCGAAGTACACGGCAACCTCTTCCGCCTGGCGTGCATGGTGTGCGGCACCAAGCTGCAGCTCGGGCGAGAGGAGCTCTTCGCCATGGGCAGGGAACTAGTAGCGCTCATGATGAGGGGAGACCTGCAGGAGATAATAAAGCTCGTATCCAGGTGCCCGAGCTGCGGTGGCGCGTGCAGGTTGGACGTGGTAGGGTTCGGGGAACCGGTACAGGATATGGGCCTGGCCATGGGCGAAGCCAGGGATTCCGACGCGCTGCTCATCCTGGGGACCTCGGGCATGGTCTACCCGGCCGCATATATCCCCGAACACGCGAAAAAGACGGGCGCAAAACTCATCGAGATCAATGCTACCGGTTGCTACTTCCCGGATCTGGTGGATGTCGGCATCGTCGGGAAGACCGGCGAGATCCTGCCCCCGATCGTGGAACGCGTGAAGGATTTCAAGAGCTTCAATATCTTCTGATGGCCGACACGTTGAGAGAGGTGTTATAGCCATGATCGAGTGCGAAGCCGCATGGCCTTCGGCCGATACCCGGGAGCAGGCGGTATTGATATGCCTGGGATTGGCGCTACTGGCTTATGGGGGTGGTCTCGTAGCGCGGTTTCGCCGCCGGTGGTTTTGCCTCTGGCTGGCGGCGCTGCTGCTCTGGTCCTTCCTCTCCAAGTATTTGATCTGCACGCGTTGCGAGAGCTATGGAAAACCCTGCGACTTCTGCTATGGCGGGAAATACGCTGCTCTGTTCTTCAAACCACAACCGGAGCGCACCCTGGATGCTTCCGGGATGATCACAGAGGGTGTCTCCGTGGCGTTGATAAGCTTGCTTCCTGCTGTGGCGGCAAGGGAAGATAAACGCGAGCTGGCTCTCTACCTGGTTGTCCTCACCGCTTTCCAGGCGGCGCTTTACCACGTATGCTGCAGCAAGTGCGTTATCCATTCACGGGAGTCGTGGAAAAGGGACATCTGCCCCAACTACAAGGTTGCAAAGGTCCTCAACCGTCTATCGGGTAGAGCCTCCAAAGGGTAGTCGTCCTAGAGCGGCGAGATGGTTAAATATACCGAAAAGGAATTCAAGACCATCCTCATCGTACGTAAGTACATCGACAGCTGGTTCTGGGACCGCTACGGCGTCAATCCCTACCAGGGCTGCCAGTTCGGCTGCATCTACTGCGATTCCCGTAGCGCCAGGTACCGCCTTCCCGCCGACTTCGAGAACGACATCATCGTGAAGAAGGATGCGGCGGGAATGCTGGACGGGCGCCTCTCCCGGGCGCGTACCCTGCTCCCCGACGTGGTGGCCATGTCCGGGGCATCCGATCCCTATCACCATGCCGAGGCCAGGTTCGAGAGCACGCGACACTGCCTGGAGGTTCTCCAGAAACACGTTTATCCCGTGCATATCCTCACCAAGTCGCGGCTTGTCCTGCGCGACCTGGACCTGCTGGAGGAGATAGGTCGTAACAACTGGTGCTGCGTCTCGGTGACCATCACCGCATGCGACCCGGAGGTCGCCCGCTTCCTGGAACCGAAAAGCCCATCTCCCCAAGGCAGGTTCGATGTGGTCAGGACCATCAAGGAAAATACCGGGCATGTCCAGTCGGGTGTGCTGCTGATGCCCGTTATCCCCTGTCTCTCCGACTCCGCAGGGGACCTGGAGGCGATGGTGAGAGGGGCAAAAGAGGCCGGGGCTGACTACGTGTTGTTCGGCGGGGCGATGACCATGCGGGACCAGCAGGCGCTGTGGTTCCTGAGGCATCTCAAGGAAAGCCACCCAGAGTTCCTGGACAAGTATGAGCATCTGTACGGCTTCACCTATGATGAGGAGTCGTACGAGGGAGACTACATGGCCAAGGACAGCTACAATACCGTGATTTCGCATACTTTCCTCGACCTGTGCGCCGCGTACGATATGCCCTACAGGATCAGGCGATTCATCCCCGCCGATTATCGCGCCGAGAATTACCGCATCGCCGAGATGCTCCTGAACAGGGCCTACGACCTCATGGTCACCGGCAAAGCCTGGACCCGCCCGCACTGGGCGGGGATGAACATCCAGAACCTCAAGGAACCCATCGTCGACGTGGCGGATAGAGGTGAACTCAGGGCGATAAGAAACGTGGGCCCCGCCCTGGAGGACTTCATATTAAAGGAATTAGGATCATAGAACGAGAGTTGCGTGCGCAGACGGGGCAACTTTCTCGTTACCCGGCGTTGATCTTGTGTAATGGGAAATGGGATCAGGTCTTGGCATTTTCGCGCCTGCAGCGCAAAACACAAGACCTTACCCCACGGGGCTAATCACCCTGGCTCTCGCCACCAGACAAATATCACAGACGGCTGACCGGCTCAGGCGCGGAAGGTGAGCCGGGTGCCGGCCATGTTCAGGATAAAATTATCGGGCATGGCCTCCTCGAAAGCCATCACGGCCTTGCGCCCCGTGCAGTGTGTGGGAACCACGTAATCGGGATCGAACGCCTGCAGGCCCGCTATGGTCTTGTCGATGATGGGCTCGAAGACGGGGCCGGTGAGGTGGAAACCGCCCATGACCACGTGCACACGGTCCACCCCGGTCACCTTTCTGGCATAGGTCACGGTGTTCACGATGCCGGAATGGGAACAGCCTGAGAGCACCACCAGGCCTTTGCCGCGCAGGTTCATGACGATGGCGCTGTCCTCCTCGATGGGATCCCATGACTCCTCGCCGTCCTTCTCGAAGTAGGCGTTGGGCATGCCCTTCTCGAAATCCGTGAGCCGCTCGATCTCACCCAGGAAGAGCACCGTGTCCCCCGCCAGGAGGCTGGGACCGGCGCTCTCGATGATCTCCGCTCCAGCCTGCTCCCATGCGGCGCGGTCCGCGGGAGGGAACTTGATCCTTATATCGCCCACTCTCAGGTAGCGGTTCTCTTTGAACGCGCAGGGATGCACGTAGAAGGGCACTGGCTTCCCCGGTATGGCCGCGATCATGGGGATGAGCGCGCCGAAGTGATCCATATGGCCATGGGAGAGTACCGCCGCCTCCAAACCGGAGAGGTCCACCCCGAGCTTATCCGCGTTATAGGGAACGGCTACATCCGAGAGTCCGAAGTCAAAAAACAGCTCATGCGTCTCCTCCCCGGAGACGGTTTTGACCACGGCGGAGAATCCGTGTTCGGCCAGGATGGAGCCCTTCACTTCCATATCCCGTACGGGAACGGCACGCGTGACTATCTCACTTGAGTCCATGGAGATGAGGTCGTTATAGTTGTCGGACAGGGAGAGGATCTCGACCTGGTCGACTTCCCTCAAATCGATTTGACCGCTCATGCTTTTCCCTCCTTCATACCTTGCGTACACTCCATACGATGCCTCCCGTTTATCAGCATATACCCATTCAGCCCGCCGAGGGAAACCCTGCACCCCTGGATATATGAGGAGTGCATGTTGCGACGGACCCATGCTTTGTCGATTGGCCCCGCCGGCTCATTGGAATATGTTAAGGCCGGTACCGTGCATTGTAACCGGTACGAGAGGGGGAACCGCGGGAGGTCCTTGTTTGATTGGCGCCGGGATTTGTTCTATCTTGGGCTTGACGGTTGAGGGAGACACCCGCCTGAGCGGAGAGAGCGCCTGTGCGGCTATTGCATGTCCGAGTGCGCCGGGCAGGTAGATGACAGGCATATGAAGGGGCGAAACGACATGGGAAACGAGGCCTACGTGTGCGCGTACTGCGAGAGAAAGATACGTTCCGGTGTTGAGGTCTACGGCCTTGGTGTCAAATTGAAGGAAGGACTGGAATATCCCGGTGCGGTGGGCAGGACCATGACCGTCCATCTGCCCGTGCGGGGCAGGGAGCTCTCGTGCATGGTAACCGCGGATGGCTCGCAGGCCAGGCTGGAGGGATGGGACCTCATCTTCATGGTCTGCAGCGAAAAGTGCGGTGCGGAGCTGAAATCGCTTCTCGAGGAGGAGAAAGGCCTCTTCGAGGAGATAATGTAGAGCGGATGGAAAGGGGGCGCCCATGTCGCCGAGGGAAGGGCAGGATGGGATAAACCTGGAGCTTACGCCGGAGCAGAAGATGGTCCAGGCCGCGGCTGCCGAGTTCGTCGACAAAGAGATAAGCCCGAAGATCGGCGAGCTGGATCAGTCACACACCCTGGATATGGGCATTATCCGGGGCATGGCGGAGCAGGGCATGTTGGGAGCTCCCATCCCGGAGGAATACGGCGGCGGCGGCCTTGACTTCATCTCCACCGCCATCATCTGCGAGGAGATCGAAAGGGGCGACGGGGGATTCCGAACCCTGCTCTCCGTACACCTGGGCCTCAACTCCCTCACCCTCCTCGCTTTCGGGAACGAGGAACAGAAGAGGCGATACCTCGTCCCCCAGGCGAGGGGCGAGAAAATCGCCTGCTTCGGGCTTACCGAACCCAATGCCGGCTCGGACGTGGCGTCCATGCAGAGTACCGCCCGCCGCGACGGCGGCCGCTATATATTGAGCGGCCAGAAGGAGTGGATATCCTACGCCAACGTGGCCGACCACTTCCTGGTCTTCGCCAAAACGGACAGGGATGCCGGGCACCGGGGCATCGCAGCCTTCCTGCTGGACCGCTCCATGCCGGGCATCGAGACCAGGGACATACAGCACAAGCTCGGAGTGTGGGCAGGCTCCACGGGAGAGATCTTCCTCTCCGATGTGGAGGTCCCCGTGGAGAACCGCCTTGGTGAGGAGGGAGAGGGCTTCAAGATCGCCATGTACGCCCTGGACATGGGGCGCTTCACCGTGGCGGCGGGAGCGCTGGGTACCATCAGGGCCGCCCTGGATGCCTCCGTGAGATACGCCAACGAAAGGGTGACCTTCGGCCAGCCCATCGGCCGCTACCAGTTCGTGCAGGATATGATCGCGGAGATGGTCAGGGGGCTCGAGACCTCCCGCCTGCTGGTGTTGCAGGCGGCCTGGCTGAAGGATCGGGGGGTGAGGAACACCCGAGAGACCTCCCTGGCGAAATGGCATGCGACGGAGTGCTCGTTTCAGGCCGCCCATCTGGCGGTGCAGATACACGGGGCTTACGGCTACTCGGCCGAGTATCCGGTGGAGAGGCTCTTCCGCAACGCCCGCGCGCCGCTGCTCTACGAAGGTACCACGGAGATACACAAGATGATGCAGGCCGAGCATGCCCTGGGGTACCGCAAGCTGAACGGTTGACGAGACAGCGCGCGGGCAGGGGCGCGAAGCCGCTTACCGCGGCGAGTACGGGCGAGAGTTCATATGATAAGCGATCACGTTAAGGAGGGGGATCATGGACTTCGAGGACATCATCTATGAGGCCACCGGCGGCATCGCCAGGATAACCATCAATCGTCCGGAGCGGCACAACGCCTTTCGTTCCCGGACCCTTGACGAACTCACCGAGGCCTTCGAGATGGCGGATGAGGATTGTACCATAGGGGTGGTCATCCTCACCGGGGCGGGAGACAGGGCCTTCTGCGCCGGCGGAGATATCTCGGAGATGGGCGAGTTGGACCCCATGGTGGGCAGGAAGTTCCTGGGCAAGTGCCTGAAGCTATCCAATACCATGAGGGCTCTATCGAAGCCTATAATAGCCGCGGTCAACGGGTACTGCCTGGGAGGGGGGCACGAGATCAACGCCATGTGCGACCTGACCATCGCCGGCGACGAGGCCGTCTTCGGGCAGACCGGCCCCTCGGTGGGCAGCGCTCCCGTCTGGGGAGGTACGCAATTGCTCCCGCGCCTCATAGGCGAGAAGAAAGCCCGCGAGATGGCCTTCCTCTGCTATCGCTACTCCGCCCGGGACGCGGAGAAGATGGGGCTCGTCAATAAGGTGGTCCCATCGCGGGATGTGATGGAGGCGGCCGAGGAGTGGGCGAACCGCATCCTGGAGATGAGCCCGCAGTCGATAAAGCTCACCCGCACCTCCATGAACTTCGCGACCGATATGCTCTACCCCTCCTTCATGCACGGGCGGGAGATGCTGGCCCTGGTCTACGGCTCCGAGGAGCTTACCGAGGGCATGAAGTGCTTCGAAGAGAAGAGAAAGCCTGATTTCCAAAAGTTCCGCAGGTAAAGACAGGGTCCTTTGATGATATGATGCGATCTTGGATACAGCCACATACGTAGCATGAAGGGAGAAGGACATGGAGATCAACAAGGTCCTGGTCGTTGGGGCGGGCGTGATGGGCAGCGGTATCGTTCAGGTTTTCGCCCAATCCGGATACGGGGTTTGCATGATCGACCGCTCATCCGATCTGATTGCAAAGGGGATGGCGAATGTAGAGAAAGGACTGGACAAGGCGATAAGAAAGAACGCTATCAGCGTGGAGGATAAGCAAGCGGCGCTGGCAAGAGTGACCGCCACCGTGGATTGGGGATGCGCGAGTGAGGCCGACTTCGTCGTGGAGGCGGTATTCGAGGATATGGAGGTGAAGAAGGAGTCTTTCCGCAGGCTCGACGAGGTATGCCGGCCCGAGGTGATACTGGCCTCCAATACCTCCTCCCTGCCCATCACCCCCATGGCGGCCGTGACCTCCCGGCCCGACAGGTTCATCGGGATGCACTTCTTCAACCCGGTACCAGCCATGAAACTCGTGGAGGTCATCCGCGGCTACCTCACCAGCGACGAGACAAATCGCATCGTCGTGGAACTGGCCAGGAAATTGGGGAAGACACCGGTGGAGGTGAACGACGCTCCTGGTTTCGCCATGAGCCGCATCTTTATCGTCATGATCAACGAGGCCGTCTACTGCCTCTACGAGGGTGTCGGGACGCCGCAGGCTGTCGACGAGGTTATGAAACTGGGCGCGGGCCATCCCATGGGGCCACTGGAGGTGGCCGACCTGCTGGGCCTGGATATCGTCCTGCACATCATGGATGTCCTCCACGCAGAGTTCAAGGACTCCAAGTACCGGGCCTGCCCGCTGCTAAGGAAGATGGTGGCCGCGGGGGAATTGGGGCGCAAGACGGGTCGGGGTTTCTACAGCTACGAAGCGTAAACGGATGGACTTGGAGAGGAATCAAAGGAGACACCTTGAGTGAGGCGATGCTCTGGGATGCGACAACGCCGGAGGAAGAGGAGAGATATAAGAAGATCATCGAGGACAGGGTCGAGCGCTCCCCTTTCTATGAGCTTCTGGGCATGGAGGTGATACGGCTGTCCCCCGGCAAGGCCCGGCTCAGGATCCGAGCCGGGCTCCAGCACTGCGACGAGAGTGGCCACGTCCAGCCCGGCGTCGTCTTCGCCCTGGCGGACGCGTCCTCGGGTGTGGCCATGGCCACCCTTATTCCCTACGGCTCGAGGCGGGTGGTGACCGTGGAGATGAAGGCCAACTTCATCGCGACGGCAGGCGCGGGCGAGCTCGTCGGCACGGGTGAAATCCTCCAGGCCGACGGGGATATCGCGGTTTCGGAAGCCGAGGTCCGCGATGCGCGGGGGAACACGGTGGCGCGGAGCATGGCTACCTTTATGAAAGTGACCCGTTGATATCATTGCAGCATGGGTGTTTTTGAGGCCCGGGGACTCCAGGTAACGGTCTCGCTCGGCGCGCAATGCGCGGGATAGGAGGAAGAGACCTCATCTTCACTTACGCGCACTCCCTGCGACCGAGAAGTTCCCCGGGCAATGGTTTCCATACGGGCTATGCCCGGAAACCCATCGTTCCGTTGCCTCGTGACGTGATGTCGTTCACAAACCATGGGACCAGGGCAATGGAGGAGTCACTTAACCAGCCTGAGCTTCGAGGTACGGTTTCCTTTTTCGGCGATGTGGTGTAGACAAAAGTAAAAGGGGTCCGTTTCTATTATTGTCTATTGCATGAAGGCTGGTAAGAGAGGAGAGGAAGAAATGGGGGAGAACGGGAGCAAGACGTGGAAGGTGGTCACTATTGTTTTTGCCGTACTCCTGGTGGGTGCGGTAGTGGCTATCGTGGTGCTGGCAACAAGCGGCGGCAATGAGAGCGATACAAAGGCACTGGAGGAAAAGGTTCAGACCCTGGAAGATCAGGTGACTGATCTGAACGAGCAGCTGGCGGAAGCGCAAGCGAAGCTGGAAGAACAGGCGCAGGACGGCACGGCGGCCGATACTACGGGCACCAAGACGCCGACCGACCGCGAGCAACTCGAGGCGCTGGGAGAGCAGATGACAGGCGACAACTTCTACGTGGGCGAGATAGTTATCGATGGGGATTGGGCGCGGGTATCCATCGCACCCAAAGATCCCACCGCCTACCAGGGCGAACTCGTCTACTACCACAAGATCAACGGGGAGTGGACCTATATGGATTCAGGCACCGGCCTGCAGTACGGGGACATCCCCGGCGCTCCCGCTTCCATCTTCCCGTAGTAGAGTGGAACGCAAGCGCTTACCGAGACGTCTATATGGGTGATTTCGAGAAGCTCTCTTCAAAGACCGGGCCGGGGCAAACCCCGGCCCGGACGATTTCCCGGCATCGCTTCCATTGGAGCGGCACGGCGCCTGCGCGTCTCCCGGGCGAGGACGATATGCGCATCCGGGAAGAGTACCACGCCCTAGAGGTCCAGCCCCGCGAGGTCCCGGTAGTACAACCTCATCTCGGGGCAGACGATGACTTCATGGCTGAAGCCGAAGCTCTCGTAGAGAGGCCTTCCCATGCCGGTGGCGTAAAGAGAGATACGTCCGACGTTCCTCTCCCGGCACTCTCGCAGGATACTCGCCAGCAGTGCCCGCCCTATGCCCTTGCCCCTGTGCTCCTCGTAGACGGCGAGGTTATGGATTTCCGCCTGCATCCCCGAGGGATTCTTGGGGCTCGGGAAGAGCCGGTTGAAGGATGAGGAGATGCATCCGAACACCTCGCCGTCTTCCTCGGCCACCAGGCAGACGGGGTCTTCGTAGTCCCAGTCCCGGAAGTAATCCTCCATGATCTTCATGTCTTGCGGGGACGGAGGCCCGCCGATGACCTGTTCGAGCATGATGGCCCTGAGCCTCACCAGGTCGGCGGCGTCTCGAGGGAGTGCTGTCCTGATCTCCATAATCGCTCCATGCCTTGCTTGTGGATTGTCCGTTACGACCCCATACCCCCGGCGCCGTTACCTATATACGCAAAGGCCTGGCGAGGAAGAAGCGGCTCTTTCGGACTATCTTACATCACCATACCCCCGGCGCCGTTACCTATATATGCAAAGGCCTGGCGAGGAAGAAGCGGCCGTTTCGGACTATCTTACATCAGCGGACCGTAATCCTCGAGCCGTCAGTTCCCCGTCGCCTTGAACGCGTATACTCTTCCGTCCGCCTGTACGGTGAAGAGGGTGCCGTCATCGCCTATGGGCGGGGGAGTCAGGTTGTTGGAGCGGCTCTTGCCGGGGAGCCACGGCGCCCCCGAGTCGTAGCGCCATTTTTCCGTGCCGTCCGGATTCAGGCAGAACATCTTGCCGCTGGTCGTCGCGGCGTAAAGGAGCCCGTCTTTGCCGATGGACGGGCTGAAGACGCTGGGGCAGACGGTCTGGTCTTCTCCCGTGTTGAACTCCCATATCAGATTTCCGTCGCGGTCTATCGCCAGTACCCTCCAATGGGACGTCCCGGCATAGAGGGTGCCATCCACGCCGATACTCGGGGTGTGAATATTGAAATAGGAGCATTCCCCGTACGGGCACTCGTATCTCCAGAGAACCTGTCCCCGGGGCGAGATGGCGTAGAGCCTGCCCATGGTGGGGATGGCGTAGTCCGGGATCATCTGTCCCGTTGAGGTGATTCCCGGATACGGGAAGGAGCCCACGTATATCGTGCCGTCGTTGCCGATCGAGGCATAGTCCAGGGTATTAGCCCATTCCATCATGCCCTCGTAGATCGGCAGGTCTCCCTCGGGCCTGGCCTCCCACAGCTTCGCGCCCTCCTTGTCGAAGGCATAGAGGACGAGGGGGGAGGCCCCGCAATACAGCGTATCCTCGCCGATGGTGGGAGTGCGAATGTCCCCCCCCACCGTCGCGTCCCACTCCAGTTCTCCGTCCTTGGACAGGGCCACCAGCCTCCCGCCTACGCTGCCCGCATAAACGGTGCCGTCAGTGTCGACCGCGGGTTCGTCCGCCTCGGCTCCCACATCGTAGGACCACTTCTGCGCACCCTGCGGGGAGAGGGCATACAGGGTGTTTCCGGCGCTGGCGTAGACGGTCCCATCGCCGGCGACGCAGCAGGAGGTAGCCCGGGCGCCTCCGGTCGAGAACTCCCAGTTAAGGCTCCCGCTCTCAGCGGCGACGCTCACCACCTTGCCCATGAAACCGCAGATAACGTCCCCCTCCATGCCCAGCACCGCCCAGGACCACGTGTCGCTTCCCGCATCGTAGGTCCACTTGACGTCTGCGGCGGATGGACCGTTACTTGCACTCCTGCCGGCGTGTTGCGCATCCTGGTAGATAACAGGCCAGGTGAGTTCAACCGCGGAGCCGTCCTGGCCTTGATCGCCATCAACGCCGTTCTCCCCGCCGCCGCAGCCCAGGACGAGCAATGACACCATGATGAGGATGATCCCTACGGTCATCATGGCAGCTGGTGGATCTCTGCGCATCGTTCGCAGCATACTCATCATCTCCCTTCCACGCACAGGCCATACGGTCATGCTGTTCCACGGGTATTCCCACACCCTTATTACTCGGCACCTGTTTCGTGGACGCTTTAACCGGGTGGCACCCATTACCGTGCAGGCCGACGGGGCCGGCTCAGTAAATCCCGTTCTTCTCCGATAAGTGTAGGTGGAGGGGTGACGAGACTGGCGCGGGGCGGACCGTCCCGATAGTGGACGCGAGCCGCGACCGCGACCCACCGCTTAACCTAAGGCGCTGGAGCAGGAGAAACGAGGTGAAGGATTTGCATCCGTTCGAAGGCAAGACCGCCATCGTCACCGGCGGCGCATCGGGAATCGGCAGGGCGCTGGGTGAGGAGCTGGCCAGGCGTGGCGCCCTGGTCACCCTGGCCGACGTGAACGCGGCCGTGCTCGAGGAGACCGCCGGCTCTCTGGCGGCTGGAGGTCACGTGGTCAAGGGCGTGGCGCTGGACGTAACCGATTTCGAGGCGGTGAAGAAGCTCGTGGACGATACCGTGAGCGAGCGCGGGCGCCTGGATTACATGTTCAACAACGCCGGCATCGGTGTGCTGGGTGAAGCCCGCAACTTCTCCTATGAAGACTGGCACCGGGTCATCGACGTCAACCTATACGGCGTGGTGCACGGCGTCGCGGCCGCCTACCCGGTGATGATCGCTCAGGGCTGTGGGCACATCGTGAACACCGCCTCCCTGGCCGGCCTCGTACCGGTGCCGGGCGTGATCTCCTATACGGCGAGCAAGCAAGGGGTAGTCGGTCTTTCCGAGGCCTTGCGGGAAGAGGGCAGAAAATATGGTGTGAGAGTCAGCGTGGTCTGCCCGGGGCTGGTACGCACGCCCATATACAGGAACCTCAAGCTCGTCGGCATGAGCGACAAGCGGTCGGCGGGAAGAGGACCGGTTGGGATGTCCGTAGAGAGGTGCGCTCGCGCCGTGCTCTCCGGAGTAGAGCGCAACAAGACGATCATCCCGATCACGGCGTATACGAAGGCCTTGTGGTTGCTGCGCAGGATCAGCCCCGGGTTGGTACGGGCGACCTTCAGCCGGGGATTCATAATGGGGGTCCGCGCCAAGAGTTCTGACAAGGGTTGAGGTCCAGGGGAGAAGAGAGAGGTTGGGGAACATGGAGGATTACAAAGGCAGGACGGCCATCATCACCGGGGGAGCCTCGGGCATAGGAAGGGCGCTCACAGAGGAACTTGCGCAGCGCGGCGCCCAGGTTACCCTGGCCGATATCGATGCTGCCCTGCTCGAGAAGACCGTCGCTTCGCTTGCGGCCGGTGGTTACGATGTGAAGGGTGCAACGCTGGACGTAACCGATTTCCAGGCGGTGAAGAAGCTCGTGGAGGAAAGCGCGAGCGATTATGGGCGCCTGGACTACATGTTCAACAACGCCGGCGTCGTCATCGGCGGTGAGGCCCACGACTTCTCCTACGAAGACTGGCACCGGGTGATCGATGTCAACCTCTACGGCGTGGTGCACGGCGTAGGAGCCGCCTACCCGCTGATGGTGAAACAGGGGTCGGGGCACATCGTGAACACCTCTTCACTGGCCGGTCTTACCCCCGCCACCGGCGAGATCTCCTATACCACGAGCAAGTACGGCATCGTGGGCCTCTCCAACGCCCTGCGCTCGGAGGGTGCGTACTACGGGGTAAAGGTCAGCGTGGTGTGCCCGGGATTCATCCGCACCCCTATCTACCAGAACATCGAGTTCGTCAAGCTGGACCGTGATAAGGTGATGAAGATGGCGCCCAAGGGCATGCCCCCGGAGATATGCGCCCGCGTCATCCTGCGCGGCGTGGAGAGGAACAAAGCCATCATCACGGTGACCGCCATGGCCAAAGCCTTCTGGATCATGCAGCGTCTCAGCCCCGCCCTCGTGCGAGCGCTGTACAGCCAGGGCCTTATGAAGCCCATGCGCAAGTTGAAGACTACGGACTGAAGCTACCCGGGCGGCTGTGTTGGGGCCATACAACCGGGTAAAATTCGCGACTATTCCACCGTGACGCTCTCGGGGAGCTTCTTGGCGAGGATATCCGCCGCCTCCCCTACCATCTCCTCCAGCACCTGGCCGGCCGGCTTTATCTCCTTGATGATGCCCGAGACCTGGCCGGCAAAGCCGCCGATATATTCGTCCCGGTTGTCCTCGATAAAGGCGCCCAGCAGGGCCGAAGCAATCAGCATCTGCAAGGGGAAGGGGAGGGGCTGCAGCCCCGATTCTTCCCACAAGGTCATGAACTCGCTCTTGATGGAGCGCAGGGTCTTGCCCGTAAACATGGTGCTGACCTTGGTGGACTCGTCGGTGGCCTCCACGATGTGCTGCTTGATGACCGCGGGAGCGCCCCCCTCGTTGGTGGCCAGGAAACGCGTGCCCACCCAGACGCCTACGCAGCCCATGGCCAGCGCCGCCGCCAGGCCCCGGCCGTCACCGATGCCTCCGGCCGCGAGCACCGGTACCGGGTAGGCGGCGTCGATGCATCCGGGCACCAGGGCCATGGTGCCGATCCTGCCGGTATGGCCTCCAGCCTCGTGTCCCTGGGCAACCAGGAGGTCGATACCCGAGTCGGCCATGCGCTTGGCGTTCTTGATGTTGCCGGTGATGGCCAGCACCTTGATCCCGGCGGCATGGGCGTCCTCCACCATGAAACCGGGATTGCCCAGGCCGGCGGCGAAGAGAGGGATCTTCTCCTCGATGCAGACTTCTACCGCCTCGTGGACCATCGAGGTGGTGGAGTTCAACTTCACCATGATCTCCATGTCCGGCAGACCCATGTCCAGCTTAACCTTGGCTATGAAGTCCTGGTGGCCCTGGGGAAGGCTCTTCAACAGCTCATCCAGGGGTACCTCTCCCGCCGCTCCAGTGTCCGGTATATCCGTGAGGCTCTTGGGGAGCAGGAGGTCCACCCCGAAGGGCTTGTCCGTGCGGGATCTGATCTCGCGGATGGCGTTGCGCATCTCGTCGATGGAGTAACCGCTGGCTCCCAGTACCCCCATACCGCCGGCTTCGGATACGGCGACTACCAGGTCCACCGGTGCCCCCGTCTCCTCGCCGAGCAGGTTGGGCCCCATGCCCGCGCTGAGGATGGGGTATTCAATACCCAGCATGTCGCACAGTTTCGTTCTAAGCACTCGCTTTCCCATGGTTACCCCTTTCGTTCAAGTAAATGAGATCACATCGTTGCGTGGATAGGTGTCTCGCAGGTCTCCCTCCCACGGACGCGTTTCCACCCCATTATAATCCCGTAGCATCCCTACCTGAAGTAAGTAGTTGCCGTGCATACGTTGGAGGATAACGCCTTGCGGCGAGGATGTCCGCCATACCGGCTAAAAAAATCGATTTAACGGGTTCTTAACGAAAACGCAAGCCCGCCCTAACAGACAAGGGGTAGAAAAGAGTTGTAGGCGTAGGGGCCGACCCCTATGCCTAGCGCCCAAGAGCTGCAAAGGGATCCGCCGCCTGCGCCGCAAGGGACATGGCCGGTTGGGCTTCCCCTGCGAGGTGGAGCGGGCAGATCCGAGTCGAACGGGATACGAAGGAGGTACAGTGCTTTGCGAAGGAGAGATATGGCTTATACGGGAAAGGGGTCCGCAAAGGCCGTGGCCGTATTGCTGGCCCTGCTCATGGCGATGGTCTTCCTGCCGCTGCCCGGCCTGGGTGGAGTAGCGGAGGCAACGGATGAGGGAGAGCGGGGATGTGGAACATATCGCGAGGTGGGGGATTGGCCGTCCATACACCACGATTCCGGCAATTCCGACGTGCTCCCGGCGGGCGTTCCCGGTCCGGACGACCTTTATCTCAAGTGGTCGGCGATAGAGAATGCGTCATCGTTCGCCGGGCCGGCGGTGGGGGATAACGGTTGCCTGTACTTCACCGCGACCCGGGAGAACTTCGACGCTACGCACTCTGGCCTGATGCAGTCCGTCCTCTACGCCCTGGACCAGGAGAGTGGGGAGATCCTGTGGCGGAGCAACGAGATCTGGGCGGCGGGCGCGGTCAGCGCCCCTCTGCTCATCCGCGGTCCCCGCGACGAGCTGAGCATCGTCGTGGGCTGCATGGGCAAGGTGGTCGCCTTCGACGAGAACGGGTGCGTGCGCTGGCGGTCCCGGCTGAAGGCATGGGAGGTGCCCATCGGACCGCACCTGTCGCCGGACGGCCGCTCCATTTTCCTCAGCACCAACTCCGGGTCCGTGTACCTCAAGGACCCGGGCAACGGGAAGGACCTCCTGCCCCCCTACAGCATGCCGGGGCTGCAGAACATAAACACGCCCGCCATGACCAGGGACGGCAGGGTGATCCTGGTCGGCATACACAGCTCCGATCCCGAGGACGGCCTTGCCTGGGCCATCAAGGCGGATACCCGCACCAGGACCTGGATAACGGAGTGGACCTACGAGAACGTGAAAGGTGAATCCGAGACCAGCCCCGCCTTGAGCGCCGACGGGAAGAAGGTCTACATCGGAGATGAATACGGGTGCGTCATAGCCCTTGACGCCCGCAGCGGCGAAGAGTACTGGCGCTACCAGTTCGATCCTCCCGGCGACGAGGTATATTTCTTTTATACCTCGCTCACCGTAACCCCCGATGGCCTGGTAGCCACGAACGTGGTTCCCCGGGACGGGGGGTGGGAGAACCTCCCCCTGTATTTCGCCGTCCTCGCGGAGCACGGCGACCACGCGGAACTGGTTTACATGGAGAACTGGAAGATAAACAGCAGCGCCACCTACGCGGTGGACAGCGGCCTCTTCTACTTCGCCGGCAAGATCAACGATGCGGCTTCGGGCGAAGTGCTGGACGTCATCGTCGCCCTGGACCACGAGACGGGGGAGTACAGCGCCCAGACCCTGGAGAACCCTTCCCTGAACGTGCTGAGCATGGCTGCCGACGCGGTCATCGTGCCCGTCTGCTGGGGTGGGATAATCGGCCTCCCCCAGGTGGTTACCGAGGGATACGCCCTGCATTATTACGAGCAGGCCCCCTGAGGTGAGACCTTCAAGGGTTCACAGCGGGCAGGGGCGAGGTGGGTAGCGCGATACCTTATCCCGGGAGCATGCGTCCCCACCGGGTTTATAATCGCATTGTGGCGGCGGCGCGGAAACGGCGGATATGGGGATGGACGATATAGTACATTGCGATCTCCTCGTTATCGGGAGCGGCTTTGCGGGGTTGTGGGCCGCCATAGCCGCCCGGGACGGCGGGCTGGAGAAAGTGGCCATCGTGGACAAGGGCGCCGTAGGGCTGTCCTCCATGTCCAGGATGTCCGCGGGTGCGACAGTCTATTGCCTGCCCAGGTTCGACCCCGAGCGGTGGATGAAGGCTTTCATTCGGGCCCAGGGATACCTCAGCCGCCAGGATATGCTGGAGGAGATCATCGGGACCTCCCATTCCCGGTTGAGGAGCCTGGAGGCTTGGGGTGTCGAGTACCAGAGGAACCCCCTTACGCGTTCCTACCTCACCCTGCCCTCGCGCGGCCTGGATCACGTGCGCATGATGGTGTTGCCGCGATGGAGGGACAGGACGGGTGGAACCGCCGTCGTGTCCGCCCTCCTCGCGCAGGTAAGGAAACGGGGGATCGCGCGCTACGGCAAGATCATCATCGCCGGCCTGCTGTGTGGCGGGGGGCGGGTCTGCGGGGCGGTGGGCATCGATCGCCTGACGGGGAAGCCGGTGACCTTCAGGGCGAGGGCGGTGATCCTGGCCGCGGCGGACTGCAGCTTCCGGGGCCACTATGCCTGCGTGGAGGGGGTAACGGGGGACGCCTTCAAGCTGGCCTATGACGCGGGCGTGCGCCTCTCCAATATGGAATTCCTCGCGGTGAACACGGGGCCGCCGCGCTACGGGTTCGAGGGCACGGGGATCGCCGCCCGTTGCGGCGCGAGATTCCTGGACGGCAGCGGCAAGGCCTTCATGCGGGCCCACCATGCTGGGGGGGACAAGGCGGAGATCTGTTACCTGGTCCAGGCCATGGCCGATGCGGCGGAGGGAGGGAGCGGCCCGCCTTTCTACCTGGATATGTCGCGCCTTCCGGGGAGATGGATTATCCGGAAAGCGCTGCTCTCCATAGGAGGATGGATGCCCCTCAATATCGCGAAGCTGCGGGAGATGGGGGAGGATATCTTCACATCGCCCCAGGAATGGGGCCCGGCCGTGCAGAGCCTGCGCGGTGGCGTGCGCGCCGGGGCCGACTGCATGTCCGACCTGCCCGGGCTTTTCGCGGCCGGAACCTCCCTCTCCGTCGATCCCGGCCTGTTCAACGGCTGGTCGAGCATGCTGGCCATGTGGTCGGGAGAAAAGGCGGGTCGGGAAGCGGCGCGGTTCGTGCGGGACAGCGGCGATACCGTTATCGAGCGGGAGAACGTCGAGCGCATGAGGAAAGACGTCCTGGCGCCGTCGAGGCCCGGGGCGGGGACCACTCCGGATGTGGTCTGCCGGCGCCTGCAGGAGGCCGTCTTTCCCTATCTGATCTGCATCCTCAAGAGGGAAGACCGCTTGCAGGCGGCGCTGCAGGAAGTCGAGCGGATACGCGATGAGGATGTGCCGTCTCTCCGCGCACCGGTCCCCCACGAACTGGTCAAGGCACATGAGACCGTGGGCATGGTACTTGCGGCCGAACTCTTCCTGCGCGCATCCCTCGAGCGCAGAGAATCGCGGGGGGACCACCTGAGGCAGGATCATCCCCGCAGGGACAATGCGCACTGGTTGCAGTGGGTAAACCTCAGCAAGGGAGGGGGAGGGGAGCCCCGGGTCGAGCTCGAACGGGTCCCGCTTTCCCGCTATCCCATGCAGCCTGCCCCGGGGGGTGAGTGACTTGATCACACGCGTGGACCCGCAGAGATGCACGGGATGCGGTACCTGCCAGGAGGTCTGCCCGCTGGACGTTCTCCGCCTGGACGGAAAGGAGAAGAAGGCGGTCATACGTTACCCGGAAGACTGCCAGACCTGTTTCGTGTGCGAGCTGGAATGTCCGGCGGGAGCCATCACCGTAGGGCCTTTCAGGAAGGAGCGCCCACGGATCATGGATTAGGAGACGAACGTGCCGCGTGTGAGGATGTCGAACATCTTCTCGCTGGCCTCCACCATGTCGAAGGAACCGTTGGCCAGGCACCAGTCGTAGATGATCCCCCGGAAGCAGTGGATAGCCAGCCGCGCCAGTTCGTCACTGCTCACATCCCTGCGTACCTCTCCCCTCTCCTGCCCTTCGCGGTATAGAGCCTCCAAGATGGAGTATAAAGCTCTCTTTTCATTGCCCAGGTAGGAGGCCTTCTTGTCCGGGCCGATCTGGGTGTGATAAGTCACTTTCAGCCGCTTCAGTCCCATATCGGCCAGGAACCTCATAGTCGAAAGGGTGAAGACCTTGAGCTTTTCCTGGAAATCGTCGATAATCCCGACCTTTTCCACCTCCTGGCGGTAGAAGTCGTCGGTCTTCATGAACTCCTCCATGAGGATCTGGTCCTTGGACTTGAAGTGATGGTAGAAGGCTCCGGTGGAGACCCCCGCCTGCCTGCAGATATCGTTGATGGAGACCCTCTCGTAGCCTTTCTTGTCGAAGAGCTCGATGGCGGTCTCGAAGATCTCCTGACGGGTCTTGAGCGCCTGCTCTTTCCTGGGCGTCATCCTGCTCTTCGGCATGAACGAGCTCCTTCCCGTGGGATTTTCCAGGGCGCCGTGTGCCCTTCACGATAATGCTTCAATCCTCTGGCCGCATGACCCTTGACTTCCCCAGAGCGACATCATAATATTAACATAATCGATTCGGCGAATGCATTATGTATTTAAACCAGGGGGCTTTCAGCCATCAAATCAACGAGAGCGGGACCGGTCCTGGATAGTTGCTTCGCAGAAGAAATCCTCTCTCAAAGGGGAGTTCGACGCTCTTGAGCCGATGGCCGGGTCCGGGACCGCAATCGCTCCACCCTAGCTGAGGAAGAGGTGGTACGAGGGGGAGAACGACAGAGGGCATCTTGAAGGTCGTAGATCATTGGAGGTTTGCATAATGGGAATGCGTATCGCTGTTATAGCGCCATTTGCCGTGGATCCAGGGGCAGCCGAGCTCAGGGAGGTTATGCAGAGGGTATTCGTCCGCAACATGGAGAAAGTGAAACAGGAGGGGACCGAGATCGATCTGTATCTACTCAACCGCGGTTTTACCGATCCCGGCTTTTTCCCTTATACGGTCTTCAATGTACGCAACAATTACGAGCTGTTCGAAGCCGCGTTGAGCCTGGCCGATGACGGCTACGACGCCCTTGTCCTCCACTGCGCGTCCGATCCCCATCTCGACCCCATTCGCCAGGCCCTGGATATTCCGGTGGTCGGCGTATTCCAGGCGGGGCTGCTCATGGCCTTGACCATGGGGCACCGCATCGGTGTGGTTACCTTCGATTACCGGGTTGTGCCGTTCTTTACCGACTTGGTCGGCATCTACGGCCTTACGGACAAGGTGGTCGCGGTGGAAAGCACCGATAGCAGCGGTGAGGAATTGATGATGTGTATGTTGGATGCCCACGCGGCCATCGCGAGGTTCTCCGAGGTGGCCGGAAGATGCATCGCCGATGGGGCCGAAGTCCTGGTGCCGGGGTGAACCATCATCGCGCCTGCCTTGAGCATGGCACCTGGATGCGAGGAAGAATACCCACAGGGATTCACCGCCTTGGATGGGGTCCCCATCGTGGACGTCATAAGCTCCGGGGTACGCCTGGCCGAGGTCCTGGCTTCCTTCAAGAACGGCGGGCTTTCATGGATAAGCAGGTCTGGGATGTATCGACGCCCCGACGCAAGCCTGTTTGCCCGCAGCCGCGAGGAATTCCCCTATCACGGGTCGGGATGTTGGCGTGTTTGAGAGCCGGTGGGGACGGGACGCGAGCCCCGGGTATGAACTCATGAAGCATGGATCACTCGCAAACACGTAGCAAGGATGGTGTGAGCGTGTGGGCCTGAACGATAACGATGTGAGAGAAGGGGGTAGTAGTCATGGATGAGAAACGCCCGTATTGGAATATGGAGATGGAGCCCATACTCAACACTCCGCAGATGCGGGAGATCCAGCTCGCGAAGCTCAGGTCATGTCTGAGGCGGCTCTACGAAGGCGCGCCCTTCTACAAGAAGAAGTTCGACGAGCTGGGCGTGGTGCCGGAGAAGATAAACAGCTTCGAGGACTTCTCCAGCGCCGTGCCCCTCTTCGACAAGGAGGGGCTGCGCGCCATGGTGGTGGAGTTCGGCGGGGATATCCTGGCCGTGCTGGATCAGATCATGCCGGTCCGGGTGGACGACCTGAACATCATGGCTACCACCACCGGCACCACCGGCATCCCCACCCCCTATCCCATGACCCAACACGACATGGAGGACGTATGGGGAGAGGCCATGGTGCGTGGGGCCTGGCGGGCGGGCATGCGCTCCCACGACCGTGTCCTCTACTGCTTCGCCCTCTCCATGGTCATCGCCGGCATCCCCACCATGATGGGAATGCACAGGCTCGGGGCCATGGCCATCCCAGTGGGGGCGGAGGCGGGCACCGACCGCATCCTGCTCATGCAGACCCTCTTCCGGGGCACCGTCTATTCCGGCACGCCTTCCCTGGCCGATTACCTCGTCGAGAAGTGCAAAGAGCAGGGCAGGGACCCCAAGGACCTCGGCTTCCACACCCTTATGTGCGGCGGTGAGCCGGGCGCGGGGATACCCGAGGTGCGGGGCAGGCTGGAGTCCGCCTTCGGGGCGCGCATCTTCGACGCCGGCGCCGGCTACGGCTTCTCCTGCGACCACGAGGAATATCAGGGCATGCACTGGACCGCCGACGACCTGGCCCTTTACGAACTGGTGGACCCGGATACCAAGGAATCCATCCCCCTGGAGGACGGCGCCGAGGGCGAGGCCATCTTCACCGTGTTGGAGGGAGACGGCATGGCCTGGCTGCGCACCAGCCTGGGCGACATCCAGCAGGTCTTTACCTCCCCCTGCCCCTGCGGCAAGACGGGCATCCGCTACAAGGTGGTGGGGCGCACCGACGACATGCTCAAGGTGAAGGGAGCCATCGTCTATCCCACCATGGTGGAAGGCGTGGTGGGTTCATTCGTGCCCAAGGTGAGCGGCCAGTTCCGCATCGTGCTCACCGAGAAACCGCCGCGGGTGGTGCCGCCGTTGAAGGTAAAGATCGAGCGCGGAGAGGACTTCCCCGCGGACAAGCTCCCCGAGTTGGAGAAGGAGATGAAGGAAGCCTTCCACATCAAGGCCAAGTTCACGCCGGAGATAATCTGGGTAGAGGCGGGAGAGCTGGAGCGCTCCACCTACAAGGGGCAGACCTTCGAGAAGCTTTATGAGGGCTAGGGCCGGCAGCGGCCGGCGTGCCTCAGGAGAACAGGAATTGGAGTCGAGGCTTCCAGTAGTGGCCATATATTCCGCAGGTTCGCACACCGGTCACCCGGAACGTGCATGGGAGAGAAGAAAGAAGAGCAAGGGGGCGGTGAGATGGCTTCTATCAAGGTGTGTGAGAAATGCGGCATCCCCAGGCATGTAGCGAAGCAGACCGTATGGCGCGACAATGGCACCATATGCCAGCGGCGCAATCCGGACCACCGCAGCGTGCTCATTGAAAGCGAGAACATCGACGCGATTTTTGGGGGTATCGAAGATGCCATCGGTGCGTCGATAGAGCACATAGTGGTGGAGAGCAGGCGTCGCAGCGCCTACGATTACCTGGACCACATGGTGCCGGATGTGGTGAAGAAGATCGTCAATAAGGTCGGATTCCGACCCGTCTTTCGCAGGGTATCCAAGATCGGCAGGTCTCTCGGTTACGGCGATATCGAACTGGTGGATGTGCGGAGAAAGTACCGGGAGGATGACTACTTGGGCGTACGCATCCGTGATCCATACTCTATCCCCCTCTTCTGCGGTGATATCACGGCGGCTATCGAGGTCTTCGACGGGCGGCAGGCACGCATCACCCACGAGAAGGTCGCGGCCGATACCTACGAGATGACCGCTCGCTTCATCGCCCGTTCCACGGATCTCAAGGAGAGGCTGGCATGGCGTGAATACACCTACAAGGAGGGGAACGTAGGATTCGAGAGATGTCCCGGTTGCGGTGTACCACTGGAATCCGAACGCTTCATGTTCAACCTGAACAAGGGGATCATCACCATCATGCCCGGCGGGCACCGCGTGGTGGGGATAGGCTCGGCCGCCCTGGAGGCGATCTTCAGCGAGCTGGAGAGGGAGTTGGGAGAGATCATCCCCCAACTGGTGATCGACGCGCAACGGCGCTTCGTCACCGGAGGGTACTATACACGGCAGGGCATAAGCGCCCAGTTCGATTTTCGCAAACAGCTTGCTCTACGCGGATTGGGGAACCTGTGCGAGATAGAGGTGAGCGAGGAGCTTCTTCGCATCCGCTTGGAAAACGCCTGCCTCCACCTCATGCTGGTCGGCCTGCTGCAGGGTTTCTACGAACTCACCTACGATAGGGAGAGCGAAGTGGAGTGGGAGCTCGGGGAAGACGATGTCCTCGTCGTTGAGGTGAGGCCGGCGGGCTAGGGGCTTACGCAGTATGGCATACATCTCACGCCGGTGACGACAGGGAGAGCGAAGTGGAGTGGGAGCTCGGGGAAGACGATGTCCTCGTCGTTGAGGTGAGGCCGGCGGGCTAGGGGCTGGCGCAGTATGGCATACATCTCACGCCGGTGTCGCCGGTCTCCCTGGTGCGGGTTCCAGACAACGCTTTAACCTTAGAATGACACATCGGGTGAAGTCGCGGGTGGCAATCAAAGGGGGAAGTTATGGATTACAGGTTTCTCGAGACCAGGCGGGTGGGGCAGACGCTGTGGGTGGAGATCCACAACCCCCACGTGAACTTCCTCACCGTGGACATCCTGGAAGAACTCTGGGACGTGGTGAAGCGTGTCAGGAAGGACGATGCTGTGCGAGTCCTGGTGCTCACGGGGGGCATCGAGGATACCTACATCATGCACTTCTCCATCCCTGAGCTGTTGCGTATCGCCGAGGAGAACAGGACCTCGCCCTTTTCCAGGCTGGCCAGGTTTCCCCTGGGCCGCGCTCTCCTGGACGGGATCAACACCATGAACAACCTGCTCATGGACCATTTCCCCGCGCTGGAGGAACTCAACCTCAAGCAGGCGAGGGCGCTCAAGTCACGTCTCTTCACCCTCTATCTCTCGCTGCAGATGCACCGGCTGTACCTGGCCATTGAACGTCTGAACAAGGTGACCATAGCTGCTATCAACGGACCCTGCAACGGCGGGGGCACGGAGTTCGCGGCCTGCTTTGACTTTCGCTTCATGGTGGGCGACCAGGGTTTTACCATCGGACAGCCGGAGGTGCTGGTGGGCATCGTAGCCGGCGGGGGCGGCACGCAGAGGTGGCCCCGCCACCTCGGCAAGGCCAAGGCCCTGGAGTGGATGCTCAAGGGCAACCAACTGGAAGCCCGGGAGGCCAAGGAGTGGGGGATCATAACCGATGTCTTCAACAAGGTGGAGTTCCACGATCGGGTACAGGAGTTCGCCGACGTCATGGCCAAGCGTCCTCCGGTAGCGGTGCATGCAATAAAGCGCGCCGTGCACGGGGGGATGGACACCTTCCTCTCCCGCGCCTTGACCCGCGAGACGCTGGAGAGCCTGCGCGTCTTCGACACCGCGGACGTGGAGAAGGCCATGCGCAGCTACGCGAAGCTCCTGGGGGAGAGGGTGGACGTCCCGGTGGAGGGGCGCATGGAAAATCAGGAGTTGATGGACATCATGTACAACGCCCGTTTCATAGACGGGTTCGAGGGGAAGTAGGTCTGTGGGTCTTTGCGGGAGACGTCGCAGCCAGCGGGAGATGCCGCGGGCGGAATACCGATGCTGGGACGCAGACAAGGAGATATGAGGGGGAGGATATGGGCAAACTGGATGGCAATAGAGTGGTGATCACGGGAGCCGCCTCCGGATTGGGTAGGGCTCTGGCACTGGCCATGGCGCGCAGAGGATGCCGCATCGGCATCGTGGACGTCGACACCGAGGGGGCGGAGGAGACCCTCGAGATGGTTATGCGCAATGGCGGCAGCGGAGAGATCTACGAACTCGACGTAAGGGTGGTCATGGACTGGGAGGCTATGGCTGACCATTTCTTCCGCAGCTGGGGAGGTGTGGATGTCCTCGTCAACAATGCCGGTGTAGTAGCGGTGGGACACGTGGGTGACATTCCCATAGAGAACTGGGAATGGATCTTCAGCATCAATTTCTGGGGGATGGTTTACGGATGCCATACGTTCATCCCGCGCATGAAGGCGCAGGGCTGTGGCCATATCGTCAACGTGGCCTCGGCGGCCGGGCTCCTCTGCCTGTTGGAGATGGCACCCTACAATACGACCAAAGCCGCCGTCATCGCGCTCAGCGAAACGCTCAGGAGCGAATTGGCCCCCTTCAAGATAGCGGTCACCGCCGTCTGCCCCATGTTCTTCAACACACACCTCCTCGACGGCATGAAGTACACGGATGAGTTCGAGAGCGATTTCGCCCATGCCACCTTCGCATACGCCAGGATGACCGCCGACGAAGTGGCGCAAGATGTAGTAAAAGCGGTGGAGAAGAAGCGGCTGTATGCCATACCGCAGTTATCGGGCAGGGTGTTGTGGTCGCTCAAACGCATGAACCCCGCCTTCTACCACGGGGGCATGGCCTTCCTCAACCGCTACAGCATCGGACGGCCGCTGTTCATGTGGCTGGCGCGCAAGGGCTTGATCCAATAGTATTTAACGCTGCCTAAGACGGGGACCGAAGGAGTGAAGCGCATGCATCGCATTACCATCATCGGCGGGGCGGGGGATATGGCGCAGGTCGCCGCGGGGGCTTTCCTCGCGCTGATCCCCGACTGTCGCCTGGTGCTGGCCGATTTCAACCGGGAGAAGGCGGAGAAGATAGCCAATTCCCATGGGCCTTCCCGGGCCGAGGCGGTTTTCGTCGATATATACGACCCGGGTGTCCTGCGCGAGGTGATCAGGGGGAGCGACCTGGTGGCTAACTGCACAGGCCCCTACTATCGCACCGGGCGCCCGGTGGTGGAGGCCTGCATCGACGAAGAGGTGGATTACATAGACCTGGGGGACGACGAGGAGTCCGCCTTGGACCTGCTCAGTTTGCACGAGCTTGCCAGGGAAGCGGGCATAACCGCGCTCATCTGCTGCGGGGTGGCACCGGGGCTGGTGAATGTCGTCGCGCGGGAATGCGCCCAG
Source organism: Actinomycetota bacterium (assembly GCA_003598015.1). Taxonomy (GTDB): domain Bacteria; phylum Actinomycetota; class Geothermincolia; order Geothermincolales; family RBG-13-55-18; genus SURF-21. Next base: position 1,488 of record QZKE01000089.1, on the reverse strand, counting down.
CAGTTGGACGAGGTGGAGAACATCGACCTGGCTTGGGTCACCGGCTCAACCCCCCCCGAGGAGGGAAAGGAAAAAGGGGGAGCCGCGGTATTCGAGCACATGGTACACGCCTGCATGGGCAAGTGCGGCACCATAAGGGACGGCAAACGCGTGGAGATACCGTCCTTTCGCAGCGGTCACGTACTGGAATTCCCCGAGCCCTTGGGCGCGTACAAGCTGTTCGAGCTGGGACACGCCGAGGTCGCAACCATGCCCCGCTACTTCCCGGGCGTGAGGAACGTCCGCACCATGGGCTCCCTCTACCCTCCTTATTTCAACGGCGTCTTCCGCGGCGTGGCGAACGCGGTCGATAAAGGTAAGGTGGAGATGAATCAGGCGGTGCGGTTCCTGCTGGCCCTGGACGCGGGGGCGAACCCGCGCGGCCTCAGGCTATATCTCAGCGTGCTGTGGGGAGTGGTCACACAGCTCCTGCGCCGGGAATTGAAGGCGCGCGAGTTCTTCGCCTTCCTCAAGGAGGTGGCGGGCAGACCCTCGGGCCGTTCCATAGGCGCCATCCTGGTGGCGGTGGAGGGCATAAAGGATGGCAAGAGGCTGCGCGTCCAGGCCGCCAATGCCGGCTACCAGGGCGGTCCGGAGGGTGACTTCGACATGGACGACTGGACCGGCACCCCCCTGGCGGTCTTCGCCTCCATGCTCCTGGAGGGGCTGATCGAGGACAAGGGCGTCCTGGCACCCGAGGCTTGCGTGGATCCCGAGGAGTTCACCAGGCGCATGGCCGCGGTGATGCCCATTACGGAGGATACCCTGCAGGTAGAGATAAGGGAACTCTGAACCGGGGAGCCTTTACTATCACGATTCCCGGCTGGTGTCCGGGTACCTCGTCAACAGATCCGCTGTATCCCGCGAGATGGCTTTTGAGGCTCGCCCGTTTGGATTGATTCCAGCTCTTATCTACGCCAGCCATTGCTGCTAGAGTAATAGGCAGCGATGAAGGAAAGAGTGCACGAGGACGGATTTCTATCGGGGCTTGCAGCCAGGCTCCTGCTCGCCTTTTCTCTCGTCCTTGCGGGCCTGTCGCCGGCTTTCATCGCCTCCGGACCGTCTCTCTGCGCGTGGAGCGGCGGGCACGACGTCATGGGAGCCGTGAGCGCGCGCAAGACATGGTACTTCGCGGAAGGGTGCACGCGCCGGGGTTTCGAGGAGTGGGTATGCCTCTACAACCCCAATGCCGAAGCGGTCTCCGCGACCTGTTCCTATATGCTCGGGGACGGACGGGTAGTGGCTGGCGAAGAGGTATTGCCGCCCCGCAGCCGTACCACACTCAACGTGCGCGCGGTTATCCCGCCGGACAACGACGTCTCTCTATCCGTTGTAGCTACGGGGGATATCGTGGCCGAGCGCCCCATGTACTTCCGCTACCACAACGACATCACGGGAGGCCATAACGTCATGGGCGCGGAGGCGCCACGCACCGCATGGTTCTTCGCC
>QZKE01000083.1 GCA_003598015.1 Actinomycetota bacterium | reverse complement strand
GCTGCATCACTCCATCCCCGGCATGGGCATGGGGCTGTATATCGCCAGGGAGATCGTGGAGGCCCACGGCGGCCGCATCTGGTGCGAATCCCGGGAGGGTGGGGGTTCGGCCTTCCGCTTCACCCTTCCCGTGTAGAGCCTCGGGGTCAAGCCTGGAATGTGCCTTTGGCCCTTGACGGGGCCGCGCCTTCAACGGGTATCGTTGCGGGGAGGCGTCTGATTGACGTCATTGCGAGGAGGCGTCTTCGCCGACGTGGCAATCTCCTCCGGAGGTTGACCTTGGTCCGGACGGGGTCGCTCCGCTTATGCTCGCGATAACGGTCCATCCCACGAGATCGCTTCGCTTATGCTCGCGATAACGCCACTCCGGCTATTCATGTTCCGGGCCCGACCCCCAGGCGTTCCACTTAAAACTTCTCCTCGCTGTCCGATATAATGAGCTTTGTGTTAAGAGAAAAGGAGAGAGTATGTTCGAGGTTATGAGACAGGACATCGAGGCGGTGCGGGACAGGGACCCGGCGGCCCGCAACACCCTGGAGATCATCCTCGCCTATCCCGGGCTGCACGCGTTGTGGCTGCATCGCGCCGCCCACTGGCTGTGGGAAAACGGGGTGCCGGTCATCCCGCGCCTTATCTCCCACCTCAACCGCTTCCTCACGGGAATCGAGATCCATCCCGGCGCGAAGTTCGGCAAAGGGGTATTCATCGACCACGGCATGGGCGTGGTCATCGGCGAGACCTCGGAGATAGGCGATTACGTCACCCTCTACCAGGGCGTGACCCTGGGAGGCACCGGCAAGGAGAAAGGCAAGCGCCACCCCAGCGTGGGCAGGAACGTGGTCATCGCCGCGGGCGCCAAGGTACTGGGGCCCATCACCATCGGCGACGACTCCAAGGTGGGCGCGGGCGCCGTGGTCATCCGGGACGTGCCACCCCGCTGCACGGTGGTGGGCATACCGGGCAGGGTTGTCATGCAGGAGGGCGAGCCGGTGGTCGACCTCCACCACGAGGCCATACCCGATCCGGTCATGGACCAGATCGAGGCCATCGACAACCTGGTCAAAAGGTTGGAGGACCGTCTGGTGAAGACCCAGTTCGAGCTGGAGATAACCGAGGACAAGCTGCGGCGCGCCGAGGATGAGCTGCACCGGGTCGAGGAATGCATCGGCGATACCCTGCGGCCGCCGGCGGGTGAAGCGGGCGCGGAAGAGCGGGAGGGCGCCCCATGAGCCTGGTCGTCTACAACACCATGAGCCGCCACAAGGAGGAGTTCCGCCCCCGCGAGGAGGGCAAGGTCTTCATGTACGTGTGCGGCCCCACCGTCTACAATTATATCCATGTCGGCAACGGCCGTGCCTATCTCGTCTTCGACGTCATCCGGCGTTACCTCTCCTACAAGGGCTACGAGGTATTCTACGTGCAGAATTTCACCGACGTGGATGACAAGATAATCAACCGCGCCAACGAGGAGGGCAAGGCGCCGGAGGAGATAGCGCGCCACTACGAGGCGGCCTTCCTGGAGGACATGCGGGGACTGAACATACTGCCCCCCGACATCGCCCCCCGCGCCACCGAGACCATCCCCCGCATGATCGAGATGATCCGAGGGCTGGTGGATAAGGGCTACGCCTACGCGGTCGACGGCGACGTCTTCTTCCGCGTGGAGAGCTTCGCGGGATACGGCAAGCTCTCGGGCCGCTCCCTGGACGAGATGCGCGCCGGCGAGAGGGTGGAGGTGGACGAGAGGAAGGCCAACCCCATGGACTTCGCGCTGTGGAAGGCGTCGAAGCCGGGGGAGCCGGCCTGGGAATCACCGTGGGGCAAGGGGCGGCCGGGCTGGCATATCGAATGCTCGGCCATGTCCCTGCACTACCTGGGCATGGGGTTCGACATCCACGGGGGCGGGCAGGACCTGGTATTTCCCCATCACGAGAACGAGATAGCCCAGTCCGAGGCCTTCGCGGGGTCGGAGCCCTTCGTGCGCTACTGGCTGCATAACGGTTTCGTGAACATCCAGGAGGAGAAGATGTCCAAGTCGCTGGGGAACATCATCCTGGTGCGGGAGATCCTCAAGAGGTATCCGGCCGACGCCGTGCGGCTCTTAGCCCTGCAGACCCATTACCGCAATCCCATCGACTTCGGCCCGGAGGCGCTGGACGAGGCGCGGCGGGCGTACGAACGCCTGGAGAACTGCCTCTTCGCCCTGGATGCCTTCCTGGCGAAGCCTCCCGACATGACCGCGCCGCAGCGCACCCAGAGGGAGGTGGAGCTGTCGGACTCCTGCTTCGACTTCGAGAGGCGTTTCGAGGAGGCCATGGACGACGACTTCAACACCGCCCGCGCCATCGGAGTCATCTTCGAACTGGTCAAGGAGCTCAACACCTACCTGGACGAACAGGAGCTCTACCAGACGCCAGCCGCGCCCATGGTGGCCAGCCACGGCAGGGACGTGCTGCTGAAGCTGTGCAACATACTCGGGCTTTTCTCCCCGGCGCAGAGGGAACGGGAAAGCCGCGAGGCGGTGGTGAGGGAGGAAACCGGCCCCAGCGCGGAGAGCCTGATCGAGCTGCTCCTGGAGGTCAGGGCCGTGGCACGCGAGGGCAAGCAGTTTGCGACGGCGGACCTCATCCGGACGCGATTGCGCGAGCTCGGCATCCGCGTAGACGACCTGCGCGAGGGTCAGCGTTGGAAATACGTGGGACCCCCCGCATGAGCCCGCGCCGTCCCGGGATATCCATCATCAACAGGCGAATGATCGAGGAGGCTTGAGCGACGTTGCGATACGAGCAGGTCGAGGGAAGGCGCGCCGTGCTGGAAGCCCTGCGGGGCAACCGGGCGGTGTACGAGCTCCTGCTAGCCGAGGGCATGCAGCCCGGCAGGGTGCTGGACGACATCAAGGCGGCAGCGCACAGCAGGCGCCTCGCCGTCAGCTACCTGCCGCGCCAGGAGATCGAGCGCCTGGCCATCTCCGAAAGCCACCAGGGGGTAATCCTCAGGGTGGAGCCCTACCGCTACGCCACCTTCAAGCAGGTGCACGCTTCCCTGGCGGAACGGTCGGACCCCCTCGTGGTGCTGCTGGACAGCGTGACCGACCCCCGCAACCTGGGCAGCGTTGCGAGGACCTGCGAGGCGGCGGGCGTTGATGCCTTGCTGCTGCCGCGTAGCCGCGCCGCCCCGGTGACGCCGGCGGTGTTCCATTCCTCCTCCGGGGCGGTGGAGAACCTCTCCGTCGTCACCGTGCCCAACCTGGTCAGCGTGATGAAGGAGCTGAAGAAACTGGGCATGTGGGTGATAGGCGCGGACGTGCGCGCCGAAAAGACCTGCTTCGGGGCCGATCTCACCGGCCCCCTCGCACTGGTCATGGGCTCAGAGGGGGAGGGATTGCATCGCCTCGTGCGTGAAAACTGCGATATCCTGGTGAACGTGCCCATGTTCGGCAAGGTATCGTCGCTGAACGTCTCCGTCGCCGCCGCGGTGATCATCTACGAGGCGGTCCGCCAGAGGAAGGGGCTATGAAGGCGCTCCTGGTGGACGGTTACAACATCATCTACGCGCACCCGGACCTCGCGGCCATCATGCGGCGCGACCAGGACAACGCGCGTGAGGGATTGCTCAAAGAGCTGGCGCCTCTGGCCTCGCCCGACCACTACGAGCTGGTGATGGTGGTATTCGATGCCGCCGGGTCCAGCCAGCCCGAAGCGGTGATGCAGGAACGCGGGGGGATAAGGGTGGTCTTCACGCGCAGGCAGCAGTCCGCCGATGCCTTTATCGAAAGGGTAGTGCGCCGCCTGGTCCCCGGCAACGAGGTGGTGGTCGCCACGTCCGACCGCCTGCTTCTCAACCTGGTTAGTGGCTTCGGCGCACGAACCGTGGACGGACCGTCGCTGCTCGGCATGACCGCGGAAGCTCAGCGCGAGACGCGCGAGGAGATGAAGAGGATGGCGGGCGCAAGCCGCACCCCCCTCGAGGACCGCGTGAGCGAAGATATCCGCCGCCTCCTCGACGAGATGCGCTACCAGGCATAGGGGTCGGCCCTGGACTTATGCCTGAGCCATACTCCAGCGCCCATGCAAAGGGATTATGGGTTGGAACCCTCCTCCTTTTACCCGCCACTCTTTTCTTTCTCAGGCATAATCCCAGGGCCGACCCCTATGCCTGGGAAGAGAACGGGCGATATATAATAGTGAAGGTGGGCCGGTGTAGCTCAATGGTAGAGCACCCGCCTTGTAAGCGGACGGTTGGAGGTTCGATTCCTCTCACCGGCTCCATCTTTTAGGTCCTCGAAGAAGGTGCGGTACGAATCCCCTGGCCATCCCGGCGTGAGGAAGCGCTCACCTTGGCCGGTTGCGGCTCGCAATGCGTCGATGGGACTGACGCCGAAGGCCACAGCGGTTACTCTTCCGTGCCGCCCGTGAAGCTCTCGCTATCTATGTCATAAACCCTGGCTTTACATGCAGCCTTTTCTCTGCGTCCGTGCGTCGTCCTCCTGGGTGCCCGGGGCTTTTTCTCTTCCCCCTCCTCCCTGCGCAGGGAGAGGATGATGGAGCCGCCGATGATGAAGACGAAGGACAACAGGCGCAGCAGGAACATCCCCGTGGTGGAGGGCATGGGCTCGTGCATGGCCACGATGCCGATGATGATGGGTATGAGGTTGGACATGCCGGTGGTTATGGGCACCACGACGATGGCCTTTCCCCGCTGCATGGCGGTCTGGTCCAGCACCAGGGTTATGACGGGCAGGAGTATGATCAGGTAGAGATAGGGGGAGAGAAGGGCGTTGCGGAAGCCGTTCTCCCAGAAGCGGCTTCCGACGTCGTTCCAGCCCAGCTTGATGATGACGGCGGTGAGGCCGATGAGCACCCCCGAAGCCACGGCGATGAGGTTGGGGGCGTTGGGGTGCTTCTTGGTGAAGCCGTTGTACAGGGACACCCCGGCGGCGGCGAAGAAGAAGATGACGAAGAACCACAGCACGAAGGGGTTGTAGGAAAAGGCCTTGGTCGGCACGCCGATGAGGGTGCGGCCGAGCATGAGGAGTCCCACGATGATGGTGCCGATCCCCAGCCAATCCGAGATGGACGGCCTTTCGCCCAGCTTGGTTATGGCCAGGACGGCCAGCACCGCTATACCCGCCGTATTGATGGGCTGCACCACGGAAAGGGGCGCCAGCCCCACGGCGATGGCCTTGATGAAGGTGCCCGCGAACTGCAGCCCCTGGGCCTCCAACCAGGGACGGCACCTGATGAAGGCCTTCACCGTCTCCAGGGGTTTCTGGGAGCCGATGAGGGGGAGCTTGTCCAGCTCCCTCTTCTGCATATAGCCGCTGTAGTTGATCATGGTGGTCGCGACCAGGGCCATGACTACCGCCAGAGCTAAGACCATGATTCACCTTTGCTTCCGGGAGAAGAACCAACCATCTCAACCTCCTGGCGCTATTTTAAGTGTTTGCAAGGGTCGTGTCCTTTTCTTCGGTTCCACGCCGCTATAGACCTCCATGCCTTACCCTTGCATCTTCCAGGTGGTAGGTAATGGGAAGTGGGGCCAGGTCTTGTTTTTTGCATACCCCGGTATCTTCCAGGTGGTAGGTAATGGGAATTGGGTTCAGGTCTTGGTATCTCTCGCCTGCAGCTCAAGGCGCAACACCTGACCCCACCCTACGGGGAAAAGAACGAAACGTTGGTAGGAGCTATTACGGGGAAAAGACGGGGCGTTGGATGGTAAGTCATTGACGGAGAGAGAGGTTATTCGACGTGGTAGTACCAGGTCCCTTCGCGAACCTCCCGGATGACTTTTTCCTCCTCCTCCAGGATGACCAGGTGGCCGAAGACCTCGCGCATGGCCAGGAATATATTGGCCGGCGACGTATCGGCCTGGACGAACTGGATGAGGTCGAGGCCCATCTCCAGGATGGTCATCTCGCGTCCCCTGAGGTTGGCCACGATATAACGCTTGCGCTGTTCGTGGTGGGTTAGGATGTCGCGGATGCGGCCCCGGAAGTCGGAGATGCAGTTGCCGTGTCCGGGCAGGGCCTGGATCACCGGCAGGTCCATCAGGCCGGTTATGGATTCCAGGAAAGCGGGCAGGCCGCTGAGCATGTCCCCCTCCTCGCCGGGGTAGATATCGGGATTGGGCGTTATCTTGTCCAGGAGAAGGTCCCCGGTGACCATGAGGCGGTAGTCCGGGAGCAAGAGTACGATATGGTCGAGGCTGTGACCGGGAGTGTAGATGACCCTCGATGTAAAGGGGTCGCCCTCGAGCAGCTCTCCCCCTTCCAGCAGGCGGTCGGCGTACGTGGAGCCCGCCACCTCCAGCCACTGGTCCATCATCTCCTGGTTCAGTCGCATGAGGTCGGGGGGGAGGCCGAGCATGCGGCTGAGCCGCAGCAGTTCCTCCATCTCCTCCATCACCGCCCCCCGGTAGTCGCTGACCTTGGGCGCCGCGAGCCGGTGGCAGAGGAGTTCGGCGCCGCTGGCCTCCTTGAGACCGGCGGCCAGGCCCATGTGGTCGGGGTGGGTATGGGTGAGCACGATACGCTCGAGGTGGGATGGTTCGTGCCCCAACTGCCGCAACGCTCCCAAGAGGTCTTCTTCGACCCCCTCCATCATGGGGCCGGTGTCGACGAGGGTAAGCGGCGAGCCCTCCAGGAGGTAGACGTTAACGTGGTCCATCCTGAAGGGCATGGAGAGCTGGATCTTGCAGACCCCCGGTATTATGCGCTGGATGAATGCCATCGTGTTCTCCGAATCCGCATAGGTGGTATCCGGGACGGGCTTGGTCACACCCCGGATGCGATGCCCCGATTATATCCCATGCCCAGCCGGGATGGTTCTTCCCGCAGGCGGCGGGAGCGTCTACCCGCTGCCGCTCGGAGGTTCAGGTCCCGCTTCCGGGGTGGGATTGAGGCTGGCATCCATGGTGGCATCTCCACCGGATATCACTCCCGGCCCGGGGGGAGCCGCCACGACGACATACGCCCTGTTGTTGCGGCTATATTTGACGACGATGGCCAGTATGCTCGGCAGCACCAGTATCGCCCCGAAGAGGGCGCCCAGCAAGCCCACCGCGGTGGTCCAGCCGAACCTCTGCATCATGCCCATGCCGGAGAAGCCCAATATGGCGAAGACACCGCAGGTGGTGAGGGCGGCCGCCACCAGCGCGCGCCCCACGTTTTTCACCGTGTCCCTGATGGCCTCCTTCAGGGTGCTGCCGTTGCCGTGCAGTTCCTCGCGGAAGCGGTGGGTGATGTGGATGCCGAAGTCTATCCCCGCCCCGATGACCAGCGAGGCCACCATCACCGTCATCAGGTCCAGCGGCCATCCCAGGGCGAAGAGGAATATCAGCTCGGCCATCATGCCGCATACCACCACCACCAGGGTGGCGATGCCGTACTTGAAGGACTTGAACACGATGATGAGGATGAGTGCGCAGAAGAGCAGAGCCAGCCCGGAGGTCTTGAGCTGGGTGGGCAGGATGTTGCCCAGCAGGTCGCCGATGAGCACGGTCATGCCCGTGGATCTCAGCACCAGGTCCGTCTCCTCCATGACTACGGCCGAGTTGTCCCGCATGATCTCCGTCTTCAGCCTCAATTCATCTTCGGTGTCGGGGTATCCCGAACGCAGCATGATCATGGCCGCCTCGCCGTCCTCGCTCACCAAGGCGCTGACGGGCATGCGTATGGCCAGTTGGGCCACGATGGCCTCGACCTCTTCCCGGGACTGCGGCAGGGTGCCGTCGGGGCTGCCCATGAGCACGTAGTCCGCGATGGAGCTGATCCTGTCGCGCGCGAAGTAGGCGTTGTCGTCGGGGAGGTTGCGCGCGTCCCGGGTGATGGCGTCCTCCAGCTCCAGGAGCGCGGCAAGGTTGGCGGGATCGTATATGTCTCCCTGCACCAGGATGATGTCGCTGTCCTGGGGTCCAAAGATCTCGGTGACCATCTCGGCGGCCTCCATACTGGGCATTCCCTCGGGGAACATCTTGCTGATATCGGCGCCGGTCTTCACGTTGAACACCGCGAAGACGCCGAAAGCCACCAGCGCCAGGGTTATCACGGCGACCGTCCAGTGGTGGCGCTCCGAGGTCAGGGCCATGCGCACCAGGGAGCGGTCGATGAAGAGGCCGTAACGCGCGTCGCGGCGCCGCTTGCGCATCTTCTCCAGGTGCGACTCCAGCTTCTCCACCTTCTTGCGCCGGTCCCGGATGACGATGATCGCGGGAAGCATGGTGAGCGAGAGGAGGAAGCTGAAGGCGATGCCCAGCATGCACAGCAGGCCGAAATCGCGCATGGGGGGGATGTCGGTGATCATAAAGGACGAGAACCCGATCACGGTGGTGATGGCCGTGAGGAACACCGCCACACCCACCGTCTTTATTGAGGTGGTGGCGGAGAGGTCTACGCTCAGCCCGTCCTCCCTCTCCTCGTAGTAGCGGCTGAGGATGTGGATGACATAGGCGATGTTGATGCCCAGCATGAGGGGCATGATGGCCACGCTCATGGTGGTGTAGGTGATTCCCACCCATCCCATCACCCCCATGATCCAGACGATGGCCACCATGATGATGAGCAGAGGCAGGCCCACGTCGGAGAGGCGCCGGAAGGTGAGATAGAGGATGAACATGATGAACAACAGAGCGATGAGCATGAGTTTGCTCGTCTCCTTCTCCATGAACTCGTTGGAATCCAGCTCCGAGGTAGCGCCGCCCGTAACGTAGGTCTCTACGCCCTCCACGCCCGCGAACTCGCTGGCCGCGAACTCCCGCAGCTTTTTTCCCACCTGCATGAGGTCGTTCTGGCTCAGGTCGGGGTTGAGCTGGAAGGTGACGATGGTCGCGTCCCTCCCCTCCGATACCAGCTTGGAGACGTTCTCGCTGTTTTCCTCGAAAACGGTCAGGAACTGGGCCTGCATCTCCGGGGTAAGATAAAAACCCATGAAGCTCGCTAACTGGCCTAATACAGGAGAATCCGGGTCCGGGTCCAGGTACCATTGCAGAAACTGTTCCAGATATTCATCGGGGATTGCGCTGATGTCTATTCCAACCGGGACTGCATTGATATCGACACCCATCTGCTCAGCCATCATCTGCATCATCTCGGGCAACCTGTACTTGAGAAAATCGAGGTAGGTCTCGACCTTGAGGATGTCCCCCTCCTCGAATCCCGCCTCTACCATCTTCTCCACGTTCCACCCGTAGATCACCTTGGCTACCTCGGGGTCCGCCACGTCGTCCGCCGTGATGAGGAGGGTCTCGTTGGAGATGCCCCCGAAGATGTCCTTCACATCATCGTAGGCCTGTATCGATTCGTAGCTCTTGGGCATCATTGCTTCCTGGCTGAGCTCGGTGCTGATGCGCGGGAAGCCGGCGGCTAAAAAGAGGGTGATGAGGCCGGCCAGGATCACCACCAGCCAAGGCCGCTTCTCCGATTGATTTGCGAGGAATGCGAATATCTTCAATTCAACCCACCCTTTGAGTCTTCGTGACCGTCACCGGTTTCCCATCCTCTCAGCCGTGGACGCGCTAAGGCGTCCCTTCTTTTTCGAACCGCTTCTCTATTTCCTTTAGGAGCGCGAGGAGATCCGCCCGCTCCTTCTCGGAGACGCTCTGAAAGATCTCCACCATCTTCTCCCGATTGAGCCTCTCTATGTCCTGCGCTACACAGGTTCCTTTTTTCGTCGGCGTCACCAGCACCACGCGCCGGTCATCCGCGCCCCGTTCTCTCTCCACCATGCCCTTCTCCAGCAGCCGGTCCACCATGCGGGTGGCCACCCCCTGGGTTATGTGCAGGCGCTGGGAGAGTTCCCCCATGCTGCAGGTGCCGGACCTCTGCAGCTCCATGAGCAGTATTATCTGTGGAAAGCTGAGTTCGACGTCCTCGTCCGCGGCGATGCCGGTGCGGAAGCCGTGGATGATGCGCATGATGGTGTCCCACAGTTCCTGCGTATATCGTGCGAGTTCCGCATCCTTTTTCTTTGCCATTTAGAATTATTATCCTTACACAATATTTGCCATAGACAAGGAATATTGATTAAAGGTAATCGATTAACCGCGCCATGTCAACGGCAGGTGCCAACAAGCCCAGGTAAGCCGGGGATCGACTTCCGGCCTGTGCGGGCAGAGTGATAAACAGGCGCCGGGAAAGCCCCCCCAGAATAGTGGATGTCTGGTGATATACACCTGTCGGCTCGCGCCTGAAGCCCGGCCTGACCCCCTGATTGAAAGGTTGTAGTATCTTTAGGGTGATGTGATCTCGGGGACACTGTAATGGATGGAAAGATATGGTCGGAGAAGGAGCCAGCGTTATCCTGGCCATGAGCGGGGGTGTGGATTCCTCCTCTGCCGCCGTCTCCCTGGTGGAAGAGGGATACCGGGTGATCGGGGTGACCTTCCGCATGTGGGAGGAAGATTGGAGCCCCAAAGCCGCGGGCCTTTCGGCACGTTGTTCCCTGGTTGGGGTGGAAGAAGCCGCCCGGGCCGCTCGCGTCCTGGACATCGAACACGTGGTCATCGACTTGCGGGAACGCTTCCACGCGCAGATAGTGGAACCCTTCGCCCGCGAATACCTGCGTGGGCGCACTCCCAATCCCTGCGTGGAATGCAACCGCCTGGTGAAGTTCCCCACCCTCATCGAGGTGGCCGAGGAACTGGGGGCGGACGCCATCGCCACCGGCCATTACGCACGCATATGCCGGGACGGAGGCGGAGCGTATGCGCTGCTGCGCTCCTCGGACCGGCGTAAGGACCAGTCATATGTCCTCTACGGCTTGGGCCGGGAACAGCTCTCCCGCTGCCTTTTCCCCAACGGGGAGAGGTCCAAGGGCGAGGTGCGGGAAATGGCGCTTGCGCGGGGCGTCGCCGCGAGAGAGAGCGGAGAGAGCCAGGAGATCTGCTTCCTGTGCGGGGGAAGCTACCGGGACTTCATCTCCCGCCATTACCCGGAAGCACTGGCTCCCGGCCCCGTCCTGGATACCTCCGGTGTGAAGTTGGGCGAACACCGCGGTATCGCCTGCTATACCGTGGGCCAGCGGCGCGGCCTGGGGGTTTCCGCCCCCCGCCCCCTCTACGTAGTGGCCCTGGATCCCTCGCACCAGGCGGTCATCCTGGGTGGCAGGGAGGAAGTCCCGGGCAAGTGGCTGCACGCGGCATTGCCGCACTGGATAAAGGGCGAGCCGCCGGCAGCATCCTTCGAGGCCGAGGCCATGGCGCGGTACAACACGGCGCCCGAGCCGTGCAGGGTCGAGCTTTGCGGGGATGGCTTCGAGCTTTCCTTCGAGCGCAGGGTGTGGGCGCTGACGCCCGGCCAGCACGCCGTGCTCTACCATGGAGACCAGGTTCTGGGGGGCGGGGTAATCGCTTCCGTCCGGTAGGGGTCGTGTATTCGATCTTCGGTTTCTGTACTCGCGAAAATTCGAGATGAAAAAATGAAAAAATGGGGTCACCCCCGGACACGCGACACCTCAGTAGACGCTTTCAAGAGTTGGGGTCAGCGACCTGCTGCGAGAGATGTCCCATGCCCGGGGCTGGGCCCTCTTTATTTTGCCTGAGAACCGAAGATCGAAGACACGACCCCTTACGAAACCTCCACCCGCAAGCCCTTGAGTTTGCGCACCGTGCTGATCTCGTAGAGGGTATTGTACAGCTCCACGTGGAAGCTCCCCGGAAGCCTGCCCGATGACCCAGCCGCTTTCTCCCCGGCCAGCCCGAAGACGGCCAGGCCGGCGGCGGTCGCCTCCAGGTATGGCTCCCCGGGAGCGAGAAAGACGGCTATGGCGGTGGTCGCCATGCATCCCGTGCCGGTCACCCTACCCAGGAGGGGGTGCCCGTTGCTCACCCGCGCCGCGCGTTTCCCGTCGCTAACCACGTCCACCTCGCCGGTGATGGCGGCGACGCAGCCAAGGGATTCCGCCAGGCTGGAGGCGATATCCTCGACCTCGCCCTTGACGCCGATGGAATCCACACCGCGTATCTCGGCTTCCACGCCGGCGAGCACGGCCATCTCGGCGGCGTTGCCGCGTATGGCCGCGAAACGCACCTCGTCCAGCAAGTACCTGGCGATGCGGGTGCGGTAGGCGGTGGCTCCCGCTCCTACCGGGTCGAAGACCACGGGCACGCCCGCGCGGTTGGCGGCCTTGCCTGCGGCCAGCATGGCCGTCTCCAGGTCCGGGTAGGGGGTGCCCATGTTGATGACCAGGGCTCCGGCTTGCGCGGCCATCTCCTCCACCTCCTCGACGGCGTGGGCCATCACCGGGAGCGCTCCCAGGCAGAGGGTGGCGTTGGCCGTCTCGTTCATCACCACGTAATTGGTGATATGGTGGATGAGGGGCTTGTTCTCCTCTATCCAATCCAGCCTGTCCTTGACGAACCCTTCCGCGTCGAACCTGTCAGCCATTTTTTCCTCCTGCGGTCTTCTCTTTCCAGCGTGCACCCGGCCCTACAAGGGGATTATATCGGACCGCAACCGGTATTGCTGAAAATGGATCTCTGATCGGATGTCTTGCCGTAATGAGCGTCTGCCTGTCAGCAAGCGGGGAAACTCTATATACTTAGGCGTGGCCTCGTACAGGGGCCATATGAGAGTGCCGATATCTATTATCGTAATGGAAAATCACCTACCCGGTAGGAGAAGGAGCTGAAGCAAGATGTTCTCGTCGCAGCAGAGAAAGGACCTGATAGAGGAAGCCCGGGGCAAGGTATTCGACGTGCTGGTTATCGGGGGAGGGATAACCGGCGCATGTGCCGCGCGGGACGCGGCCCGCAGAGGCCTCTCCACCGCCATCGTGGATAAGAACGACTGGGCTTTCGGGACCAGCTCCCGCTCCTCCAAGCTCGTACACGGAGGCCTGCGCTACCTGGAGTTGTTCGACTTCAAGCTGGTCTTCGAGGCCTGCCGCGAGAGGCGGCGCCTGCTGCTCAACGCTCCCCACGTGGTCTGGCCGCAGTCCTTCATCTTCCCGGTGTACAAGGGTGACAAGGCGCCCCTCCCCATAATCGCCATGGGGCTGTGGATGTACGACTTCCTGGCCCTCTTCCGCAACGTGCAGAACCACCAACTGCACGGGCCCAGGCGCATCCTGGAGGTGGAGCCGGAGCTGGACAGCGAGCGACTCAAGGGAGGGGGGCAGTTCTACGACTGCGCCACCGACGATGCGCGCCTTACCCTCGCCCACGTGCAGTCGGCCCGCCTGGAGGGCGCATGCTGCCTCAACTACGCGCGCGTCGTGGATATATTGCTCGACGGCGGTATGGCCTGCGGAGCCCGGGTGCGGGACGAGGTGAGCGGAGACGAATTCGACATCGAGGCCAGGATGGTCCTCAACTGCACCGGCCCCTGGACCGATTCCATCTGCTGCATGGGCGATCCCGAGGCCATCCCCAAGCTCCGCCCCACCAAGGGGTCCCACATCATCGTGCCCTGGGAAAGGGTCAAGGCCACCAACGCCATGCCCATCATCTCGCCCGCGGACAAGCGCATGATGTTCCTGGTCCCCTGGGGAGACTACGCCCTCGTGGGCACCACGGACACGGACTATACGGATGACTACGACACCATCCACGCCTCGCGGGAGGATGTCGACTATATCCTGGAGGCGGCGAACAAGGCCCTGCCGAAGGCGAACCTCGCGTACGACGACATCATCAGCACCTATGCCGGCCTGCGGCCCCTGATCTCCGCCGAGGTCAAGGACGTGAAGGAGAGCCAGGTATCCAGGGAGCACAGCATCTACGAAGGCCACTCCGGCCTCATCTCCATCGCGGGAGGAAAGCTGACCACCGCTCGCTCCATGGCCGAGGAGCTGGTGGACCTCGCGGTCAGGCGCATGGGAGAGCGCTTCGGGACGCGCCCGGCGAAATGCACGACCAGTAAGGCGCCGGTGTTCGGCAAGGACGGCACCGACTTCTCCAGGCGGCTGGAGAGGCTGGCGGGGGACCTGCGTCTGGACGGCGACGTCATATCCAAGCTGCAGCTCCTGGGCACGGGGGCGGTGCGGGTCCTGGGCATGGTCGCGGAGGACGGCTCGGGAGAGAAGCGGCTCGGCGACGGCATACCCTATATCGAGGCCGAGGTGGTCTATTCTGCCCGCGAGGAGATGGTGGTCACCCTGACGGACTTCATGGTGCGGCGCAGCCTCATCTATTACGAGGACAGGGAGCAGGGCCTGGGCTGCGCGGAAAAGACAGCGGAGCTGCTGGGCCGCGAACTGGGCTGGAATAAGAAGGAGAGGAAGCGCCAGGTGGAGGAATACCGCAAGGTGGTCGAGCTCTCCCGCACTTTTAAGGAATAAAGGAATAAAGGGTCAGGTCTTTCATTTTGCATACCGGAGTATGCAAAATGAAAGACCTGACCCCCAGATTGGAGGAGCTGGTGGGTTACTGGGACGACTATATGGGAGACTACGACACCCTCTTCGCCAAAGACCCCATGTATGCCGACGCCATGCGCATGATGATCGAGCTCATGGGCGACGCCAACCGCAAACGCGTCCTCGACCTGGGGTGCGGATCGGGGACCCTCATATCGCGCATAGCGGAGTTGTATCCCGACGCCGAGGTGTATGGGTTGGACCCTTCGGAGGTCATGGTCCAGGGGAGCGTCAAGAGGTTCGGGGAACGGGCGAACGTCCACATCGCCATAGGAACGGCGGTGCAGATGCCCTTGCCCGGCGACTATATCCACTGCCTCATGTCCAACCTGGCCCTGCACCACGTGCACCCGGTAGAGAGGGCGGCCTGCGCGGCCGAGATATCCCGGGTGCTCAAGCCGGGCGGGCGCCTTATATACACCGACATGTTCTGCGACGTCACCGGGCCCATAGACGACCCGGAGAGGTGCAGGGATATCATCCAGAAGATGGTGGGCAAATCCCTCTACGACCTCGAACACGGCGCCTTCGAGACCATGCTCCTACACATCGGGGACATCCCCGCCGTGATCAGGGAGGAGGGGGAGTACTTCACGACGGACGAGGTGTGGAGAGAGCACCTCGCCGTAGCCGGCCTGGGCCGCTTCGAGGTCATCCCCATCCCGCCCCAGGACTTCGGCTACCGCATCCTGACCGCATATAAATAACGGTTACGACCTAGAACATACGTTCGAAAGCCTGCGACGGTGTCCAGGCCTGGCACGAGTACGTATGGATATGAATATCGGATAATGGCTCGCGTCTGTCTTCAATCCTCCAGGCCTTCCATGGTGCAGGTACATTCCTTGCCCAGGATCCTCGCTTCCGCGAGGTTGCCCGCCACGATGGGGATGTCCAGCGGGTGGCTGTAGGGGGGCGCGTAGGCCAGGTCCAGGGAGGAGAGATCGCTTGCGGTGAGCCCGGCGCCGGTGCATACGGCGAAAACATCAAGCCGCTTGTCCGCCTGGGACCCGTAATCGCCCACAACCTGAGCGCCGAGGATCCTTCCCGAGACCTTATCCACGGTTACACGAGCGGTCATGCGGCCTCCGCCGCGGTAGTAACCCGGCAGAACGGAGTCCTCCAGGGTGAGGGCGTCCGCATCGAAACCGGCGTCTGAGGCTTCGGACGGGCTTAATCCGGTCTTTCCCAGGGTGAGCTCGAAGGCCTTGAGGATGAAGGTCCCCAGCACGCCTGGGAAGGAACCCTCTCCTCCCGAGACCGTATCCGCCGCCGCCCGCCCCTGCTTGCGCGCCGTGGAGCCCAGGGGTATCCAGCTCTCCCGGCCGGAGACGAGGTGTCGCGTGGTCGCGCAGTCGCCGCAAGCCAGTATATCCGGGAGGCTGGTACGCATGGCGGCGTCCACCCTTATCGCCCCCCTGTCCCCCAGCTCTATGCCGGCCCTCTGCGCCAGCTCGCTTACGGGACGGATGCCGATGGAGAGCAGGACCATCTCCGTGTCCAGCTCGCCCTGGGAGGTGGCCACGCGCGCCACCGCTCCTCCCCTGCCTTCCAGGCCTTCCACCCTGGCACCCAGGTGGAGATGGACGCCGCCTGCCTCCAGGTGCTCCCCGACCTCGCCCGTAAGGTCGGCGTCGAGGGGCGGAAGCACGTGGTCCGCGAGCTCCACCAGGTGCACCTCCATGCCCAGGCGCCTCAGGGCCTCGCACATCTCCAATCCTATGGCTCCCGCTCCCACGATGACCGCCCGCTGCGGCGCCCGCATGTCGATGAAGGACTTCATCTCCAGCGCGTGCTTCAGTGAACGCAGTACGAAGACGCCCTCCAGTTCCCTCCCGGAAAGGGGCGGGACAAAGGGGGACGCCCCGGTGGCGATGATCAGCCTGTCGTAATCGATGGAGGACTCGCTCACCCCCTCCAGGTCGGCGACGCGTATGTTCTTGTTCGCGGGGTCGATGGAGTTGACGCGGTGGCGCAGGAAGACCCTGATGTTCTGCTTCGCCTCGAACTGCTCCGGCAGGCGGGCCAGGAGCCTGCGCCAGTTGGGGCTGTAGCCCCCTATGAAATAGGGCAGACCGCAGCCGGCATAGGAGATGAACTCGTCCTGGTCGTAGACTTCTATTTCCGCCTGCGGGCAGCAGCGCCGTGCCTTGGAGGCCGCGGTGGCACCTCCCGCCACGCCTCCGACGACCACGATCCTGCGCGGTTGCTCCATCATCACCACTTCCTTCCCCGCCCGTTTCCTCGCTCTGGTCGACTGGTTGTATAATGCAGATGGTCCATTGCTTATCATTCCCTGAAACGAAGGGGGTTAAAAGCGGTGCGGGAAGCATATATCGCCGGTGTGGCCATGACCGATATCGGCTGGCACGAGGAGGATCCGCACGACATGGGGGCGCGGGTATGCGCCGCGGCGCTGCGGGACGCCGGCCTCACGCCTTCCCGGGTGGAGGGGCTGATATCCACCCCCCACGGGTACATGACCGGTGCGCGCAAGATGATCACCCAGAGAATGGCCGGCTACCTGGGGATGGAATGCGGCCTCATGCTGGAGATCGACAGCGGCGGCAACTCCAGCTCGGTCGCGGTGCATATAGCTCGCGACCGCATCAGGCAGGGCGGGATAAACTCGTGCCTGGTCTTCGCGGCACAAAGGGAGACGCCCCCGAAGGAAATAAGGGGCGACGTCGTCGGTCATTTTCACCTCATCAAGGATGCCAATTCCCTCTACGATTCCTACCAGGCGGCCTACGGCGTGATCAGCCCGCTGCCCTTCTACGCCATGGCCATACAGAGGTACATGCACCTCTACGGGATCACGCCCGAGGATATCGCGCGCGTGGCTGTCCTCCTGCGCGAGCATGCCCTCAAGCACCCGCAGGCGGC
Source organism: Actinomycetota bacterium (assembly GCA_003598015.1). Lineage (GTDB taxonomy): Bacteria > Actinomycetota > Geothermincolia > Geothermincolales > RBG-13-55-18 > SURF-21. The sequence continues at coordinate 44,823 of QZKE01000083.1, read as the reverse complement.
CTATAAGGAACCGCTGACCCTCGGGGAGGTACTGGAGAGCAAAATCCTCACGCCCCCCATCCATCGCCACGAGAGCTCGGAGATGCACGACGGCGCAGCGGCGTTGGTTGTGGTCAGCGGCGAGCTCGTGAAGGATGAAGGCAGGGCGGTGCGCATAGCGGCCATACGCGAGGCGCACGACGCCACCAGTTTCATCCCCTACCGGGGCGAGATTTCCCGTTTCCCCTGCGTGGGGCGGGCCGCGCGCGGAGCCCTGGATGAGAGCGGCTACTCCATCGCGGACGTGGACGTAGCCGAGGTGTACGGCGCCTTCGCCGGCATGGAGCCCATGATGTACGAGGAGCTCGGCTTCTTCGCCCCCGGGGAGGCCCCGGCGGCGATAGAGGAGGGGCGGACCACCCACGGCGGAGAGGTGCTGATCAATCCCAGCGGCGGCAGGCTGTCGCTGGGCCATCCCGCCTACGTCACCCCCCTGCTGGAGTTCGTGGAGGTGGTACGCCAGCTCAGGGGCGAGGCGGGCGAGCGCCAGAGGCTGGGTGCCTCGGTAGGGCTCGTCCACACCGAGCAGGGTTTCATCAACGGCTCCATCGTGGCGATCCTCGATCGCCTGAAGGGGCAGGATGCGGGAGCGAGGTAGTCAGATGGATACCAGGCCCTACATGCAGGACCGCGCCGCCGAGGAGTTCTTCTCCCGCCTCGAGCGGGGATCGTTCCAGACTACGCGCTGCCTCGCTTGCGGCGAGACGCATTATCCCCCGCGCATCGTATGCCCGGCCTGCCTGGGTGAGGACATGGAATGGGTGGACCTGCCGCGCGAGGGCACGCTCGTAGCCTTTACCCAGCAGTCTGACGCCATACGCTGCCGCAGGCCCGACGTCCTCGGCCTGGTCGAGCTGGAAGGGATAGGCAACGTCATCACACGCATAGACGCTCCCTTCGAGGAATTGCGTATCGGCATACAGGTGGCCTTCGCTACCTGGACCTCCCCGGACGGCGTCGCCCTCCACCAGTTCCGCCCCCTTGAATAGTCTGAAATCTGAAGCTGGTCGCGGAGCGTAGCGATGTGGCGATCTCGTTTAACGGTGTATTGACGGTAGCATGTACAGCGAGTCCGAGATCCGAAACCGCCTGAGGTTTGTATCAACTACATAACATTAAAGGCTGTTGACTTGAGCGTGATATCCTATCGCTTAATCGCCGCTCTTGGTTATTACCTTACGCACGTCCTTCATGGGGCAGAAATCGTTGCCGCACCTGCCGCATGCATTGAACAATAACCTTACCCACAAGGCGAAAACGGAGGCCATATACAGCACAGCTATCTTATAGTGTTTGAAGATCTGCGGGGAAGCATAAGTTAACATAGCAGTCATGAAAACCATGTCTGCAATAATAGCGTTACGGTCGAGTTTTTTACTTCCATCGCGCGGCATTATCTTGGCGGTCCAAATGCCGAGCATGGTCGAGCATGGCTGACCGTAGTACTGACAACGCGCGCATACAAAACGCCTCATCACGGTACTTAGAATGGTATTGGCTGCAAGGAATACGGGTAGCTTGCGGGGTTTGTACTTTGCGATGGCGTACAATGCAATAGCCGCTGGCATGCTCGAGAACACATGATTCAGGATTGCGTTCTTCCTATCGAATGGGTTCTGAAATGCTTCGGTTTCCATTTAAATGCCCCATCAATATCTCGGTAAATCAAAATATAGAGCCATATTGACTCCCTCGTAACGTTATGGAACCGATGAATTAAACTATATTCCGGTATTCTGCCTTCTCCGTGATGCTCCTTCCCATTCTCACACCGAGAGTTTCAATTCCAGCGATACAGCCTTCACGTTGTCCACCGCGGCATCTGGTCGGGCGGGAGTAACGCAGCACGGCGCCAGATCCTCACCGGAGTGGTATCATCCATGTATGATCGAGGAGATCGTAGAAGGCCTGTACCTGGTACACGGCGCCAGCAAGGGGCGCTTCCCGTGGTCCCATTCCATACTGGCGGTGGGGGATCGCACGGTCCTCTTCGATACGGGATGTGGCGAGAAGGCCATAGATGAGGTCAAGGAGAGCTACCACGTCGATCTCGTGGTCAATTCCCATACCCATCCCGACCACTTCTCGGGCAATCACCATTTCCGGGAATGCGAGCTGTGGGTGCCGGATATGTTTGCCTCCATCCTGCCCGACCTGGAGAACATGTCCCTGCGCCTCACGGGGGGCGGGGAGCCGGCGCGGGAATGGCTTCACCTGGTGCGGGAGGTGCTGGGCCACGTCCCTACGGAGCCCACCGGCACCTTCTGGGAGGGAGACGTCATCGACCTGGGGGATATGCGTTTCCGGGCCCTGTACACCCCGGGACACACCCTGGACCACTTCTGTTTCCTGGAGGAGAAGCGCAGGATAATCCTTTCCTTCGATATCGACCTTACCCCCTTCGGCCCCTGGTACGGGCACGTGGAGTGCGACCTCGATCAATTCTGCGACTCCCTGCACCGCGTCCTCGCCTTGCGGCCGGAGATGATCGTATCCTCCCACCGCCGCCCCCTCAGCGAGGGCATCGAGGAGGAGATAGCCGCCTTCGACGACGTCTTCGTGCGTCGCAACCGGAAGGTCCTGGACCTGCTGGGAAGCGGGCCGGCCACCCCCGAGGGCCTGGCCGGCCTCTCTCCCTTCTACGGTGTGCCCGACAGCGGCTTCGCCCTCGCCCGTTACTTCGAGGCCCGCATGATAGAGAAACACCTGGAACTGCTGGAGAGGCGCGGCCTGGCCGAGAAGCAGGGGGATGGCTCCTACAGGATGGTCCGATGACCGATCATGCGTACGCAATATGGACTCCGCCCTCACGCGGTTCCCTTGCGGAAACGTCATCTCAGGATGCGGCCTGAAAGCTGGTGTGAGGGTCTTCGCGGCCGCTTGGGGGCGGTTCTGCACGTATTCTGATGCCTGCTGGATCTTTATGGTAAGTAGACAATAATACCGCGTGGGTATTGCATGCGGGGAGAATTATCTTTATAATCTCTAAAAAATCGGGGTTATCACCCGGTTTGAAGCGTATAACACGCTCTCCGAGTCCTCTCGCCTAAGGCCGGCGGCTATGGCGAAGGACCGATAGGGTGCAGATGGAAACGCCTGCGCCTCCCGTGTTTGGAAAGGAGAGAGGAACACACGATGAAGTGCGTATAGGACAAAGCCGCCGGTATTTGGGCTTTGTCCTGTTGTATATTTGTGACTCTCCGAGTCCTCTCGCCTAAAGCCGGCGGCTATGGCGAAGGACCGATAGGGTGCAGATGGAAACGCCTGTGCCTCCCGTGTTTGGAAAGGAGAGATGAGTTGGAAGTTCATCGCTGCGCGCCCATAGGTCGCATGAAGGACGCAATAGCGCGGCAAATCTGGGATCATGAGGGTGAGGAAGGTTGACTTTATACATGGTAAAATATGGTAAATATGATACACGCAAAGACAAGCGAAAGCTTGCCGCCATCTCGCATCCCTTCTATTCGTCTGCAAAACATACAGGATTTGCCGATTGGAGCTTGTATTGTACACCCCTTTCAGCGCAAGCGAAGGAAGGCATGGCACAGGTGGGACGGTTATGTCGATTATAGAGAACGCAGCGGTGATGGAGACGATGAAAAATCGGGTATCTTATGACGAAAGCAGTTGAGGAAAAACCAGAAGCTCGAAGCAAAGCGCCCGGAGGGGATGTAGAGCGGCGGTATCATATCGCTGCGTGGCCTTCAGGAACCCCCCCACTTTCCTAGGTCGAATCCTTCCCTTCGGGCGCTGCCTATATTCACGGAGTCATCGTACGTCTTAGGAGGTGAAGGTTAGTGGAAGAGAAGGGAGTGACCAGGCGCCAGTTCATCAAGTACGCGGGCGCCACGGCAGCCCTGCTGGGTCTGAGCCAGGCCCTGGTTCCCGAGATCGCCCGGGCCCTGGAGGAGATGGCCGCCGGCAAGCCCCCGGTATTATGGATCCAGGGACAGAACTGTTCCGGATGTTCGGTCTCCACGCTGAACAGCAACTATCCGGATATCGCCAAGGTGGTGCTGGATGACCTCTCCGTACATTATCAGCCCACGGTGATGGCGGCCGCGGGATACCAGGCCTTCGGCGTGCTGGAGGAGACGGCGAAAGAACTCGCCGGCCAGTACGTCCTGGTGGTGGAGGGCCCCATCCCCACCGCCGAGGGTGGCGAGTTCTGCACCTTTGGCCTGGAGGAGGGGACCAAGGAAGTCATGGGGAACAAGATCCCCAAAGACAAACCCATCCAGGCCTGGATGGAGGAGCTGGTACCCGGCGCGGCCGCGGTCATAGCACTGGGCAACTGCGCCGCTTTCGGGGGCATCCCCGCGGCCAACGCATCGGTGACCGGAAGCACGCCGGTGATGGACATCGTGGCGAAGATCGACAAGTCCAAGCCGGTGATCAACATCGGCGGGTGCCCCTCCCATCCCGACTGGTTCCTGGGTACCGTACTCTACTACCTGGTGAACAAGGCGGTGCCCGAGCTGGACGAGCACAAGCGCCCCAAGATGTTCTTCGGCCAGCTCATCCACGAGAACTGCGAGAGGAGGGCATCCTTCGACGCCGGGATGTTCCTGGAGGACTGGAACGACGTCAATCCCGACATGAAGCTCTGCCTCTTCAAGATGGGCTGCAAGGGCCCGGTGACCTACGCGGACTGCCCGACGCGCCGCTGGAACTCCAAGGTCAACTGGTGCGTGGGCGCCAACGCGCCCTGCCACGGCTGCGCGGAGCCCGCTTTCTACAAGGACCTCACGCCCCTCTACGAGCCCCTGCCCAACGTGCACCTGGCCGGTGTCACCTCACCGGTGGAGACCCTGGGCTGGGTCGCCGCCGGCGCCACGGCCGTGGGCATCGGGGGCCACTACCTCTACAAGCAACTGGGAAAGAAAGCGCCCGAGGGGGGTGACGAGTAATGGCTCAGATAGTGACCATCGATCCCGTAACCCGCATCGAGGGCCATCTCCGCATCGACGTGGAGATCGAGAACGGCGTGGTCAAGGACGCCTGGTCCTCCGGTACCATGTTCCGCGGCTTCGAGATGCTGCTCAAGGGCAAGCATCCCTGGGACGCCCAGCAGGTGACGGAGCGCATCTGCGGCGTCTGCCCCCTGGTGCACGGCACCGCGTCCTCCTACTGCCTGGACGACGCCATGGATGTGGACCTCCCCGACAACGCCAGGCTCATCCGCAACCTCTGCCTGGGGGCCAACTTCATCCAGTCGCACATCCTGCATTTCTACACCCTGGCGGCCCTGGACTACGTGGACGTGACCGCAGTGCTCAACTACAGCGGCTCGGATCCCGCCCTGCTGGCCTTGAAGGGCAAGATCGCCGCCCTGGCGGAATCCAACGACCTCTACTTCTTCCTGCCGCGCTACACGTCGGACGATTACATCAGCGACCCGGAGCTGGCCACCATCCTGGTGGGCCACTACGTCCAGGCCCTGGAGGCGCGCAAGAAGGCGCAGGAGATGCTGTCCATCTACTACGGCAGGATGCCCAGCTTCGTGGGGACCATCCCCGGCGGGGTGACCGTCCAGCCCACCCTGGACAACATCGAGGCCTTCCTCAACCGCCTCAACGATCTGCGTTTCTGGATCGACAACGTCTACGTCCAGGACATCGTGACCATCGCCGGGGTGCCCGCGTACGCCCCCTTCATGAAGGTGGGGGATTCCGGGGGCAACTACCTGGCCTACGGCGGGTTCGACCTGGATACGAGCGGGAGAGAGAAGTTCCTCCCCGGCGGGTATATCCTCGGCAACAACGTGGGCGCGGTCCAGGATTTCGACGAGAGCAAGATCTTCGAGTACGTCGAGCACTCCTGGTATACAGACGACTGCAGCCAGCCTCCGGCGGACGGCAAGACCGATCCCGAGGTGGGCAAGAAGGACGCCTATTCCTTCATCAAGTCGCCGCGCTACGACGACGACCACATGGAGGTCGGGCCCATGGCCCGCATGCTGGTGATGGCGGGCCGCGAACTGGCGGGAGACTACCCGAAGACGCTGCTGCCCCTCATCGACCAGGTAGGCCTGACCGATGCGGTAAATACCCTGGTCAGCGAGGGAGCGTTCGGCATCCTGCCCCGCCATGCCATGCGCGCGTTCGAGTGCAAGCTCATCGCCGACAAGATGGTCGATTGGCTGGCGGAGCTCCAGAAAGGAGTGGGCGAGCCCATCTGGGATCCCAAGGGCAAGGACATACCGGGCGATTCCCGGGGCATGGGCCTGGTGGAGGGTCCGCGCGGAGCCCTGGGCCACTGGATCACCATCGGTGGGAAGAAGATAGACAACTACCAGTGCGTCGTACCCACCACCTGGAACGCCTCGCCCCGGGACAAGGAGGGTCAGCGCGGTCCCATCGAGACATCGCTCATCGGGATCCCGGTGCCCGATCCCGAGAATCCCATCAACGTGGTGCGCTGCGTACGTTCCTTCGATCCCTGCCTGGCCTGTGCCATCCACGTCATCCACCCCGAGCATAACGGCGTCAAAGAGTTCCGCGTTATCTAGAGGGGGGATGCTGGATGAAAGTAAAGATCAGCATCCCGGGCCCGGCTAAAGCGATGTACGCGGCCTATCTCAGCGCCTTGGTGGTGTCCATATACGCCGGGATCAACGTCTTCCGCCCCTTCCTGCAGGGGTGGAGATACCCCTGGCAGACGCTGTACGCCGTGAACCTGGGTATCGTCTCCATCTGGGTGGTGGCCCTCACCGCGGGCGTATACTTCTATTACGATACGCTGGGGAGGCCCCGGGGATGGAACGAACCGTTGCGCTGGTTCAGGGCCATCCTGGCCCTGCTGGCCATATGGTATTTCCTCGTTTCCTATGCCCTCTATTACCCCCAAGGCTGGATGAGCTGGCTGGTCAACGGCTTGGGCGGGATAAGGCACACCTGGGTGACCTACTCCATTACGGTGTGGGTCGTCGCTCTCGTGAACATCATCTATATCTACACGCGCTGGGCAAGTTCCGAGAGGTTCCCCCACTTCAAGGCGACCAGCAAGGAAGAGGGGGTGGCATGATGGCCGGGAAAACGGGCTACAAGACCTTCAAGGGCGGCATCCACCCCCCCTACAAAAAGGAGCTGGCCTCGGCGAAGGCCATCGTCGAGGCGCCGGTCCCGCACGAGGTGCTCATCCCCCTGTCCCAGCACATCGGGGCCCCAAACGACCCCCTGGTGAGCCAGGGGGATCGCGTAGGGCTGGGCCAGAAGATCGGCGCCAGCGAGGCCTTCGTCTCCGCGCCGGTGCACTCGTCCGTGGCCGGCACGGTGAAGGAGATAACCGAGGTGACCGGCTTCACCGGTGCCCCGGCGAAGTGTATCGTCATCACTTCCGACGCGAACCAGCCCGATTTCGAGAGGAAGCCGGGCAAGGAGCTGGACTCCTTCAGCGACGAGGAACTGCGCGCTATCGCCCGCGAGGCGGGACTGGTGGGCATGGGAGGGGCGGCTTTCCCCACCCATGTCAAACTGACCCCACCCAAGGACAAGCCGGTGGACATGGTGATCATCAACGCCGTGGAATGCGAGCCCTACCTCACCTGCGACCACAGGACCATGCTGGAGAGGCCCTCCGACCTGGTGCAGGGGCTGAAGCTGCTGCTGAAGGCGACCGGTGCCAAAAAGGGCATCATCGGCATCGAGGCCAACAAGATGGACGCGGTGGACATAATGCGTTCCGCCATCGCGGGCGAACCGGACCTTTCCGTGGAGGTCATGGAGGTGAAGTATCCGGAAGGAGCGGAGAAGATGCTCATCTCCGCCCTCACCGGCCGCAAGGTGCCACCCGGCAAACTCCCCTCCGAGGTGGGTTGCCTGGTGCAGAACGTGGGCACCGCCGTCGCCCTCTTCGAGGCCGCGGCCTGGGGCAAGCCCCTCTACGAGAGGGTGCTCACCGTTACCGGTCCGGGGATAAAAGAGCCCTCCAACCTGCTCGCCAGGATAGGAACGCCCGTCTCCGCGCTGGTGGAAGCCTGCGGCGGTATCGTGGGCGAGCCGGCCAGACTGATCGTGGGCGGCCCCATGACCGGCTGGGCTCAGCCGGACGATTCCGCTCCCATCGTCAAGGGCACGTCGGGAATACTCGCCCTCACCGCGGACGTCGTGGACGTCGGCTCAGAGGAGGAATGCGTGCGCTGCGGCAAATGCGTAGACGTCTGCCCCATGTTCCTCCTTCCCAACTTCATCGTGCAGGCGGCGAAGAACGGACAGTGGGACAGGGCGGAGATGTGGGGGGCGCTGGACTGCTTCGAGTGCGGCTGCTGCTCCTTCACCTGCCCCGCCTACATCCCCCACGTCGACTACGTGCGCGAGGCCAAGGCCGGGATCGCGGCCGCGAAGAGGGGATAGGAGGTGATGCAAGTGGCTGACAGATTGCTGACCACCGTCTCTCCTCACCTGCACAAGAAGGACGAGACCATCCAGAAGGCCATGCGCAACGTGCTCCTGGCGCTCGCGCCGGCGGCGATATGGGCGGTCATAGTCTTCGGTATGAACGTGGTGTACATCATCGCAGTGAGCATGGTGACGGCGGCCCTCTCCGAACTGTTGATGCGCAAGATCATGGGGCGCAAACAGACCTTGGGCGACCTCAGCGCCATGGTTACCGCCCTGCTCTTCGCCTTCCTGCTGCCCCCCACCACGCCGCTGTGGGTGGTGGCCATCGGCGTGTTCATCGCGGTGGCGCTGTTCAAGGAGCTCTTCGGCGGGCTGGGGAAGAACGTTTTCAACCCGGCTATCGCCGCCAGGGTCGTCCTCTACTTCCTGCCCCTGGCCATATACGGACAGAAGTTCGTCAAGCCTTTCTTCTGGAAGACCTCGGGCTTCTTCACCCCCGTTGCCACCAGCGTCAGCAACGGCGTGGCGACCTTCAAGAACCTGGCGGGGGGCCATGTAGACATAGTGGCGGCCGCCACACCCCTCTCCCTCATCAAGAACGGCAGACTGCTGGCCCCGGATGTGATAACGGGCTCCACTCCCGTGGCCGCCACCTACGTCAACGGCGCGGGCAGGCCGAACTTCGTGTCCCTGTTCTTCGGCCTCAAGGGAGGAACCATCGGCGAGATATCGGTGTTGCTCCTGCTGCTCGGCGGCATCTTCCTCATCTACCGCCGCACCGTCGACTGGCGCATTCCGGTGGGGATCATCGGGACATATTTCGTGCTCTCCCTGGTCACCTGGTTCTATCCCGGCTATGCACTGTTCAGCGGCGGCCTGTGGCTGGGGGCCTTCTACATGGCCACCGACTGGGTCACCAGCCCGGTGACGCGAAGAGGGAAATGGATCTACGCGGTGGGGATAGGAGCGACCGTATTCATCCTGAGGTTCTTCTTCTCCCGGCCGGAGGGAGTGGCGCTGTCCATATTCGCGTGGAATATCGGCGCCCTGGTCATAGACAGGTACATAGCGATGCCCAAGTTCGGCGAGTTGGGGGTCGGCGCCTTCAACAGGCTGCCGGCCTTGCCGCAACCGGCTCCCGAGTCCTATGCCTGGCGCCCACACTTCTTGGAGTAGAACCATAATCGATAGGGCGGCCCCGGCAGGGCCGCCCGCTCCTTTGACAGGATAGCCGACGGGAGCTGGAGGAAGATTGGTATACAGAGGTCTGCAGGCATTGTGGAGAATGCCGTCGCGCGCGCGGCGAAAAGATCCAGCCGGGCCGTGCCCGGTACGGCGTATTTCGAGTGGTGTGGTGAAAGATGCCTGAGTTCGTGGTCATCGGCATCGGCAACATCCTCATGAGCGACGACGGCGTGGGCGTCCACGCCGCGAGGTACCTGGAGGGGAAACTGCCGGAGGGCGTGACCCTGCTGGAGGGAGCGGTCTACGGCATGGATCTCCTACCCTACCTGGAGGGGCGCGACAAGGCGATCTTCATCGATGCCATCGACGCCGGTGACGAGCCCGGCGCGGTCTTCCGCTTCTCGCCGCGGGAGGTGAGGAGCAGCAGGGAAACCGCCCCGGTTTCCCTGCATGATCTCGGCCTTTACGAGTTGATTGCCGCCGCGGGGCTCCTGGACCAGTGCCCGGAGGATATAATCGTCATCGCGGTGCAGGTCAAGAGCATGGAGGTGGGGATGGAGCTTTCCCGGGAAGTGCGCGGTTCCCTTCCCCACGTGCACCGCCTGGTGATGGAGGAGTTAGGTGGATAGAGACGGCAGGATATACCGGGAGATAGAGGTAAACGGTATCGTGCAGGGCGTGGGCTTCCGTCCCTTCGTCTACCGCCTGGCCGGCGAGCATGGCATCGCGGGAAGCGTGACCAACACGCAGGGAGGGGTGAGGATAAGGGCGGCCGCCGGCAGCAGCAGCATGGCGTCCTTCCTGCGGGCCCTGGAGGCGGAGGCGCCACCCCAGGCGGCGATCGAGGCCATCGCGAGCACGGATATACCTCCCTTCCCCGCGGACTCCTTCGCCATCCTGACCAGCGACGCCGCGGGCGGCAAGCACACCCTCATCTCTCCCGACCTGGCCACCTGTGACGACTGCCTGGAGGAACTCTTCGACCCCGGGGACCGCAGGTACCGCTACCCCTTCATCAACTGCACCAACTGCGGGCCGCGCTTCACCATCATCCGGGATACCCCCTACGACCGGCCCTTGACCACCATGGCCGGCTTCGTGATGTGCGAGGCCTGCGAGGAGGAGTACAACGACCCCTCTGACCGCAGGTTCCACGCCCAGCCCAATGCCTGCCCGCTATGCGGCCCCGGGTTGTGGCTGGCAGATGGGGACGGGAGGGAGATGGAGGGGGATCCCGTGGTCCGGGCCGCCGCCGCCCTCAGGGAGGGGAGGATCGTCGCCCTCAAGGGACTGGGCGGATTCCATCTCGCCTGCGACGCGACCCGCGACGAGGTTGTGTCCAGGTTGAGGGAGAGGAAGAGACGCTACGCCAAGCCCCTGGCGGTGATGGTCGAGAGCCTCGATGCAGCCGAGAAGTATTGCCGCGTGAGCCCCGAGGAGTGCGAGCTGCTTGCCTCACCGCGCCGGCCCATAGTGCTCTTGAGGGAACGGGAGGGGTCCCGCCTGTCCCGGGAGGTAGCCCCGGGATTGCGGCACCAGGGGCTGTTCCTTCCCTATACTCCCCTGCACCATCTCCTGGTGAGGGAGGCCGGCATTCCACTGGTCATGACCAGTGGAAACGTGAGCGAGGAGCCCATCGCCAAGGATAACGGTGAGGCCCTCGGCCGTCTGGCGGGCATAGCGGATGTTTTTCTCCTGCACGACCGCGACATCCTGGTGAGATACGACGACTCGGTCACCAGGGTCATCATGGGAGAGGAGTATCCCCTCCGCAGGGCGCGCGGATACGCTCCCTATCCCGTGAGGTTGAAGAGGGGCTACGAGGTGGAAGTGCTGGCCCTGGGGGCGGAGCTCAAGAACACCTTCTGTTTCCTGCGTGGAGGACACGCTTTCGTGGGGCAGCATATCGGGGACATGGATAGCCGGGACGCCCTGGAGCATTACGAGGAGGCGATGCGGGCCATGCGGCGCCTCTTCGACCTCTCGCCCCGGCTCGTGGCCCATGACCTGCACCCCGAGTACCTGACCACCCAGTTGGCCGGAGAGTATGGCCTGCCCTGCGTCGCGGTCCAGCACCACCATGCCCATATCGTCAGCTGCATGGCCGATAACGGCCTGGATGGGAAGGTGATCGGCGTCTCCTGGGACGGCACCGGCTACGGGCCGGACGGCACGGTATGGGGCGGCGAGTTCCTCGTCTGCGACGAGGAGGACTTCGAACGGGCGGCCCATCTCACCGCCTACCCCATGCCCGGCGGGGATGCGTGCATAAAGGAACTGCAGCGCATGGCCTTCGGCGTGTTGTGGGAGGTCTGCGCGGACGAGATGGAGGCGGCCGGCCTCTTCGGCGCTGTCTTCCCGGCCCATGCAGGCGAAGCGGAAACCCTCGCCGCGCAGATTGAAAGCGGGTTCAACACGCCCCTCACCTCCAGCGCGGGCAGGGTGTTCGACGCGGCGGCGGCCCTCATCGGCGTGAGGAGCCGGGCGTCCTACGAGGGACAGGCCGCGTGCGAGCTGGAGGCGGTTGCGCTGAAGGATGTATCCCCCTATCCGTATAGGCTGGACATGGCGGCGCGTCCCTGGCGGGTGGACACCCGCCCCCTCTTCGCGGCCCTGCTCGAGGAGGTCGGGAACGGGGTGGGGAAACCCGAGATGGCGGGCGCGTTCCATGCCGCCCTGGCCGGGGCTATCCTCGAGACCTGCGGGAACCTGAGCCGGGAGACGGGGATCGAGAGGGTGGTGTTGAGCGGCGGTGTATTCCAGAACGAACTACTGACGGCATGGGTGGTCGAAAGCCTGGAGAGGGAGGGCATGGCGACCTACCTGCATCGTCGGGTACCATGTAACGACGGGGGCATATCCCTGGGACAGGCCGTGGCGGCCGCCCGCCGTTCCGCGAGGTGATGCCGTCGGCGGGGCGGCGGGAGATGAAGGGCGAGCCCGGGGGCAAGGCATACGAGGAGAAAGGTTGAAGAGCGATGTGCCTGGCGGTGCCGGCCGAGGTGCTGGAGCTGAAGGAGAACGAGCTGGCGCTCATCGACATAGGCGGCGTGCGCAAGGACGTCAGCCTGATGCTGGTGGACGGCGTGGAAGCCGGGGATTACGTCCTGGTCCACGCCGGTTTCGCCATCGAGAAGATCGACAAGGACGAGGCGCGCAAGACCCTGGAGCTCCTGGAGGAGGCCGCGAGGCTGAACGAAACCTGGTAAAGGTAAAGGGGTCAGGTCGGGCATGGGGGTCAGGCCTGATCCCTTGATGGAGGACCGATGAGATATATCGACGAGTTTCGCTCACCCGACCTGCTCAAGGGGCAACTGCAAAAGATCAAGGAATTCTCCTCAGGTATCTCCGTCATGGAGGTATGTGGGACCCATACCATGGCCATCTCCAGGTCGGGGTTGCGGCCGCTGCTGGCCCCCCAGGTGGACCTGGTCTCCGGGCCGGGATGCCCCGTCTGTGTTACCGCCGCGGAGGACATCGGCAGGGCCATATCCCTTGCCGGGCTCGAGGGCGTGGTCCTCACGACCTTCGGCGACATGATGCGGGTTCCAGGTCCACAAGGGACCCTGTCGGAGGCGGTATCGCGGGGGGCATCGGTCAAGGTGGTCTACTCACCGCTGGAGGCCCTGCGCATGGCCGCGGAGGATGCGCGGAGCAAGGTGGTCTTCCTCGGGGTGGGATTCGAGACCACCGCTCCCGCCGTGGCCGCTTGCCTACTGCAGGCGGAGCAGGCCGGGCTGGATAATTTCTACGTGCTCAGCCTGCACAAGCTGGTCCCGCCCGCCCTGCGAGCCCTGGTAGAGATGGAAGGATTCTCCATCGGCGGCTTCCTCCTTCCCGGCCATGTGAGCGCCGTCCTGGGCTCCCGGGCTTACGAATTCCTCAGCGAAGAATACGGCATCCCCTGCGTGGTGGCGGGATTCGAGGCCGCCGACATCCTGCGCTCGCTCTACCTGCTCATGAAGATGAAGGAGGAGGGGCCGGGGGTGGACATCGAGTACTCCCGTGCCGTGCGGCCGGAGGGAAACCCCAGGGCCATGGCGGTCATGGAGCGCGTCTTCACGGCAGTGGATGCGGAGTGGCGGGGTCTGGGGGTCATCCCGGGGAGCGGTCTCGAGCTGCGGGAGGAGTTCCGGGCCCACGACGCCGGCGCCTGGGAAGTGGAGGCTCCGGGGCCGGAACGCGATAGCGGATGCCGCTGCGGCGATATCCTGTGCGGGAAGATCAAACCCATGCAATGCCCCCTCTTCGCCCATTCCTGCACTCCCGAAAACCCCGTCGGACCCTGCATGGTCTCCACCGAGGGGACCTGCGCTTCCTACTATCTCTACGACTACCGGGAAGGGGAAGGCCTTGGCGGATAAGGTCATCACCATGGCCCATGGCGGAGGCGGCTCGCGCATGCTGGAGCTCCTGGAGGAAGTGGTATTCCCCGTCCTGGATGAGCCGCTCCTGTGCGAAGCCGAGGACGCCGCGGCCCTGTCCCTGCCCGGCGAGCGCGTCGCCCTCACCACCGATTCCTTCGTGGTCAAACCCATCTTCTTCCCCGGCGGGGACATCGGTAAGCTGGCCGTATGCGGGACGGTGAACGACCTGGCCATGCGGGGAGCCAGGCCCCTGTACGTGACCATGGGCCTCATCCTGGAGGAAGGGCTCCCCTTCGAGGTGCTGCAGAGGGTCCTCGCCTCCGCCGCGTGCTGGTCGGGGGAGGCGGGCGTGAAAGTCGTGGCGGGGGACACCAAGGTGGTAGAGAAAGGGGCCGCCGACGCCATATACATAAACACGGCGGGGCTGGGGGTCATCCCCGCGGGGCGCGAGGTATCCATCCAGGGGGCGATGCCCGGCGACCTTCTCCTGGTCAACGGCTTCCTGGGGGACCACGAGACATCCGTGCTGAGCGGCAGGGAGGGTTTCGATTTCCGGGTGGACGTGGAGTCCGACTGCGCTCCCCTCTACGGTCTGGTCGAGGCCATGCAGGAGGCGGGAGCGGTCCACGCCTTGCGCGATCCTACCCGCGGCGGCCTGGCCGCCTCGCTCAAGGAACTGGCGGCGGCATCGGGCGTGGCCGTCGAGCTGGTGGAGGATGACCTGCCGGTGAGGGAGAAGGTGAGGGCCTTCTGCGAGATGCTGGGCCTGGACCCCCTGCTCCTCGCCAACGAGGGAAAGCTGGTGGCCGCGGTGGCGCGGGAAGACGCGCAGGCGGTGCTCGCGGCCATGCGCGCGCATTCCCTGGGAGGGGACGCGGCCGTAATCGGTAGCATCATGGACGGCCGCAAGGGAGAGGTGAGCCTCCTCACCCCCCTGGGCTCGCACCGCCTGCTGCGCATGCCCTCCGGCGAGCACTTCCCCAGGATCTGCTAGGGGTCAGGTCTTTCATTTTGCATACCCGAGTACCCGAAGATTCCTGCGGGGAAAACATACCGTGGTATGCAAAATGAAAGACCTGACCCCTAAAGTACCATAAAGTATATATACTTGATGTCGAGACCTCATTTGAAAATATAAGGATGCAAATGGCATATGGGGGAGAGCGATGGAATACCATGGGTGCATACAGAACATACGGGACAACATCGAGAAAGTAATCATCGGCAAGCGCAAGGTAATCGGGCTACTCCTGTCCTGCCTGCTCTCGGAGGGACATGCCCTGCTGGAGGATGTTCCGGGGCTGGGGAAAACGATGCTGGCGCGCTCGCTGGCCCTGTCCATCGACTCCTCTTTCCGCCGTATCCAGTTCACGCCCGACCTGCTTCCCACCGACGTTACCGGGGTGAGCGTGTTCAACATGCAGACGCGCGAGTTCGAGTTCAAGCCGGGGCCCATATTCTCCCATATCGTGCTGGCGGACGAGATAAACCGGGCCTCTCCGCGTACCCAGAGCGCATTGCTCGAGTGCATGGAGGAATACCGCGTGTCCGTTGACGGCACCACCTACCTGCTGGAGCGGCCCTTCATCGTCATCGCCACCCAGAATCCCATCGAGCTCGCGGGCACCTATCCGCTGCCCGAGGCCCAGCTGGACCGCTTCATGATGAAGATCCCCATTGGCTATCCCGACCACCAGCAGGAGGAGATGATCCTCACCGGCCAGGAGATCTCGCATCCCATAGAATCCCTCACCCCTGTCGCGAGCCTGGATGACGTGAGGGGAGCCATCGATGAGGTGAAGACGGTGCGCATATCCGCGGAGCTGAAGCGCTACATCGTCAACGTGGCCCAGGAGACCCGCGTCGACAGGGACATCTCCCTCGGGGTCAGCCCCCGCGGCTCCCTGGCCCTGATGAGGACGGCGCGCGCCTACGCCTACCTGGAGGGCCGGGACTACGTGCTCCCCGACGACATCAAGCTGGTGGCGATATACGTGCTCTCCCACCGCGTGCACATGAACGCCAACATCCTGCTCGAGGACAAGAGGCCGGAAGAGGTGATCGTCTCCATCCTCCAGAGGGTGCCCGTGCCCGTGGCTCCCGCGCGCTAGGGGGCCGTACGTATGGAGCCGTCGTTTCTTCCCGTCTTCTTTCTCTTCGCCTGGGGCAACCTGGGCTTCAGCTATGCCCTGCTCTACATGCTCAAGGCCAAGATCGAAGGGTGGGCGGCCGCGAGGACCGCGTACAACAAAACCAGCTTGGTGCAGTTGCCTTTGATGATCATGATGGTCGTTCTCTTCATACTGACCATGCTGATGATCCCGAGCCCCTTCGTCCTCTTCGGTTTCGCGGTGGTGGTCAATTCCTGTATCGTCCTGGTGAGGATGTGCCTCATCTACGAGAGGGCCACCGGCGTCTCCCTCATCACCGGCAAGGTCGTGGACGAGGAACTCGCGCAGAGGGTCCAGGCCGGCGGCAAGGGGGGTGGGGTGCCCGTCAAGCCACTGCTCCCCCAGGCGCCCCCGCCGAAGAAGCCGCCCGCCCCTAAGCCGTCCGCCCCGAAGCCGCGCACCAGCCGCTGGACCGTCAAGGCCTTCCTGGCTCTGGGAGTGGCGATGGCCCTCGGACTCCTCGCCTATCTCATCTCCAACCCCCTTATCTATCTGCCCGCCCTGGCTGTGCTGGTTCTGGTGGCGATGGATTACGCCTGCTGCCTGCTCTCCTCCCGGGGCCTGGAGAGGATAATGGTCTCGCGCGAGGCGCCCTCCTACGCGGAGGAGGACGACCTGGTGGAGGTAAAGCTGGAAGTCTACAATGCGGCGGCGAAAATGAACCACCTGACCGTCCTGGACCATTTCGCCGCAGAGAGCGAGCCCTACCGCGAGAGGAGGATCGCCGTTGGTTCCCTCGCTGCGGGGGAGAGGACCACCTTGCGCTATGGAGCGATATGCTACAGGCGCGGCGTTTTCGATATCGGGCCGCTGGAGGTGAGGAGGGAGTTTCCCCTGGGCCTGTTCAAGAACCGGCGCATCTTCGGCGAACGCTGCGTCATCAAGATATATCCGCATCTCTATCCGAACCGCGGATTTCACCTCCTGACGGGGGGGACCAGGGAACGGGTGGGATTGAACACCATCGATAAGTCCGGATTGAGCAACGACTTCTTCGGCGTGCGCGAATACCGGCCGGGGGATTCCCGCCGCCTTATCCATTGGAAGTCCACGGCCAGGCAGGGGGCGCTGATGGTCAAGGAGCTGGAGATGCCCGCGGAGCTCGACCTCACCGCGGTCATCGACCTGGACGGCGCGGCCTGGGCGGGGGATGACAAGTACAACACCTTCGAATACGCGGTGAAGATCGTGGGTGCCGTCTGCGAGGAGGTCCTCGCGAAGGGATACGACGTGCGTATCGTGGCCCTGGGCGACGGCCGCCGGGAATTGGAGGTGAAGGGTGGCAAGAGGGAGTTCCCCCGCGTGCTGGATTTCCTCGCCGGGCTGAAGCAGACGGGATACCGTCCCATAGGTGAGACCCTCACGACCTTGCGCGGTCGGGTGGGCAACGGCTCGACGCTGCTGCTTCCCCTGCAGGTGCCCGATCCGGGGATACTGGGAACCCTGCTCTTCCTGCGCCGACACAAGTTTGAGAGCATCGTGCTGCTCTTCGACCGCTCCTCCTTCGATCATGGAAGCCCGCATCGGGCATGGCAGAGAAAGGCCTTCAAGAGCACCTACGCGCTGCTCAAGAAGAACGGTTTCACCGTGTATCCCGTGAACTACATGGGAGGCCCGATGGTATACGAGTTGCAGAGGGAAGAGGCGCCATGAGGGGCCTGGCGGCTTACCAGCCCGGCAGGGGAGAAGGCCCGCCGGTCCCCATGGCCAGCGACCGGGAGCTGACCCTGGCCAGGGACCGCTCCCTGGCCTGGCTGCACTGGGGCACGCTGGCCCTCTTCCTCATCGCGTATGCGGGTATACCCCTGGTCTGGGATACGCCGGGAATGATTCCCCTGTTCGCGCCGTTGACCGCGGCCGGGTTCTACGTGTCGTGGACCCGCATGGGCAAGCAGCGTACCGATACGGAGTTAAAATTGCTGGGAGCCTTCTGCGCAGTACTCGTCTTTCTCGCGATCGCCGCCTATGCGGTCGTGTACGGATCTGTATCCAGCCTGGGCGCGGACCTGGTGGCGGCGGTCTGCGCTGGCTTCAGCTTCTCCCTGAAGAGGGCGAGGGATTACTTCTATATCATGGCGGCATCAGCGGCCATCCTCGTCGTAGGCCTGTTGAGCCGCGACTCCCTGAGCCTGGTCCCGGTGCTGCTGTACCTGTGCCTGCTGATCCCCATCGCGCAGCAGGGGCGCCGGGAACACCATCGGCGCGCGCTGCGGGGCAGCTCCTATTCCCTGCGGGAACAGGGTAAGAACGCCCCTTTCCTGACCGGGTTCCTGCTGCCCGCCCTGGTCCTGGTGCTCGCCGCTTCGCTGCTCTACCTCGTCCTGCCCAAGCCCCTGCGGGAGCCCTCCGACGTCTTCCGCAAGGTCTCCGCGACGGAGGGCCGGAGTACCCCGGCCGACCTGGGCAAGGACCTGCCGCAGCCCTTGAGCGGCGGCAGGTCGGGGGTGGGGGAGGGAACGGCGGGAAGCGGAGACGGCGCGGGGCAAGGAAGCGGCCGGGGTGAAGCGGGCGCCGGGGGCGGGTCCGCGGGCGCCCTCCTCTTCGAGGTGGAATGCGGCGTGTCCTGCCCGTTTCGGCTCCGGGCGTTCGAGTACCTCGACGGCGGGGTATGGAAGTCGTCCACGGAGGGTACGCTCTACCAGGCGGACGAACCACGCATCGAGGTAATGCAGGTGCAGGAAGAGCTCGACGGCAAGAGAACGGCCGGCTTCGTCCAGGCCGACCTCGTCTTCTTCGTCCATGCCCACCTGGGAAGGGAGATGCCGGCGGGCATGAACCCTATCACCGTGTACCTGGATGGGGAGCCGCCCCCGCCTTACTCGCTGTATATCGACGCGGACGACAACCTCTACACGGCAGGGGATATGGAGGCCGGCTGCACCTACGCCATGACGTCCATGCTGCCTCTCCATGCGGCGCCAGAGGACGGCTCCATACCCTCGGAGATAACGAAGCGCTATGCACGTGCCTACGACGGCGTCGATGGCCTGACCTTGATGGCGAAAGCCGCGACCACCGGCTGCGTTACCCAGGCGGAAAAGGTGGAGGGCATCCTCGACTACGTGAGCGAGCACTTCACCTACGACCCTTCCGTGCATATGGATGCGGGCGGGGCGAACCTGGACAGGTACATCAACGGCGACCACCGCGGAGACGTCGAACTGGCCGCCACCGCTGTTACCCTGCTCTGCCGCGAGTCGGGGATACCCGCACGGCCGGTCCTGGGTTTTCTCCCCCGGGTGTTCAACGATGAAAGCGGCAGGTTCGAGGTCTACGAACAGGATATGTACTACTGGGTCGAGGTGTATTTCTCCAACTGCGGCTGGCTCAGCTGTCTGCCCGTCGCCCGTGCGGAGCTAGAGCAGTGCCGGCAGGACTTCAATTTCGGTATCGAGGCCGGTGCCGGTGCCGGGATGGGCGGCACACAGGGCGGCGAAGGGACCACCGGCGGCGAAGGGACCACCGGCGGCGAAGGGACCACCGGAGGTGAAGGAACCACCGGAGGTGAAGGAACCACCGGTGGTGAGGAGGCACCCGGGGGTGAGGAGGCACCCGGGGGTGAGGAGACCCCGGGCGGCGATGGTGGTGAGAGCCCCGATAGAGAGGTGACGGGTGAGGGCCAGGTCGACAGGTCCATGGAGAGGTTCGAGTCCGGCAGCCGGTCCCGGAGCGACTCGGAACCTTCGCGCTCCAGCGGGAAAGACGACGGCCGTACGGGCACCGTCGTGCTCTTCTTTCTTCTCGCCGCCATCGCCGCGTTGCTGCTTTTCCTGGGGGGATGGGCCCTGCGGTCGTGGTTGAGAAAGAGGCGCCGGAGAGGGCGCAAGGCTTCGGAGGAGGTCGCCCGCGCCGCCTCTTTCGCGCGGGACCGGGGCCGCTTCATCTATCTGACCTACAGGAAGATGTGCGAGGAGATGGCCGGGGTCGGTCTCACGCGGCAGAAGAGTGAGACGCCCGACGAGTTTCTCTCGCGCATACGGTCGACCTACCCTGCGGCGGCGCAATTCGCCGCTCCCATTTCCGGCGCCCTGCAGGACAACTTGTACGGTATGCATCCCCTCGACGAGGCGTCGCTGCGCAGACTGGATGCCTGCCTGCAGCAACTGCGCGCTCTTTGCCGGGGCATCAAGTCTTCCGCAGGGAAAGCATGGAGGTGACGAGGACCGCTGCGTGCCTCTACTCGCGCGACTCTTCCCAGATCTTTACCCATTCCTCCTCGGGGAACTCGGCGAACTGGATGAGCGTGCCCATGGCCTCGCGAGGATGGATGTAGCACTCCTTCCACAGTTCGTTCGAGGTGTTGATGTCGAAGGGGCTCAATCCCCGTGCGCGCAGGTGTTCGATCATCTCCTCGATATCGCGCACCTTGAAGGTGAGGTGGTGCACCCCTTCGCCCCGTTTATCGATGAAGCGGTTTACGAAGCTGGAGGGGTCGTCGGCGTAGACAAGTTCCAGCATGCTGCCCGAGCCCATGAGGAAGGTAGTGAAACGGAAACCGCCCCACTCCATGTCGAATACCTCCCTGGCCCCCAGGATATTGGTGAGATAGAGGGCAGCCCTGTTCTTGTCCCTCACCGCGAAGGCTACGTGATCGAGCTTCTCCACCAGATCCATTCCAGACCTCCTTCAAGATTCCTGATAGGGTTTCCCGCTGCTCTATATGATATAACGTACCGCAAGCTGGGCGGCGACCTCGGAGAGGCGGTGCTTCCGTGCATGGTTCCTCTCCGGGAAATGCGAGAGGCTGTGGAGCTGATATAACGTACCGCAAGCTGGGCGGCGACCTCGGAGAGGCGGTGCTTCCGTGCATGGTTCCTCTCCGGGAAATGCGAGAGGCTGTGGAACCTAGCCGCGGCGTACCATGTCTTTCTGATACGCGGCCGCGATTGCGAGCAGCAAGTAACCGCATGTCCACAGGATGTCGATGTGGTTCCCCGTGCTGTAGAGACCGTTCCAGGCCATGTAGGCGTAGGCGATGTCCCCGACCGCGAAGAGAATGAAGCAGTATGCGATCAGCTGCCAGGGCTTTCCCTGCGCGCCCTTTGCGAAGGCGAAGGTCATGAGAAGGGCCGGTACGAGGATAATAAAATCAAGGTAAACGTAGGCCGGATTGATCAGCTTGTCGGCCAGTGCTGCTTCCGGATCGGAAAAGATCGGCGCGGTGACCGCGATGGTCACCAGCACCAGAATGATTACTATGAGAGGAATGACGACGAACAAGGACCGTCTCCTGAAAGTCAGCCCCATCTTGCGGTATCTCGAAATGAGTATCGTTATGGCGAGGAAAAAGGGGATGTAGGAGGCCAGCCAGAAATAGTCCGCCAGGGATGGGTAGGGAACCTCGGTCCAGATTATTATTTCGTAGACGAACCATGTTATCTCCGCGATCAGGTTCAAGAGGACCGCTGCCAGGATGAGGGTCCATATGAGCCGGGGAGGATCACCGCGCCGGAAGACAAGTAGAAGCTGCGATACCGACACAAGGGCGAAGAGAGCGGCCAGGGCGGGGATCAGATCGAAAACAGCCAGCGACCCGCGTGTCTCGGGGTCCAGGAATCCATAGAAGGTGATGGTGTAGAAGAGGATGATGGCGATGAAGAAAAGGGCAGCGAGAGTTGCATATACCTTGAACGACTTCAAATTCTCAACTCCTCGTATACGAATGACCCGGCGCCTAATATAAGATCGGCGCAATTACCTGCGGAGATTAATCGTGCCGCTTCTGCCTGCACCGGGTTCCTGATCTAGCGGAGGATGGTATCGCGCAAGGATCCTGCCGCGCGAATCCGCACCCCTGGCGCCGCGATGTCATGTGCCCCGGGAATCGAGCACGCTTCTCGAGGTGTGGGAGCGAAATACGCGCCGCCGCTCCCGTTCGCATAGCCGTCCCGACTTCAGAAATAGTCGCGGGCGAACTTCACCGCCGAGACCAGGATCACCGGCATCATGGTAAAAAACCCGATGAGCGCCACCTGATTCATGCCGTCGTAGGTCCAGTTCATCTCCAGCACTATCACCACCACGATTAAGAAGATATAGAAATAAACCAGCAGGGGCACCACGTCGAGCAGGCTCCCCTTCAAGCGGTTGGGTTTCTGGAAGATGAGCATAAAGATGAGGACCATAAGAAACGGGGCCAGCCACCAGCCCACGAAGTTGCCGATGGGCACCCCCGGCATGCCCATACCCGCCTTGCCCGGAAGCTCTTCCAGGTAGGGGCCGCCATGAAACCAGTACCACCAGGGGTCCTTGCCGGCCGCGGTCCACCACACTCCAGAGGCGGCCATGGGGTCTACGATGAGGTCCCAGGCGCAGACCAGGGTGGCGGTGGTCGCCGCCACCAGGGCCGACCACAGGGTCTTCCCCCACCAGGAGCGGGCGCGGACCTCGCCCCCCAGTCCGGCCAGCCAGTCTATGAGCATGAACGCGGAGTAGACGATGAAGGCCCAGGTGACGGTGATGAGGATGGGGACTCCTCCGATGGCCGGCCCCAGGGTCTTCGTGTAGTTATAGCGACCGAAGAACCAGCCGTAGTTGTGGCCGATGAACTCGCAGAACCATCCGATGAGGATGCAGATGACGAAGAAGGCCACCGCCTGCTTCGTCCCCTTCACTATCACCGCGTGCCAGATGCAGATGGCCAGCATGGAGAGCATGGCGACGGCGACAAGCTCTATGCGTAGGGGAGCCTTGTGGGTGACCCAGGAGATGAAATGGACGACGACCGCGGAGAGAATGTACAGCAGCACCAGCGCGATCATGACCCGGTGGGCGCGGGGCATTTTATTCCACGCGGCGGTTACCGGCACCCTCTTTACCTCGTCCACCGGCACGCTCTCTTCCATCTCTCATCCTCCCTTGGGAACCTGTTCCATAACGCGGTCCTTACAATCCTTATTCAGTCGAGCCGCCGCAAATACCTTCCACGACCCTCGCAATGTGCCGGCGACAACGGGAAAGGCACAGGTGTTATGATGTCTTCATGATGTTCACAAGGCACGCTCGGGGTCAGGCCTGGAATGTGCCAGTCCCCACTTCTCGCACAAGAACATCACATGCAGGATTCCTGCTCCTGGCGTCTTTCAGAACGCAGGCCTCAGGGCAGGGTAATAAGGGGATTGGACCATGGGTCTTGGATTCTCAGAGCGGAAGATGAAGGAACCGCGGGCCGCCTACGGGCCGTGACTGGAAACGGCTTGAAATGAGTGAAGAGAAGCCATGCCGTGAGAGCTTTCCCTGGTGGATAGTCGTCCTCGCTAACCTGGTCTCCCTGGCTATCTACGCATTCGGAGCTTTCATCATCTACCAGGTGGGTTGGATGTGGATGACAGCCTACCTGCTCTTCATCCTGGTCCTGGAGATAAGACTGCTCAAGGGAAGTTGCGTGCACTGCTATTACTACGGCAAGACCTGCGCCTTCGGCAGGGGCAGGTTGAGCAGCCTGCTCTTCTCCCGCGGCGACCCGGAGGGCTTCAGCAACAGGAAGGCCACCTGGCGGGATCTTATCCCGGATATCCTGGTCTCCCTCATACCCGTGGTAACGGGGTTAGTGATCCTGGTAAGGGATTTCAAGTGGCCGGTACTTGCCGCGATGGCCGGCTTGCTCCTGCTCGCGACGGTTGGAAACGGCGCGGTGCGTGGCTCGCTTGCCTGCAAGTACTGCAAGCAACGCGAACTGGGCTGCCCCGCGGAACGCCTGTTTCAGAAGACGGAGTACTAAGAGCGGAAGGTCAGGACGCGCCCGCGCCCCCTGACTGTTGTTCCAGGTACTTCATGAGCTGCATGGTGAGCATATAGGACTGGTTGCGGTTCTCCATCATCAGGGCCTCGTCCATGCTGGACGCGTTGAGGCCGGCGTTCAGGGCCTCCTTGGTAAGATGCAGCGCGAAGGGGCTCTTGTAGGCGAGGTTCTGGGAGACGGCGCCGGCCTGGGCCAGGAGCTCGTCCCGCTCGTAGAGGTTGTTGACCAGCCCGATGCGCCAGGCCTCATCCGCCGGGATGCGGTCGCCGGTGTAACACATCTCGGCCGCCTTGCCGAAGCCCACCAGGCGCCAGAGCAGGTAGCTGGACGCCAGGTCAGCCCCGCCGACGCCGATGTTTATATAGGCGGCGCAGAATACCGCGTCGCGGCTGGCCAGCCGGATGTCCGAGGCCATGGCGAAGGACATCCCGGCGCCCATGGCGTAGCCGTGCACGGCGGCGATGATGGGCTGGGGACAGGTGCGCATGAGTTTGAGGATGACCGAAAACCTGCTCTGGTTGCGGTAGATGTTCTCGGGGGTCATCCCCTCCCTGGAATAACCCTCCGTGGCATCCTTCATATCAAAACCGGCGCAGAAACCCTTCTCCCCGGCACCGCTGAGGATGATCACGCTGGTGTCGAAATCGAGCTGCCGCCGCTCCCAGAAGTCGATGAGTTCCTCCATCATCTTACGGTTCACCGCGTTGACGGACTTGGGGCGGTTCAGGGTAAGGGTCCCCACCGGCCCCTCCACCTCGTATAAGAGCGTTTCGTAATCCATATGCCCTCCCTTTAATCGAGCGACTCTAAAAACGCTGTGATCATCTGTTTTATCTGTGCCTCGGAATAGAACTTGGGATCCACCATGTCCGCCTCCAGGATAACGCCGCGCACCCCGGTCTCCGCCGTGATCCTGCGGGCGATCTCGTACTCCCCCAGGCAGTACGATTTGCAGGAGTGGTTGGAGTGGATCACGAAGCCGTCGATGTCGTAGTCGCGGATGTAATCCACGTACATGGATGCGCGCAGGGGCAGGCGCAGGTTGGGCATGACCATCTGGTAGCATTCCGCCAGGCTCTCCAGGGGGCGGGCGAGGTCGAATTCCCCCTGCCACACGTTGGTATAGGTGTCCACGGCGAAACAGGCGCCCTGCTCGGCGCAGAAGTCGAAGAAATCGCGCAGCGCGTACCAGGGCGGGATATGGTCCCAGAGCAGGCGGTACCTCTCGTTCTCCACGGCGCCCTCGCCCCGCTCCACTCTTTCGCGCACTTGTGCCAGCATGTCCTGGTAATATCTGTAAGCGGTATCCGTGCCCCGCAGGGTAACGATGATGGCCATGTGCAGGAACATGTCCGGCGAGTTCAGGGGCGAGGGATGGGCGCGGCGTAGCTCCTGTATCTCCACCCACAGCTTGGCGGTGTCGCTGGAGATCTGCAGGGTCTCCCAGAGCTTGTCGCGGTCCACCTCCCTGCCCAGGATGTCTCCAAGGTCGGAGAGGATGCGTTCCAACTGGCGCACGAGGTAGGCACGGTCCTGCGGCGTGGGCTCGCCGGCGCAGTAGGGGGTGTCGAAGAAGAGCAGGGGTACGTCGAAGCGCCGGCTCAGCACCTCGTACCACTTGAACATGGTCCCGCAGCCGTTGTTGCATGCCAGCAATAGGTCGGGCGCGGGCAGCGCTCCCAGCGGCCCCTCCCCCCTCGCGGTGGAGGCGATGGTGCAGCGCGCGTAGGAGCAGACGCAGTCGTCGAAGCCGAGGTCCCCGGCGGCGGAACAGAGGTCTCCGCCCATGTGCCGCGCCCCGATCATGGCCCCGTAGTTCTCCGGAAAGATGGGTATCACATCGGCGGCCAGCAGCAACTCCACGGGTGCTCCCGAGGTCACCCAGGCTTTGGGTCTGTCGGAGGTGAAGGCCTCGGTGTAGTAGGCGGTCATCACCTCTTTCATGGTCTCCTCGCAGGGCAGTTTCAACCTCCTGGCCATGGCGCGTCACACCCCCTCTGAGAGCATCTCGGACAGGGCCTGCAGGCGGGTCTTCATCTGGCCCGTGGGCTGGAAGGGATGCTCCAGGTCCAGCCGCACGGAGGGTATGCCCTCCGCGTCAAGCCGCTTCTTCAATCCCGGGTAGTCGAAGGAATGGAACTCGCAGAATGCCTGCTGCGCGAAGACCACGCCTTCCGCCCCGCTGGCCCTTACGCCCTCAATCAGGCTCTCCTCCCGCCGGTTCGTGGGGTCGAGCTTGGTGGGGCAGGGGCGCCGGCCCAGGTAGCGCTCGGCCAGGGCGCGCAGGGGATCCGCGTGCTCCCCCACCATACCCGCGGCGAAGCGCGAGGCGGTGCAGATATCGTCCCAGACGACGGACATGCCGTACTCCTCCAGCAGGTCGAAGACCTCCAGTAGGGGCAGGGGCCCGCCCACCACCGCGACGCGCTTCGTGCCCGCCCTCTCCTCGCCGGGCTCGAGCGGTTCGATCAAGTCCAGGAACTCCTCGGGGCCGGTGAGTTGCAGGGCCAGATAGGCGGCATAGAGCAAACGGTTACCCGGGTTCGCCTCCCGCAGGCCGGCCAGGGCGGAGCGGCAGCGGTTGTAGAGGGCGATGCTCTCGCGCAAGCCCGATTCGCCTACCCCTCTCCCCGCCACAGCTTCCAACGCAATCTTCAGGGCGGCCAGCTCCTCCGTCATGAAGTCCACCGCCTCGGGGGTGTGGGTGATGGTGGGGACCATGAGGCACATTACGCGCGTACCGGGTGCGGCCGTCTCCACCAGGTCCGAGAGGTTGCGGATGGTGTCGCAGGTATGGGGCATGATCACGGCGGAGAGGTAGTCGTAGGTGCCGTCAGCCAATCCCTCCAGGAGACTGCGGGCGAAGGAGCAGCAGAAAGGCTGCATGAAAGCACCCGCCGCATCCCCCGGCGGCGGCCCCAGCAGCATGCGCACGGGGGTGAACCCGGCTGCGTGGATGAGTTCCACCGGCACGTAACTGCAGAAGTAGCCGGCGGCTTCGCTGCCTCCGACCCTCTTCGCCCTCAAAGGCGCATGCGGGTCACGCACGATCTCCGTCATCCTCTCCACGGCTTCCGAATACTCCATAATTCCTCCCAGCAGGGTAATTCCAGGGTCAGCGGTCTATTTCAAACCTGCAGCAGGGTGCGCCCATCGCCGCGCAGCTCACCTCCCTGGCTTCGACCCTCTCCCCCAGGAGGGAGCTGGCATGGCCCGCGATGAATCCCGTGAAGAACCGGCACACCGGCTTATCCGCGGGCCCCAGGTATCTTGCCTCCTGGGAGTTGTACAACCTCACCTCGATGGGACGGGCCTTGAAATCGAAATCAACAGACCCCCAGCCTCCCTCGTTGAGGATGATGCGGGTCACCATGTTCTCGATGTGGTTGAAGAAACGTGCCATCAGCGGGTCGCTGCGTATCCTGTCCACGATCTCACGGTTATAGATGAGGGGGACGAGGGTCCGGGGCGCCCAACGCCCCTTGTGCAGTGCTTCCTGCGCCTCGTAGTAGCATGCCTTGAAGCCGATGTCGTACAGGATGCGCTCCTTCTCCTCCTCCGCCACGATATCCCCGAAGGCTTCATGGAGAATGTGGATGAACTCGGAGCCGAAGAGCATTTCGTCGACGCCGCCGATACCTATACGCCCGTTCTCCACGTCGACGTCGTGGATCTCGAATGCCGTACTGCCCATGAAAGCCCGGAACATCACGTTGAGCTTGCGGGAGAAAAAGGGGGCGTTGGCGAGCGGCCTGAGGAATATCCTGACGAACAGGGGATGTCTCGCGAGGAGATCCAGAAGGATCACCGCCAACCTGACCTTGAACATATTCACAGCCTTTCCGTTACGGCACCCGTCAGGGTATGCCGGATCCGCTATGCGTCCCGCCTCACCCGCGTGTTACCTGTCGATCTCGAAGACGCACCTGGTGGCGCCCATGGCCCGGCACTCTACCTCGCGGGCGCGCAGTTCCTCGCCGCTGATGGCGCTGGCGTATCCCGCCACGATCCCCGCGTAGAGGTGGCAGACCGGCCTGTCCGCGGGACCAAGCCAGGCGGCTTCCTGGGAGTTGGTCAGTATCACGCGCATCGGCTTCGCCTGCACCTCGAAATCCAGGTGTCCCCATCCGCCCTCATCGGTGATGAGGCGCGACACCATGCCCATCGTCTTGACGAAGAAGCGGGCCAGCAGCGGGTCCGAGCGCATATCGCCTAAGATGGTGCTGTTCCTGATGAGGGGCACCAGCACACCGGGAGCCCACTGGCCGCCGTCCAGGGCGGTGGATACCTCCCACCGGCACAGGTTGTAGCCCAACTCGTAGAGGGCCGCGTTCTTCTCCTCCTCGGGAAGTCTCGTCTCCAGCACCTTGTGCAACTGCTCGATCACCTTGGATCCGAAGAGTATCTCCTCCACTCCGCCTATGCCGATGCGCCCGCGCTCGAGGTCCACGTAATGCATCTCGAAGGCGGTGTTTCCCATGAACCCTTTGAAGAGGACCATGAGCCGCGAGGAGATGAAGGGCATCCTGGAGATCGGTCTCAGGAGAAACCTCACCAACCACGGGTGCCCTTCCAGGAACTCCATCCCCGACAGCAATGCCTTTACCTGGGTTTTCTTAAACATGCAGCTCCCTTCATGGGGTCAGGTCTTGTTTTTTGCATACTTCGGTATCTTAAGTAATAGTATCCCAATAAGCTCACCTTTAAGCGGCGATTTTATCAACGCCGGCGGGGCTCTGGTATGCAAAAAACAAGACCTGACCCCTATTCCTCGGACAGCATGCGCACCAGATCCTTCTTCACTATCTTGCCGATGGGATTGCGCGGCAGGCTCTCCATGATCACCACGCGGCGGGGCACCTTGAACCTCGCCAGCTTGCCTTCGAGGAACTCGAC
The DNA here is from genome assembly GCA_003598015.1 of Actinomycetota bacterium. Lineage (GTDB taxonomy): Bacteria > Actinomycetota > Geothermincolia > Geothermincolales > RBG-13-55-18 > SURF-21. The sequence continues at coordinate 16,082 of QZKE01000083.1, read as the reverse complement.
CAGCTCACCCTCGCTCAGAGATGCGCCGGGCTTCAGCGCCACCACCGCCACGGGTATCTCCCCGAGCTTGGCGTCGGGCTGGGGTATCAGGGCCGCTTCGGCGATAGCCGGGTGAGTGTACATCACTTCCTCCACCTCGCGGGGGAAGACCTTCTCGCCCCCCACGTTCACCATCTCCTTCTTGCGGTCCACCATGAAGAAGTAACCTTCGTCGTCGTAGTACCCCATGTCCCCGGTGTGCAGCCACCCTTCGCGCAGCGCCTCTTCCGTCTCCTCGGGACGCTTGTAGTAGCCCTTCATCACCAGGGGACCCTGGATGACCAGCTCGCCGACTTCGCTGGGCCCGAGCAGGTTGCCGCCGTCGTCCATAACCCCAACCTTCACCCCCGGATGCGCGAGGCCTACGCTGCCCTCCTTGTAAGGCATGTTCATGCGCTGTATGGTGGCGGAGGCCGAGCACTCCGTGAGGCCCCAGGCCTCGAGGATGGTGATGTCGAGTGCCCCGGACGCATCTTGCATTAGCTGTGCGGGCATGGCGGAGGCCCCGGAGATGCCGATGCGCAGCGAGGAGAGGTCGTACTTCTCCCTGTCCGGGTGGTGGTAGACCATGAAGTACATGGCCACCACCATGGGCAGGAAAGTCACCTTGTATTTCTCCACCACCTGGAAGACCTCTTCGGCGTTGAAGGGATCCAGCAGCACGAAAGAGGTCCCTACGACGAAACAGCACAACATCACCGTGATGCCGTAACCGTGGAACATGGGAACCACCATGAGGGCGCGGTCGTCATCGTTCAGTTCCAGCACTCCGATGATGGCGTCGGCATGGAAGAAGAGGTTGCCCTGGGTGAGCATGGTTCCCTTGGGTATCCCGGTGGTGCCCGAGGTATAGAGGATCTCCGCCACGTCTTCCTCACGCACCTCGATATCCAGCGGCTCACCCGAACCCTTCCCTTCCAGTTCCCGGAAGAGCTGTCCTTCCGCGTAGGGCTCGGTGGTGATCAACCACTTGAAGAGAGGAGGCTTCTCCGCGATTCTCGAGAAGAACTCGGCGAAGCTTGGAGTGGCTACCAGGGCCACGGCGTCGCTGTCGCGCAGCAGGAACTCCAGCTCCCGCTCCTTGTAGAAGATGTTCACGGGCACGGCTACCGCCCCCAGGTAGGAGCAGGCGAAAAAGGTGACGATGAACTCGGGGCAGTTGTTGAGCATTATGGCAACCTTGTCGTCGCGACCTACACCGAGGCCGGCGAGGGCGTTGGCGAAGCGATTTACCCTGGCTTCCAGTTCCCGGTAGCTGATGGAGTCATCCTTGTAGATCACCGCCGTGCGTTCGCCCATCTCGGCCGCCCGCGACTGCAGCAGCTCCTTCAGGGTCAAGGCCACCACCTACCCGATCTTGAGCAGGATCTTCAGGTATTTGCGGCGATTCTCCTCGAAGTGGTCGAAGAACTCTACGATCTGGTCGAAGGGGATGATGTTGCTGATGACATCGCCCGGGTGCAGCTCGCCCTTGCCTACCAGGTCCACGACCTCTTTCATCTCCACGTTGTAGCCCAGCGTGGCGAAGTAGGTGTACTCGGAGGCGAAGGCGGCCAGGAGCATCAAGGGATAGGTGGGCGATTCGTAGAACCCGAAGCCGAGGATGCCGATGCGGCCGTTGCGGCGCGTGCTGTAGACGGCCGTATCCAGGGTGGCCGCCATGCCCACGCAGTCGAAGCTCACGTGCGCCCCCACGCCGTCGCATATCTCGTGCGTCCTGGTGATGGGATCCTCCACATCGGGATTCAATACATGCGTGGCGCCCATCTCCAGCGCTTTCTCCCGTCGCGATTCCAGGGGCTCGCTGACCACGATCCTGCCGGCCCCCTTGTACTTGGCCACGTTGGTCAGCAGCAGCCCCACCGGGCCCGCCCCCACGATGTGCACGCTCTCGCCTTGCTCGAGGCCGGAGCGCTTTACGGCGCGGTAGACCACCGACATGGGCTCTATGGTGGCGGCCTCCTCCAGGCTCACGCCCTCCGGGAGCTTGTAGACCCCCCGGTAGTGCAGGGGCACGTACTCGGCGAAGGCGCCGTGGATGTGCATGCCGTGGGCCTGGGCGCTCGGGCACAGGTTCCACAGTTCCTGCTGGCAGAAGGTACACTCCCAGCAGGGATAATAGGGAAGGCCGGTGACCGGATCGCCCTTCGCCAGGCCGGTGACCGCCTCGCCCACTTCCTCGACCACGCCCGAGAATTCGTGACCCAGCGCCAGGGGTGGGTTGAAGACCGTCTGCGGGCCGTAGAGGTACTCGAATACGTCGGTGTGGCAGATACCCGCGTATGCCACCTTGATCTTCACGTCCTCGGGACCGACCTCCGGTTCCGGGATGTCCTCCAGTCTCATGTCGCGCTGCGCGTGCCATACAGCTGCTTTCATGGCGTCCCCCTCTCCTCTCCAGCCCTCCGGCTGCCTGCCGTCGTGGGATTCGAGTCACGTCCCCGGTCCTATTGCAGGGATGTCCAACCCACTTCACTATTATTTCAATATCTGAAATATATCTAATCCGGAGCCCTTATTACCACGGCCGTTTCAGGTGCTCCAGGTACGAAACCCGGTCCTCCAGCGTCTCCACCACCGTACGCAACACGTTCATGAATCCGGCGATATCCTCCTCGCTCACCTTCTCCCATACCGGGAAGAAGAGGGCCTGGCGATGGCTGACGATGTTGTCGATGAGCTTCCTTCCCTTGGGCGTGAACTTGAGCAGGGTCTCGCGGCGGTCACTGGTACCTTTTTCCCTTTTTAACAGGCCTTTCTTCTCACATCTGTTGGCGACCTGGGTCAGGGTGGAATTGTTGAGGGAGAGGAACTCGGCCACGTCCTTCATGCGCAGGTCCTCACGCAAGCGCATGAGCAGCAGCAGGTAGAACTCCACCTTGTCCACGTGGTAGAGGGAGAGCTCCTTGGCCTCCCACAGGGTGGTGGTGTAGTCGAAGAGGGTGTACAGCCTCTCGATCTCGGGAAGATGGGAGAAGATATCCTTGCGTTCCAATATAACCCCCCGGAATTAGTTCATATAGTGAAATATACTCCGCCATCCCGCGCCCGTCAACCTCAATTTCCGGCGCCGGCAGCCCCGGAAGAGCGGGAAGACCGCACAAACGGCAGCGATCAACCGCGCTCCCGGTACCCCTGAGCGGCGTTATTACTTCATGCACTCCATATGGGTTACACTTTTATTCAGGACGTTGACTGTGAGGAAAGGGGATATAGATGAAGATAAACAGCCCGGAGGCGTACATCGACAGCCTGCGCAAACTGGAGCGGAGGATATTCGTCATGGGGGAGAGGGTGGAGAATCCCACCGACCACCCCATGATCCGCCCCTCCATCAACGCCGTGGCCGAGACCTATGCCGTCGGAGACGAGCCGGAGGCGGAGGAGCTCCTCTTCGCGAAGTCCCACCTCAGCGGCGAGAAGGTCAGCCGTTTCACCCACATCCACCAGTCCACGGACGACCTGGTCAACAAGGTGCTCATGCAGCGCATGCTGGGGAGGCGGACCTCCACCTGCTTCCAGCGCTGCGTAGGCATGGACGGTATCAACGCCCTCTACTCCGTCACCCACGAGTGCGATCAGGCGTGCGGATCGCCATACCACGAGCGGCTCAAGGACTACCTCCGCTTTATCCAGGCTGAGAACGTGGTGGTTGACGGGGCCATGACCGACGTCAAGGGGGACCGCAGCCTGCGCCCGGCGGACCAGTCCGATCCCGACATGTTCGTGCACGTGGTGGAGCGCCAGGCGGACGGCATCGTCGTGCGTGGGGCCAAGGCCCACCAGACCGGTTCGCTCAACTCCCACGAGATACTGGTCATGCCCACCGCCGCCATGCGCGAGAGCGAAAGCGACTACGCCGTCTCCTTCGCGGTACCCGCCGGCAGCGAGGGCATCACCTTCATCCTGGGGCGCCAGCCTTCGGACACCCGCAAGATGGAGGGGAGCCCCATGGACGTAGGCAACCCGAAATACGGCAGCCAGGAAGCGCTGGTGGTCTTCGACGACGTCTTCGTTCCCTGGGAGCGGGTCTTCATGTGCGGAGAGCACGAGCAGAGCGGCAAGGTGGTAGAGCGCTTCGCGGCCTATCACCGCCAGAGCTACGGGGGTTGCAAGGTCGGCGTCGGCGACGTGCTGGTGGGAGCGGCCCAGCTCGCAGCCTTCTACAGCGGCGTGGACCGCGTGAGCCACGTGCGGGACAAGATCACCGAGATGATCCACCTCAACGAAACCCTGTTCTCGTGCGGTATCGCCTGCTCGAACCGCGGCGAGGCCACGCCCTCGGGGTGCTACCTGGTGGACGTGCTGCTGGCCAACATCTGCAAGCACAACGTCACTCGTTATCCCTTCGAGATATCGCGCCTGCTGCAGGACATCGCCGGCGGCCTGGTGGTGACCATGCCCTCCCAGAAGGACTTCGAGAACCCGGAGGTTGCTCCGTACCTGGAGAAGTACCTCAAGGGATCGGCCGATGTCCCCACCCTGGACCGCATCAAGATCCTCAAGTTCATCGAGAACATGACCATGGGATGCGGCGCGGCCGCCTACCTCACCGAGAGCATACATGGTGCCGGCTCGCCCCAGGCGCAGCGGATCATGATCTACCGCATGGCCGACCTGGAAGATAAAGTCAAATTCGCCAAAAAACTAGCGAATATAGACTGAGGTTCGAGAGAATGTATCGCGTAAGCGATTGCGCCGTCCGCGGCGCAACGGTGCCAGTCGCCTGGACGGAGCGAAGAGAGGTCCAGGCCTGGCACGCATGCGATCGTAAGTGAGTCCGGAGGGCGGCGCAACGGTGCCAGTCGCCTGGACGGAGCGAAGAGAGGTCCAGGCCTGGCACGCATGCGATCGATGTTGAGTCTGTTTCGCGCAGCGGAAAATCGTATTGCGAGGAGGCGAAGCCGACGTGGCAAGCTCGATTGAGCTTAATGTCGCGACAGAAAGGTCTGGCGACAGGACGGCGCGACGGTGCCAGTCGCCAGTCCCGGCGCAGCCGGGCCTGGCCTGGCACGCATGCGATCGATGTCGAGTCGTAACCTGGCACGTATACGAGCGACGGTGAGCGCGGGGTAGGGGAATACGTATGCAGGAAGATAAGGGACAGCAGATCACTTTCATGGGGCGCTGGAGAGGGCGCAGATTGTGGATACTCATCGGTGCGGCCGTCATCGCCGCCGCCCTGGTGCTGTTCCTGGTGTGGGCCATCCCTTCCTCCGAGAGCGATACCGAACGGGAAGCGCAAGCGGACCAGGATAGCCAGCAGCCCGCGACGGAGCAGCCCGCGACGGAGCAGGAGGCGGACGGGGAAGAGCAGCAGGACGCCACTGCACCCGGGAACGGGGCCGGACCGACCATGACACCCGGGACGGGAGGAGACGAACCGGGAATGGTCGTCGATTTTCCGGATCCGGCGGAAGGGATCCCCGCGGCGCCGCCGGGGGGCTACAAGGATATCCACGGCCACTGGATCCTGGATATGTCGGGATCCGTTTACGGGATCGCCAACTGCCACATCATACTGGAGGAGAACGGCACCATATCCTCGCCTCCGGACTACGTCCAGGTATTCGAGATCGCCGCCAGTTCGTATACCTGGGCGGATGGAGACCCTTCTTTTACCGCTTCCCTGCAACTGATGCTGAAGATGGGTTCGAGCCCGGCACTCATACCGGTACATATCGAGCTCAGGGGAGACGTCTCGGAATCCCTGCAGGAGATCGGCGGCGATTTCATCGCCGAACCGCAAGGCGAGACATATGCGCCCTATGCGCAGCAGGGCACCTTCGCCATACACCGCTGAGGCGTCTCTATCGGGGGGATGAGCGCCGGGATCGCGCGTGGGTCAGGTTTTAAATTTAATGAAATGACCAGCATAAAACGGGCAAACGGCGTAACTGCAGGATCTAAAACCTGACCTGAAAGACCCCGAATCCACCCACGCTTATCGGGGAAGAACCATGTCTCTCTTCAGCGGCCGGAAGGACAACCCCAATGCAGCAAGAAGCATTAAAAGGATATATCGTGGAGTCCCGCGGCGGACTCCGGCCGGATTGATTGAGGAGTTACTCGTTGATATACTGTTCACGATAGTGGTTAATAAAAGCCTTAATCGGGTAGGAAAAGGGCGTCAACTGGCGAATCGTGCGGCGGGGGAGGTGATACGAGTTCCTTATAACGGGAGCGCACCGGCAGGGCAACAACAGTCTTGCAGCCAGTCAAACCACATCCACTCCACAGACGACCAACGCATCGCTATACCACCGTAACAGGTAAACGCCGCAGGCAGCCAGGCATAGTCGCAATGCTCCCCGAAGCCAGGGGTCTGCCTTATCCCGCATGCTTTGAAGTTAAAATCGTTCACAAAACAGACGTGTATGGAAGCGCAGCTGGATATCCGAATAAGGGGGGTTGAGGAACATGCGTTTGAAGACGATCATCGTGCTGACCGTGGCCTTGCTCATGCTCACCCTGGGCTTCGCCTCTTGCGGCGATGGGGGCGGCGATGGTGAAAGTGTTGTGGTGAAGATTGGGCTTAACGCGCCATTGAGCGGCGTAGCGGCGGGCTATGGCCAGGACATCCAGGCCGGAATAGAGATGGCTATCAATGAGATCAACGACGATGGTGGGATCAAGATAGGGGATACCACCTATACTTTTGAATTGAAGTCATCCGATGACGGGATGGTGCCCGAACAGGCCTTGGCTAACGCCAACCAGTTCGTCCTCGAGGAGGGCATCAACATCATCTGGGATCCCACCGCCAATACCATCGGACCGCAGATGGGGATAAACACCAAGGCGGGCGAGGAGTTTCTGATCATGGCATATACCAGCGTTCCGCTCTACGCGCAGGGAGCCAATCCGTTAATGATCACCATGCCCCCGCCATTCTCCATTTACCTGCCGGAATGGATCAAGTTGTCCATGGGCTCGGGCTGGATGAAAGTGGGCATGCTGCAGACCACCGGCGCCTATGGCGAGCTGTGGGGGTCCACCTTCGAGAAGGCCTGGACGGGCGCGGGAGGAGAAGTGGTGGCCAAGGCTCCGGCCGATTACTACACCACGACGGACTATACGGCCAACCTTACCACCGTACTGGCAGCGAACCCGGATGTGCTGTTCATCGGAGGCCCCTCCGATCCCACCGCCCTGGTGATAGAGCAGGCTCGGGGTCTGGGCTTCAAGGGCGGCTTCATCGTCATCGACCAGGCCAAGCTGGATGACATTGCCGATATCACGGGCATGGAGGCTCTTGAGGGTGCCATCGGCGTACTGCCGGTCGAGAACGGGGCGGATTTCTGGCCTGCCATGACGGATTTCACCAAGATGTACGAAGACGAATACGGCGAGAGGGTGACCTGGGAGACAGCCATCTGCTATACCGGGTTCATGATCCTTTCCAAGGCCATGGAAGCGGCGCAGAGCGTGGACGATGTCGAGGCCATCCGCGCGGGATTCGCCGATGGTGACGTCTCCGTGACCTCGGGCGATGTATATCCAGTAGGCTTCGAGGGCATCGATGACGAAACGGGAGCCCTGTTGATGCCGGGCACAAGCACCATGGTCGTGGATGGCGTGTTCGTGCCGGGCGAACCGATAGAGTGGTGGAAGCTATAGCGTAGGATCTACGAGAGAATAGGTCGCATGGATTATCAGGAAGCCCCCACTGGGGGCTTCCTGATAATGAGAGACAGATATCTGTTGCTGGAGGGTTTCCACCTTCCTGAGGGGGAATACTCAAGGAGAAGGTCTTGTCCTTTTTCTTAAACCAGATGGTCATAGGTATTCAGCTGGGCAGCCAGTATGTCCTGGTAGCCCTGGGCCTCACCCTGATCTTCGGTATATTGGATATCTCCCATTTCGCCCACGGGCACATGTACATGATCGGGGCTTACCTGCTCTACATCGTCATGGTGCTGGGAGGCGTGAATTACTGGCTTGCCCTGGTCATCTGCATGGCGGCGCTCTCTATCGCTGGTGTAGTAGTGGAGCGAGCCGTGTATCGACCCTTAAGAGGTCAGCCGCACATCAACAGCTTCATCGCCGCCATCGGTCTCATCCTTGTCCTGGAGACCCTGGTAAGGGGCATACAGCCTGACGCACTGCGCGTTCCCAAGCCCATCGACAAGAACTTCAGTTTCCTGGGCATCAACATGGAGGTGCAGCGGCTCATCGTAATCGTCGGAGCGATCGTATTTATCATCCTCCTCCAGGTTTTTATCAAGAGGACCCGCCTGGGTACGGCCATCGAGGCCATGTCCCAGGACCGTGAAGGCGCGGCGCTGGTGGGGATAAACGTCAATCGCATGTCCGCCCTGACCTTCGCCATCGCCACCGCCCTTGCCGCCGTAGCCGCCGTATTCATGGCTCCCCTGGCCTTCGTCTCCCCGGAGATGGGGAGCGTTCTGGTGCTCAAGGCCTTCGTCATCGTGGTCATAGGCGGTTTGGGGAGCATGAAGGGCGCCATTTTAGGAGGATACCTGTTGGGGATACTGGAGGCGCTGGCCATTGCCTACATCTCCTCCGCCTACAAGGATGTCTTTGCCTTCGGCGTGCTCATCATCATCCTGGCTATCTGGCCGACCGGGATCTTCGGCGGGAGGGACTAGGGTGAAGAAATACGGCAAGTGGGCCTTCTATCTGCTGCTGATCGTGATAGTAGCGTTGATACCTTTGTACCTGAATCGCTCCAAATCCGGCAAGTACACAATACAGGTACTGACTATGGCTATGATCTGGGCGATCGCGACCTTGAGCCTCAACCTTATCCTGGGCTATACCGGGCAGGCTTCGTTGGCCCACGGCGCCTTCCTGGGTATAGGAGCGTACGCCTTCGGCATATTCGTGGAGAGAGTAGGGATCAACATCTGGCCGGCCCTCATCCTCGCCAGCCTCATCACCGCCTTCCTGGGGATGCTGGTCGGTCTCCCATCCCTGCGCACCAAGGGCCCCTACTTCGCCATCGTGACCCTCTGTTTCAACGTCATCGTGTTCAAGGTCTTCGAGAACTGGACCTGGCTCTCCGGGGGGCTCAGGGGCCAGAAAGTCACCATGCCCTCCTACCTGGAAGCGAGGTGGGCACGCTACTATGTCGTACTGGGCTTCCTCATCCTCGCCATTTTGATCGAGAGGCAGATAGTGAAGTCCCTGCTGGGCTCGAGCTTTATCGCCATCCGCAGCAACGAGAACCTGTCGGAAGCGGTAGGGATAAACTCCTTCCGCACCAAGCTCCTATCCTTCACCGTAAGCTGTTTCATGGTGGGACTGGCCGGGGGGCTGTTCGCCATGGAGAAAGGAAGCCTGGATTACACCATCACCAATTACATGTATTCCTTCTACCTGTTGATATACCTGCTTATTGGAGGGGCGGCCACCCTTGCCGGCCCGGTAGTAGGCACGGTAGGCCTGTATTTCCTCCTCGACAAGATAAAGGGCATAGGTGAGTGGCGTTACTTCATCTTCGGACTTATCCTCATCGTCGTTATCATCTACTTCCCCCGTGGTATCGTGGGAGGCGCAAAGCAGTTCTGGGAGTGGGCGAAGAAGAAGTATTATCGGACGGGAGAGGTGTTGGAATGACCACGCTGCTTGCGGTGGAAGCACTGACCAAGAGATTCGGTGGCCTGGTGGCGGTCAACAAGGTGGATTTCGAGATATCCAGCGGCTCGATAACCGCGATAATCGGGCCCAACGGCGCGGGAAAGACCACCCTCTTCAACCTCATCGGCGGCTCCATACGACCGGACGAAGGTAAAGTGACGCTGGAAGGCAGGGATATCACGGGGTGGAAGCCGTTCAGCGTGGCTCGCGGGGGCATTACCAGGACTTTCCAGACAACCGCCCTCTTCGAGGAGCTGCCGGTCTGGGTCAACCTGGTAATCGGCCACCGCATGCGCACCCGTTCCGGCCTCTTCGATGCCCTCCTGTACACCCCCCGCGCGCGCCGCGAGAAGAAAGAGACCACACGCGAGGTCATGGAGGTACTGGGTTTCACCGGGCTGGCGGAGTATGCGGATATGCCGGCAGGCACCCTGCCCCAGGAGGCGCAGAAGAGGCTGGCCATAGCCGTGGCCCTGATAGGCAAACCCAAGCTGGTCCTCCTCGACGAACCCACGGGCGGAGTCGGTTTGGAGGAGACCGACGGCATAATAACCCTCATCGATAAGATCAGGGCGAGCGGGGTCACGGTCTGCGTGATCGAGCATAAGATGAGGATGATCATGAACCTGGCGGACTACATCATCGCCCTCAATTTCGGCATAAAGATCGCGGATGGCGATCCGCAATCCGTCTGTCAGGACCCCTCGGTGATCGAGGCATACCTGGGAGAGTGCATTGCTTGAACTCAACGATGTTCACTGCGTCATAGGCAAGCATGCCGTGATCAGCGGTGTCTCCCTGCAAATCGGGGAGGGTGAGCTGGTATGCCTGTTGGGCGCCAACGGCGCCGGCAAATCCTCGCTCTTCAAGACCATAAGCGGACTGATAACGCCGACCCAGGGAACCATCGAGTTCGAGGGACGGCCCATCCACAAGAAGAATCCCGAGAAGATCGTGAAGTTGGGTGTCTCCCTCTGCCCGGAGGGCCGCAAGCTCTTCCCTAGGCTATCCATAAGGAAGAACCTCATGATGGGCGCCTATACCAGGTATCGCGAGAAATCACAGACGGCAAAGACCTTGCGGGAAATCTACGAGCTGTTCCCCATCCTGGAGGAGCGGGCCGACCAGGAGGCGGGCACCCTGAGTGGCGGGGAGCAGCAGATGCTGGCCATAGGACGGTCTCTCATGTGCAAGCCGCGGCTGTTGCTGCTGGACGAGCCGTCCCTGGGCCTGGCACCGCTCATCGTGAAGAAGATCATGGAGACCATAGAGGGTATCAACCGCGGTGGAGTTACCGTCCTGCTCTCGGAGCAGAATGCCAGCATGGCCCTCTCCATATCCTCCCGGGGATACGTATTGGAGAACGGGCACATAGTGCTGGAGGGAACGGCACGGGAGCTTGCCGGAAACGAGGAGGTAAAGAAGGCGTATATCGGTGCTTGAGGGCCTTGCCGCGGGACCGTTCTCAACGGCGCCCTCGCTATGGATGAAGCCCGGAGCTGTTACCCCGGGCGGCCTGCGGGGATGGGCTCTAGCCTTACGAGCAGGCACGTAGGATGTGACTTGGGGGGATGAGGGTATGAAAGCCACTGGGACCTGCGGGGAATGCGGTGTTCCCCTGGGCATCGCGAGTAACCTGAACTGGAACGCCAACGGGACCATAACCCAGAAAGGCGATCCCAGGCACCGCCTCGTCTTCTTCGAATCCGACAACCTGGACCGGTTGTGGAACCGGCTCTCGCAGATCCTCGGTGTCACCACCGAACACATCTGGGAGGTGGTCATCGGCTCCAAGAGCCGTGCCACGCGGGCCTTTCTACACCGCACCCTGCCGTGGGGAGTCAGCTTCCTGGCCCATTTCGTCGGCTACCGCTCCATGATCAAGACCATCGAGTCCCAGGGACTGGTAATGGGATATGGCAAGATAACCGTGGGCGGCCAGTATCCACGCCGGGGGCGGCCTGAGAGAGTCACCGTCTATATCGAGGACCCTTACTCGCTCCCGTTCTTTTGCGGAGACTTCAAGGGCGCCGCCGAGGTGCTGGAAAAAAGGTGGGCTGGAATAGACTGGCAGGCGCTGGACTCCCGCCGCCATCAGGTGGACGTCACCATGCGGGAGGCGCGCCTGGAGGATGAGTCCTTCATGCTCAGGGAGGAGATAGCCGGCAAGCCGGGGGATATGGGGTACGAGCTTTGTGGCACTTGCGGCACCCCCCTGGACCTGAGGCAATTCACCTGGGACCTGGAGGCGGGGATCATCCGTGACAGCCGGAGCGGCCGCCGGCTGGCCTTCTTTGGAACGGCGGGCATGCTGGCCGTTTTCGACGAACTCGTACACGAACTGGGAGAGCGAGTGATCGACGCGGTCATAGAGGTCGAGAGGGAGAACGCTCTCGCGGCCTTGAGTGTCGAGGAGGCCCGCAGCGGCTACCAGGGGCTGCGTTACCTGGCGGCCATCCGCGGCCTCGGACTCATCAGCAGCCTGGAGATGGAGGGTGACCGGCTCACCCTGAGGATGTCCAATCCCTCGCTGCCCGGATACATCGTCGGTCTGGCCGTGGCCGTCTTCGAGCTGGTGAGCGGCAGGCGAGGAAAGCCCGCCTGGAGTATCGAGCCCGACACAGACCTTTACGTAGAGATAACCCCCGCATAATCCCTTCTTGGTCAGCCTGGCACGTGCTGCCCGGCATCGGTGTGCACGTGGCGTACCGCAAGCACCCTCTGGAATGTTGTCCATCCTCACGGGAATATAGCGCGGATTGAGCGTTTTCCGCAGAGACCTCCTTGCGGCGGCCCGTAATCACCCATAGGTGGGATGGCGGCGGGAAGCCGAGCTACCGTTAAAGAGAACGCCACGCGAACGGGGCAGCAACGGAGAGGAGGCGAAATGGCGGGGAAAAGGATACTCATCGTAGATGACGACGAATCCCTGGTGAAGATGCTCGCCAGCAGCTTGAGCGCCGAGGGCTTCGAGACCTGCGAAGCCCTAGGCGGGATGTCCGCCATCAAGAGCGCCTATGCCAGCAGACCCGACCTGATAGTCCTGGACGTAAGGATGCCGCTCGTGGATGGGTTCAGGGTCGTGGAAAGGTTGAAGTCTTCAACCAGGACGTTCAGGATCCCTATCCTGTTTCTGAGCGCCCTCCCCAAGGAAGATATCGAAGAGAAGGCCCTGCGATTGGGCGTGAGCTGCTGTTTCGCCAAGCCGTTCGAAATCGCGGAGCTGATAGATTGCGTCCATGGCCTTCTCGGCACCGAACTGAAACGATACGCCGTACACGCATAGATGGCTGGGAGCAAGGCATAACCGTCGCAGGCGGACGCGGCCACGAATGTGTCCCTCCGGGGGCGTAACCCGGACGGAGGCCCGAAATCACCCGGTTGCGGGATAGTGGGAGGCGGAAGCGGCGTCGATGCAATATACACCGGAACGATAGGATGCGAGAGAGATAGGGGCTTCAAAATGGAGAAGAAAAAGATTCTGATCGTAGACGACGACGAGGCTGTAGTGAGGATCCTCAGCATCAATCTTGCTATGGAGGGTTTCGAGGTCTACACAGCATTCGACGGTATGTCCGCCGTCATGAGCGCGCACAAGATCCTGCCAGACCTCATCATTCTCGATGTGAGGATGCCAGCGGGGGACGGTTTCAGTGTGGTGGAGAGGTTGAGAACCTCTACCAAGACATTCACCATCCCGATACTGTTCCTGAGCGCACTGCCAAAGGAGGATATCGAGGAGAAGGCACTGCAGGCTGGGGTCAGCCAATGTTTTGCGAAGCCGTTCGACCCCATGGCGCTCATCGGCTGCATAAACGGCCTTCTCGGAATCAGGAAAGAGCAAGTCGTAGCGAACATGTAGAACGGAATAACAAGCACGGAAGCCCCCTCTTTCCGGTGCGAAAGCTCGAGGGTATCTACGGGTGATCAACCAAGACGCTCTCGAGCTTTCAATTTGTCAGGCATAGGGGTCGGGCCTGGACTTATGCCTGAGCCGTATGCCAAACATATATGCATGGGGATTTGGGTTACACCTTTCTTCCTTTTCTCTGCTCCTCATGGCCGTTTCAGGCATAAGTCCAGGCCCGACCCCTATGCCTGAGCCGTATTCCCTGCATATATACATGGGGATTTGGGTTACACCTTTCTTCCTTTTCTCTGCTCCTCATGGCCGTTTCAGGCATAAGTCCAGGCCCGACCCCTATGCCTGATTGGCTACGCCTCAGGGCAGCGCCGACTGGATCGAGGCCTCCAATTGCGAGAGCATGGAGGTATAGCTGGAGCTGAGGGATGTAATAGCGGAGGAGAGCTGCTGCTGCATCGAGATAACGGTGGCGTTCATCTGGTCCGCCAGGGAGTTGAAGGCCGCCTTGTTACCGGAGGCCAGGTACTGGTTCATCTGCTGGGACAGGGAGTCGAGTTGCCGGGCCAGGGATTCCATGCTGGATCCGTAGGAGCTCAGGGTATCCGATGTCGTCACTCCCTCCAGGTTGGAGAGGGCTTTCTGCACGGCCTGGTCGAGTTGGGTGCTGAGCTCGCCGTATTGCCCCGCTGCCGGTAATTGCCCAAGCCGCTCCACGATCTGCTCCATCTGCTGTATCTCCTGCATGGTCGGGACGAGTGAGAGGAGGTATTCTATCTCGCCCGCAGCCTGTTCGGTCAATGCATAGAGATAGTCGTAGTACTCGTAGATATAGGCATACAGCTCCTCGTAATCCTCCGATACCTCGATCACGGCCTCGATTGCTTCTTCCAGGTCCGCGAGAAGCTGATTATAAACAGTCAGCGTCTCCTCCAGCTGCTGCTCGTATACCTCGGGATCCGATGTGGCCTCTTCGGACGTAAGGTCTTCCATTTCATCCATGGCCGTTTCGGCATCCTGCTTGATCTCCTCGTAAGCCTCGACCATCTCCTCCTCCCCGATGGTCCCGTCCATGCCTGACTTCTGCCCTCCGATGCCGCCGATCACCATGATCATGGTCACCGCCAGGACCGCGACCACCAGGCTGGTAGAGACGGCCACGGCCGCTATTTTCCCCGCCGTCCAACCTGTTCCTGCGCCCTTTTTCTTCACCGTTCTGCCTCCTTGTCCTGGAACGGATCCTCTACCATCTTTCCAGGATTTTTTATAACGGAGAGCTGTTAACGGCCTATAATGCGTTTGTTAAATTTGCGTTAAAGGCGGAAACATGCGACCCGCTCCTCCCACCCCGCGGTTGCGGGCCGGCTGCGCGAGGAGGCTCCCGGGTATCCCTGCATGACCTGCCGGTAGATCCTCGAGGATAGATTTCCGGGGCCTAACGTCGCGGAGGGAATCCATGCAACTCCCGCCGCCGTCAACGCCAACCTTGCCCGCGGGAACAGCTCGCTCCGTTTCCTCCGCCCATCCTCCCCCGCGCGTTCAGGGTAGCGCGGCCTGGATCGAGGCTTCCAGCTGCGAGAGCGTGGAGGTGTAACTGGACATCAGGGAAGAGACGGTTGAGGAAAGCTGCTGCTGGATCGCGGTGATGGTGCCGTTCATCTGGTCCGCCAGCGAGCTGAAGTCCGCCTGGTTGCCGGAGGCCAGGGACTGGCTCATCTGCTGCACCAGGGATTCCAACTCGGCGGCCATGGCGTCCATCCCCTCGCCGTACGAGCTCGTGCCGGCGGGCACTTGTACGCTCTCCAGGTTCGCGAGCACCTTCTGCATCGCCTGGTTCAACTGCTCGCTCAACTGGCCGCGCTGTCCCGCGGACGGAAGGTTCTCGATGTTCTCCACGATCTGCTCCAACTGCTGGATCTCCTCCAGGGTCGGAACGATGGACAGCAGGTACTCGATCTGGCCCACCGCCTCTTCGGTCAGGGCATACAGGTAGTCGTAGTATTCGTAGATATATGCGTACAGCTCAGCGTAGTCCTCCGATACTTCAACCACGGCGTTTGCCGCTTCCTCCAATAGCATTGCCAGTTCCTGGTAGGCGGCGAGAGCCTCCTCGAGCTCCTGGTCGTAGGTCTCCGGGTCGGAAGCGGCCTCCTCGGATTCCAGGTCCTCCATCTCCGCCGACGCTACCTCGGCCTGCTCTTTGATCCCTTCGTATGTCTCCACCATCTCCTCTTCGCTGATGGTGCTGCCCTGCTCTTCACCGGCCTTGTCGCCTGCGGCGGTTTCGTTCCCGCCCGTGTCGTTCCTTCCGAGCACCAGGACCAGTGAGACAGCAACCGCCGCAACCACTATGCAGATAGGTATCACCACGGCCAGCATCTTCTTCGTCGTCCACCCCGTTCCCTTCACGGCTCCTCCTCCCACTTCTTCCGCAAGGCGATCCTTAGTACCCCGATCCGTAAATACGCTCGCATTCGACCGCCGCTGCATCCCCGATGCTGTTGTCCTGAAGCAACGTCTTGCTCAAACGAGTTTGCCGCGTCGCGGACTCCTCGCAATACGTCTCGTCGCTCCGCGA